>JBDTTU010000126.1:0-11142 GCA_039930465.1 Burkholderiales bacterium
CGCAAGCCTGCATCGCGACCACGCCCTCGACGCTCATCGACATGTAGATGACGACACGGTCGCCCTTCTTCACGCCGCGCGCCTTGAGCGCGTTGGCCAGGCGGCAGGTGCGGGCCAGCAACTCGGCATACGTGACCCGCGCAACATCACCGCCGTCGGACTCGAAGATGATCGCGACCTTGTCGCCCAGGCCGCGTTCGACCTGCCGGTCCAGGCAGTTGTACGAGACGTTCAGCGTGCCGTCTTCGAACCATTTGAAGAACGGCGCCCCGCTGTCGTCGAGCGACTTGCTGAACGGTGTCTTCCAGACAATGAACTCGCGCGCCAGACGTGCCCAGTAGGCACTGTGGTCTGCCTCGGCCTCGGCCACCAGCGCTTCGTAGGCCGGCATGCCGGAGACGAACGCAGATTCGCTGACGCTGGCTGGCGGGAGGAACTTGGCGGGTGATGGCTGGCCCATTCTGGTTTCCGTGTTCGCAGCGCGAGATCTCGGCACCTGCTCCCGTCAGGATGGCAGCATGGCAAACGCAAACCTTGCGCGCGGTCAAAGTCTTCAAAGATTGTTCGCACATTGGCCTGTGGCGGCGGCGCCGTCTGTGCGCCAGCCAACACAATGAAGGCGTGCCATGGCGACGTTGATTTGGTTCGCTGCCTGAACCGAACGCCACAGAGGCGCGCGAGGTTCATGATCTGCCATGCCCAACGCCTTCGACTTCTCGGCGTCGCCGTTCGACTGCCTCGACGCCGACGAGCAGCGCCTCGTGCGCGCTGCGGTCGACATTGCGTACTTTCGCGAAGGCGAGGCGATGCTCGAGCCCGGCACTGTCCCGACGCATCTGTTCGTCGTCATCAAGGGCCATGTATCGCAGCTCGATGCGGGTGAGATCGTCGCCAGCTACGGGCCGCACGACTGCTTCGATGGCCGCGGGCTGGTGGCCGGGCGCGCGAGCAGCCGCTTCGTTGCGAACGAAGAGGTGCTGGTCTATGAGCTGGCCAAGGCCGCCGTCAACGAACTGATCTCGCGCAACGCCACCTTTGGCGCGCTGTTGTTCTCGGACCTGTCGCACAAGCTCGGCGCACTCGCGCAGCGCCACAGCGAGCGCGAGATGCACGCCCTGACGATGGCGCCAGTGGCCGAGGCCTATCTGCGCCCGGCGCACGTGGTGAGCGGCGCGACCGACATCGTCACTGTGGCCGCGCTGATGCAGGCGCAGCACACGAGCAGCGTGCTCGTGCGAGACGGCACGCGTCTGGGCATCTTCACCAACACCGGCTTGCAGCGTGCGGTGCTCGACGGCCGCTCGCTGGCCACGCTCGAGGTGCGCGAGCTGGCGACCTTCCAACTCGTGTCGATCGCGCCCGATGCGCCCTTGTTCGATGCGCTCGCACTGATGATCCGGCACCAGGTGCACCGGCTCGTTGTCGCCGACGGGGAGCGGATCGTCGGGCTGCTCGAACAGCTCGACCTGTTGAGCTTTCTCTCGAACCATTCGTACCTGATCACGGTGCAGATCGTGCAGGCTCGCGACCTCGATGCGCTTCGCGTGCAGGCCGGCCAGATCACCCGCTTCGTCGCGCTGCTGTACCGCGGCGGGACGCGGGTCTTCCAGATCGGCACGCTGGTGCAGGCGCTGAACGCCAAGTTGTTCGAACGCACCTGGCAGCTCGTCGCGCCGCCCGCCTTGCTGGCCGACAGCTGCCTGTTCGTGATGGGCAGCGAAGGGCGCGGCGAGCAGTTGCTGAAGACCGACCAGGACAACGGGCTGATCCTGCGCGATGGTGCCAGCGCCAGCGAAACAGACGTGGCCGATGCGTGCCAGCGGTTCTCGGCCGCATTGCGCGACTTCGGCTACCCCGACTGCCCGGGCGGGATCATGGTCAGCAACCCCGCATGGCGGCGAAGCGCGAGCGACTTTGCGGTGCTGGTGCGCAGCTGGCTGCTGCGGCCCGATCCGCACGGCCTGATGGCGTTGGCGATCTTCATCGACGCGAAGGCCGTGGCCGGCGATATTTCTTTGCTGGCGGGCGTGCGCAACGAGGTCGGCCAGCTCGTCGCGGCCGATGACGCACTGCTCGGCCGGTTCGCAGCCGCCATCGACTCCTTCCCGGAAGAGGCCGGCGGCTGGTGGAACCGGTTGCGGGCCATCGGCGAGCATGGCAAACCGATGCTGGACCTGAAGAAGCTGGCCATCTTCCCGGTCGTGCACGGCGTGCGCAGCCTGGCGCTGCGCGAGCATGTTGAAGCGGCAGGAACCGCGGCACGCCTGGACGCGCTCGTCGCCGCCGGCCGGCTGCCCGGCGCGCTGGCGACCGACCTTGCCGACTGCCTGCAGTTCCTGATCGGCTTGAAACTCAAGGCCGGCCTGGCCGAGCTCGACGCTGGCCTTGTGGTGAGTGGCGGCGTGCGCGCCGATCGCTTGAGCAGCCTCGAGCGCGACCTGTTGAAAGACGCACTCACTGTCGTCAAGCGCTTCAAGGCCCTGGTGCGCAACCAGTTCCATCTGGAGGAACGGTGAACGGGCTGGCGGCGGCGTCGCGTCCCTGGGGCGGCTGGCGCCGGTGGTGGGCCGCGCCATGGCGCCGCTGGCTGCTGTACCACCTTGCCGACGCGCATTTCTCGTTCATGTACGACGCACCACCCGCTGACGAATGGGTGGCGCTCGATTGCGAGACCACCGGGCTCGACGTGAGCCGCGACGAGATCATCTCCATCGGCGCTGTGCGGATCGTCGGCAACCGCCTGTTGACGAGCCAACGGCTGGAACTGATCGTGCGCCCCGAGCGTTCCATGGCGCAGGCCAGCATGCGCGTGCATCGACTGCGCGAAAGCGATGTCGCAGCGGGCATGCCGCCCGAACAGGCCATGCGGCGACTGCTGGAGTTCATTGGCAGCCGACCCCTGGTGGGTTATTACCTCGAGTTCGACGTGGGCATGATCAACCGCGCCATCTGGCCCATGCTCGGCGTGGGGTTGCCGCAGCCCAAGATCGACATCTCGGCGCTGTATTACGACATGAAGAACCGCCAGTTGCCGGCCCACCTGCGCAACGAACGGATCGACCTGCGTTTCGAGACGATCATGCGCGAGCTTGAACTGCCATCCCGTGACGCACACGATGCGTTGAACGACGCTGTGATGGCCGGCCTGGCGTTTCTGAAACTGCGCCGCTGTTGACCACTTTGGCGACGCTGCCCAAGCGTGCCGTGCGGCGGCTTGGTGATCGGGCCGCGTCACGCCCGCGTGCCCACCGCGTCGGCTCTGTGCGATAACAAACAGACGACCGACGGGGCATTGCGCAAAGTTTGCGCATGGACCACAAGCCCCCCACGCTGACCCCCGAACTGCTCGGCCTGATCGACGCCTACTGGCGCGCCGGCGGTGGTCGCCAACACCTACCTCGAGGGCAGCTACAGCGAGGTGTATCCCGACATCAGCCAGGACACGGCCGGCCTGCAGACGCTCTTCCTGCAGTTCTCGTTCCCCGGTGGCATTCCGGGCCACGCCTCGCCCGAATGCCCCGGCTCGATCCACGGTGTCGGGTTCGAGCGGGCCCGAGGGCGGCGACAAGTCAGCCGGCGGGAGCCTTCCCGCAGCACCGACCGGCCTCAGACTGTCAACACGTCGGGCAGGAGACGGTCGTACTCCTTCTTGACGACCTCGTAGCACTCGCAGGTGCGCCGCTCGAGTGCCGGCCGGTCGAGTACCGTGATGCGGCCTCGCACGTAGCGAATGCAAGCTGCGGCCTGAAGCTTGAGGGCGGCTTCTGTGACCCCTTCGCGTCGCACGCCGAGCATGTTGGCAATGAGTTCCTGCGTCATCACGAGTTCGTTGCCCTGCAGTCGATCGAGGCTGAGCAGCAGCCAGCGACAGAGTTGCTGATCGAGGCTGTGGTGGCGGTTGCAAACCGCTGTCTGTGCCATCTGCGTGATCAGCGCTTGCGTGTAGCGAAGCAGCAGGTGCAGCACCGGCGCGCGGTTGAACTCTTCCTTGATGAAGAGCGCGTTCACGCGGTAGCTGCCTCCGGCGCTTTGAACGACCGCACGGCTCGGGGTGGATCCGCCCCCCATGAACAGCGAAACGCCGACGACGCCTTCATTGCCGACGACCGCGATCTCGGCAGACGCACCGTTCTCCATCACGTAGAGCAACGAGACGATCGCCGTGGTCGGAAAGTACAGATGGGTCTGGACTCCTCCGGATTCGTACAGCACCTGACCCAGCGGCAACTCGAACCACTCGACGTGAGGCAACCAGCGCTCCCACTCGGCGAGCGGAAGCGACGCCAGCAGGTGGTTCTTCTTCGGGCCAAGTGTCTTGGGCATCGGGCTTTCCAGTCGGTTGAGTCGAAGGCACCACTGACCACGGGATTGAAATCGATGCAGGCTCCGCTTCCAGTTTGCCACGACTTTGTGCGTCTGTATGTACGTTACCGGACCGACGCGGGCGTGTATCGCGAATGAATGGCCGGCATCGGCCCAGCGCACGCGGTGTGCGCTTGCGCACCGACACGCAATGGCGCCTCGACTAAGTTGCGGGACAAAGCGTACGACTGCCTGAGCTTGATCAGATGCAGGATTCAACCCCGGGGGCAACGCATGAGTCTTTTTTCGCTGGAGCACGGCAAGCTGGCCTATTGGTCAGACTTCGCCTTCTATGGCGTGGCGGTATCCCTGCTCTCTGGTTGGGTCGTGCTCGGCTCGCCCCGAGGCCACGGAGTCGAGACTGCGGCGCTCGTGCTGCTGGGACTTGCGGGCTGGACTCTGCTCGAATACCTGATCCATCGCTTCGTGTTGCACGGAATTGCGCCGTTCTCAGTCTGGCATGAGCGGCACCATCTGCGCCCCACCGCGCTGGTCAGCGCACCCACTGTCCTGAGCGCCACACTTTTGGCCCTGCTGGTGTTCCTGCCCGCGCTCGCGCTCGGCGCGCTCTGGGCATCGAGCGCACTCTTTCTCGGTGTGCTCTCGGGTTACCTCGCCTATGCCGTCGTGCATCACGCCACCCACCACTGGCGTGCCGGCAGCGCCTGGTCAAGGCGGCGCAAGCTCTGGCATGCGCTTCACCATCGACACGCTGCCGATGGCTGTTGTTATGGCGTGACCAGCGGGCTGTGGGACCACGTCTTCGCCACCGTGCTGCATCCGCCAGAGGTGCTCAAGGGTCCAGGATTCCGATCTGGCGAGAATCCGCCACGGGCTCTTGCCGCTCCAGAATCTGCCTGACCTTCCACGCCAATTTGTCGGCCTGTTCGGCAATGACGGCGTGAACCCGTGGAAGCAATGTGGCTTGCGGCCCCGCGATCCCGACCATCGATGCCGCCAGCCGAACCGGAGAAAACGAATCGCTCAATTCGCTGGCGACCATCGACAGAAGTTCCGTCTGGCCACGTCGGGCCTCGTTCGCGGCCTCCAGAAGCTCCTGGGCCCCGAGGGCAGCGAGGATCAGGCTCTCGTTGGCTTCGCGAAGACTCTGTCGACGCATCTGTGGCGCGGCCATCGCCAGCGCATGCTGACTCGTCTGATCCGGCTGTGAATCGGCCTGGACGAGCGGCTGTGGAAGAAGCGCGGCGTCGCCCGATCCACCTTTCTTCGCACGGTACATTGCCGCGTCTGCGTGCGCGATCAGCGTCCTGGCGTCTTCGCCATCTTCGGGATACACGCTGATGCCGATGCTGGCCCGCAAGTTCCAACGGGCGCCCTGGCTGTGCGCCGCCAGCGCCGAATTCACCTTGCCGGCAACGATGGCCGCATCTGCTGCGCCGGTCACTTCGGCCAGCAGAACAAGGAACTCGTCACCGCCATGGCGACTGACCGTGTCGGTCTCGCGAACCAGCGCCGAAAGACAGTCGGCCACCAGTTGCAGCGCGCGGTCGCCCGCCTCATGGCCCAGCGTGTCGTTGATCTGCTTGAACGCGTCCAGGTCGAGGAACAGCAGCGCCACGTGGGTGCCGTGCCGCTTGGCGTTGAAGATGGCGGTCTCGAAACGGTCCAGCAAGACCGTGCGGTTCGGCAGACCCGTCAGCGCATCCAGCCCTCCCAGCCGAGACGCTTCGTCCAGAGCTCCGGTGGCCGTGTCCGCATCGGCCTGGGCACCGAGCGCGCTGAGGATGAGCTGCTCATTCGCCTCTATCAGGCGGTTGGCCTGGCTGCTGTCCAGGCGGGTCTCTGCAACGACCACCTCTTGCAGCAACTCGACCAGCACGGCGCGCATCGCCGCCACCTGGGCGTTCACTCGGGCCAGATGAGTTCCGGCGGCAATCACTGACCGGCCCGGTGTGTTCGCCGCGTTGTTCATTTCCGGAGCGGCCCTGCGTCCGACCGCATCAGTGGGCTGTTCGCCACCGCTTCAGCCAACGGTGCAGCATGCTTCCTGGTGGGGCGGCCACCCAGCAGACCTTCCTGGTCAGCGAGCATGTGGCCGATGTGAATGCCGTCGGCATCGATGCTGTACTCGCGCAACTCGTCCGAATGGGTGCTGGCGCGGACCTTGACCACGGCCATCACGCGCCTCAGCCGGCTGTCCACCTCGATGTAGCGTTGCACGACGATGGCGTCGGTCATGAAGGCGGTGCCGTAAGGGCTGAAGCGCAGGTCGGTGTACCGGTCTTCGAGTTCCGAAGTCATCAGCACCGTGACCCCGATCCCGGCCAAGGCGGCGACGAGGTTCGACAGCGACTCGCGAAAGTCGTCGCGGAAAGTCGGTGCCAATGCCAGCTCGAAGCCCGACAAGGAGTCGATCACCACCCGGGTGGCGCCCAGGCGGCCGATCTCTCGCATCAACAGGTACACGACCTCATCGATCGACAGGTCGGCGGCGCGGTTCTCGACGAGGCCGACTCGGCCACCCGCGATCAGTTCGGCCACGATGCGGTTGCGCGAGCGGTTCGGGTGCTGCTCGAAGGCCGCGATGACGCCAGCCTCTCCCGCGCGCGCGCCCTCTGCCAGAAAGGCCGCCGCCAGGATGCTCTTGCCCGAGCCGGAAGGCCCGGCCACGAGCAGCGAATAACCGCGCGGCAGCCCACCGCCGAGCATGTCGTCGAGCCCGGGCACGCCCATCGGCAGTCGCGGCGCACCGAGAAGGGCTGTGGTCGCGAATTCCGTCGGAATCGCAACCCTGGCGGGCGGAAACACCTCAATGCCTGCCGAGCCAATGCGAAACGTGTGCAAACCCGGCAAGGTCGCCTGGCCGCGCATCTTCATGATCTCCATCTTGCGGACCATGGAGTTGCGTTGCACGCTCTGGCGCAGCCAGATCAGTCCGTCGGAAACCGTGAAGACTGGGTTGGCATCGGTCTCGCTGAAGTATTCGCCGATCAGGAAGGTGGTGGCCTGCCAGCTCGTCATGAGCATGCCGAGTTGCTGCACGAAATGCTGCAGGCTGTTGTGCGTGTGGCCGCCGGTCGATTCGCTGGCCAGCACGACCGATCGGAACGAGTCGACGAAGACGAGCGAAGGGCCGTGCGTCGTGACCTCGTCGACGATGCGCTGCAACACCCTGTCGAGGTCGCCCGCGATGGCGTCGTCGGACAGGTTGACGAAACGAATCGCCTGGTTGACCGCCTCGGTGTCGAAAAAATCGAACTGCTGCTGGTAGCGCAGCATCTTCAGAGGCGGTTCACCCAGCACCGTGAAGTAGATCGCAGGCCGCTCGGGCGTGGCCAGCGCGAACATGATCTGGTGCGCCAGGGTCGTCTTGCCGCAACCGGGCTGGCCGGCGATCAGGTTGAACGAGAACTCCGGCAGCCCGCCGCCGAGAACCGCATCGAGGCCAGGCACACCGGTCGCCAGGCGGTTGATGATGACCTTGCTCGTCATGGTTGGGTGTCCCGGGCGGCGGAGCCGCTCAAAAAAGTGGCCCAGACCGGGCGCAGCAGTCGCTCGGTGAGCGACTCGCCGATCAGCTTGGCCAGCAGCACGTAGAAGGCCTGCAACAACTCGGTGCCTGCGGCGGTGGCACTCACCGCAGTCTGCTTCGCGAGTTCGGCTTGCAGTGGTGCAGTGTCCATGGCCATGTGAACCCCGTCGATCGGTACAGAGACCTGGGCGCAGGCCGGGCCGGCAAGGTGCAGGCTGCGCCGGTAGAGCGCTGCCATGCCGCGCTGGCCGACGATCGGGACCAGCACCCGGGCAATGTCCTGAAAAGCCTTTGCGATGACCTCGGCGACCTCTTCGGAGGACGCGCCGGCTGACATGGCGCGTTTCGCGAACGCAGCCACTGCATCGTCTTCGCGGCTTCGCGGCTTCGCGGCTTCGCGTCGATGCGTCGATGCGAGGCCGTCGTTTGCCGCCTCGCGCTCAGGGTCGTGCGCCGTCATTTCAGTGGTCCGATTGAAAAGTTCGCGGGCAGCCTCGGCTTGGGCTGGTTCCTGCGCCTTGAACTGCTCTGCGCGCTCGTGAAAGTAACGGTTTGGCCAACGCCGGTCTGTACGTTGGCGAACACAGTGCGCTGCCGTCTCCCGGGCCCCATTTCCCGGGCAGGCGTGCTTGCTTTCCGCGCCTTGGCGAAACACTACATAACGAGGCTGGCGAGAACGATCAACAACGCGAAGAGGTACTCCAGGTGACGGTCGAGCGATCGATGTCTTTGGCGCTGCGCGGCATGGGTCGTTGCACTTCCGTGGTTTTCGCTGCGAAGGCCGTCTGTCAGTGCGAGACGAAAGCGCAGCGGTTGGCGCTGAGCAACAGGTCGCGCGTCACGCCGCCCAGAACCCATTCACGCAGCCGGCTGTGGCCATAGGCGCCGGCCACCACCACGTCGGCGCCGCTGTCTTGCCCCAGTGCATAGAGTGCAACGGCGTCGTCGCCGGTCGAGAGCTGAGCCAGGCCCTCGGCCTTGACACCGTGGCGCGACAGCCAGGCCACCACGTCGTCAACGCGCTTGCGGGCGTTGCCCAGCTCGTATTCGGTCGCGAGTTCCGCCACCGTCACGGCCGTCGCGTGCTTGAGCAAGGGCAACGCATCGGAGACTGCACGGCGTGTCTCCCGGGTGTCTTTCCAGGCGACCAGGGCGCGGTCCAGCTTCAGCGTGCTCGCCGTGGTCGGCACCAGCAGAACCGGTCTGCCCGCCTGCATGATCAGGGCGCCCGTGTTGACCTTGCGTGACGCGTCGAGGAAGTCGCCGGATGCGGCGCCCGTCAGGATCAGGTCGGCGCCGCGCGCTTCGCTGGCCAGGTAGTCGGCCAGGTAGGCGCTCGTCTGGCTGGATCGCCACTCGGTCACCGGTACGCGGGCCTTGAGCGCGGTGCGGAATTCGTTTTCTGCCGCCTTCAGTTGTGCGGTGATCTCGTCGAGATCGCGCTCGTAGACATCGCCCGCAACATAACCATCGCCGTAGCTCATCTGCAGCGGCTGGCGTGCGGCGATGCCGATCACGCCAGCGTGAAGGCGCTGGGCGAGATCGCCCGCGATCTTCAGCAGCCCGGTGTTGGGGTGGCCGAGCTCCATGTGCACCATCAGCGTCGCGTACGTCATGACCTTATTCCGGGAGATGTGGACTCGACCACCGAAGAGCCGGAGCCTGCGCGC
The DNA here is from genome assembly GCA_039930465.1 of Burkholderiales bacterium. Classification (GTDB taxonomy): domain Bacteria; phylum Pseudomonadota; class Gammaproteobacteria; order Burkholderiales; family Burkholderiaceae_C; genus LMDS01. The sequence continues at coordinate 9,526 of JBDTTU010000126.1, forward strand.
GGCCTCGCCTTGCGTCTGTGCGCTGAGGCACACACCGCGTCGTGCGCGGCCAGCGATCAAGGCCCTGGTCTCACCTTTCGGTGCGCCGTCGCATGGCGGCAGACACGTCGTCGTACGCCGGCACACTGGCCAGCTCGTAGGCACCGAGGGCGAGGTTGTCTGCCATTGCCGAGACGATGCCCGTCATGTGCGAGGTGTACTGCTGCACGGCGAGAAAGCCGCCGGCGTTGGTTGCGCCGGCCACGAAGGTCAGCGCCAGGCCGAGCTGGCGGTTGGCCCGCGTCGACCGCTCCCGACCGGTCAGGCCCCGGGCGTAGATGATCGGCATGGTGCGGTAGAGCTCGGGAACCAGCCGCGTCGCCGATGGCGCGCCGACCTACAGTTGCGCTGCGTAGCTTTGCCGATCCGTTTCATAACACGAGCAGGCCATGTGTTCGAGGCCCGCGCGGTCGAGCACCGTCAATGCGCCACGTGTGTATTCGATCAGGCCGCTGCGCTGAAGGGCTGTCGCGGCGGCCGTCACTCCGACCCGTCGAACGCCCAGCATGTAGGCGAGGAATTCCTGCGTGACGTGGAAGGTGTCGGCGTCCGCGCGGTCTTGCGTCATCAGCAGCCAGCGCGCCAGCCGCGGGCCGATGAGGTGGAAGCGCAGGCACGCGGCCGACGTGGCGAGCTGCGCCATCAGCACGTAGAGGTATCGATCGATGAGTCGTCTGAGTGCGGCACTGCGCTCCAGCTCGGCTCGAAAAGCCTTGGTGCCGACCCGCAGCGCCGTGCCCGATCCCTGGACCAGAGACCTCAATGGCGATGCAACGACACCGAGCGCCAACTGCGCGCCCACCATGCCTTCGCGACCGACCATCCCGACTTCGACGCCCGGGCGCCCTTCAACCAGCGTCAACAGCGAGATGAAACCACCGGTTGGAAAATAGACGTGCTGCGTCGGGCGGCCCGGCTCGCCCAAGACCTCGGACAGAACGAGGTGGGTCGTTTCGCTGACCGCCAGCAGGCGTGCGCGGTCGGTGCGCGGGAGCGATTCGATCAGGTGGTTGACGGGCAAGCGGCTCTCCGGTGGGTGGCAGGCGCCAGGCGCGTGGCGAAGGCGATCCGAAGAGGGCGGTGCTTCGAGGACCGTGTCGAGGGGTGGCCCAGTATGGGGCTGGTTCAGGCCGGTGACTGTGGGGCAGCGCACAGACCGGTGGGCCGGTGATGGCGCAGGAGTTGAGCTGAAGCCGCGCTTGCGGCGGTGGGTTGGCGCGGTCAGGCAAGCCCGTCATCGCCGGCTGGCACCCCGGCGCGACACACACTGGCAGCAGCGTGCAACGTGGGTGAGCGCACAGACGCCTGAGGCGCCCGGGCCCAGTCTTGCAACTTGTCAGTGAGCCGAGAGACCGACGTGAAGACCGACAACCAACTGCGCAGCGACGTGGCTCGCAGCGGCCCGTGCCCGTGCTGAGCGGTCAGTAGCCCAGCAGTGGCTGCCAATTCGTCCTCGACCCAGGTCATCTACGCCGCGCTCGTCGGCAACCTGCTTGTGGCCTTCACGAAGGCGGGGGCTGCGGCGTGGACCGGCAGCTCGGCGATGCTCAGCGAGGCGGTGCATTCCTTCGTCGACAT
>JBDTTU010000127.1:0-11009 GCA_039930465.1 Burkholderiales bacterium
CCGTGCACAGGCGTGAAGGTGCCGGTCGGTGAGGTTTCGGTCATGCCCCAGCCTTCGTTGAGCTTGCAGCCGGTGAGCTCGTAGAAGCGCTGCCCCACTTCCACCGGCAGCGGCGCGCCGCCCGAGCCGCAGAACTGCAGGGAACGCAGCTCACCTTCTTTCACCAACGGGTGGTTGATCATCGCCGTGTACATCGTCGGCACGCCGGCGAAGATGCTGATCTTCTTGTCGACCAGGTCTTTGATGACCGCGTCGAGATCGAAGCGCGGGTGCAGCACCATCAGGGCACCCAGGCGCACGCCGAACAGCAGGTTCACCGTGAGCGCGTAGATGTGGAACAGCGGCAGCACGACGAGCATGCGCTCCTCGCCCTCGGTGAGCACCCGCGGGTTGCCTTGCGACGTGGCCATGTACTGCGCACACGCGGCGCTCAAGTTGGCGTGCGTCAGCATCGCGCCCTTGGGCAGGCCGGTGGTGCCGCCGGTGTACTGCAAAGCGACGATCGCCTGCTTCAGGTCGCCGAGCGCGTGCGCCACGTAGTCGCCTTCGTTGGCGAACAGCGCGTCGAAGGCCACGTGTTTGTCGTCTGCGGCCACCGGCGCGAGTTGCCCGGCGGCCTGCAGATGCGCGCGCACACCGGCCGGCTGAGCCGAGTAGTCGCCCATGCTGCCGACGATCAGCTTTTTGAGCCGCGAAGCACCGAGCAGCCGCGCCATCTGCGGGTACAGCACCGCGAGGTCGAGCGTGACGAGAATGTCGGTCTCGCTGTCTTCGATCTTGTGCGCGAGCACGCGCTCGGCGTCGAGCGGCGAGTAGTTCACGACCGTGCCGCCGGCCTTCAGCGTCGCGAAGAAGGCGATCGGATAGTGCGGCGTGTTCGGCAGATACAGCCCCACGTGCACGCCCGGCCCGACACCGAGTTGTTGCAGCCCCTTGGCCGCGCGGTTCACCAGGTTGCCGAACTCGCTGTAGCTGATGACCCGCCCCATGAATTCCAGCGCCGGGTGGTCGGGCCAGCGTTTCACCGCATCGTCGAGCAACTGTTGCACCGGCATCAGCGGCAGATCGGCGTCCCAGCGCACGCCGTCGGGGTAAGAGGGGATCCAGGGGTGCTCTGCCACGTGATGTTCCTGAAGGTTGGGGGTCGGCGCGCATCTGCAAACAGGCGCCCGGCAGTCACGAAATATCGCGTGGCTGCGCAGCTTGTTATTTGGGGGTTTGCCCGGAGTCGCCAACCATCTGCCGCTCCTGCACGGGCATGGTGCCCACGAACTGTTCGCTCATCGGCGTCTCCGTCTCTCTTGCCCGGGTTCTACACGATCGACCACGAGCCGCTGTCACCTGGGCGGCAGCACGCGCGGTGCAGGTGTGTCGCACAATCAAACGCACCTGCTCACGCACCTTGCACGTCATGAACCCACGCCCGCGGCTGAGACGCCGAACCGTGCTGGCCGCCACAGCCAGCTTGATGCCGTCGACAGCCTGGCTCAAGACCCGAGGAAACCCGATGAACCCCGCCCCGGTCGAAGAACGCAGCCTGGCGGATCTGCAGGCCGAACTCGCCGCAGGCCGCCTCAGCGCGCGCCAGGTCACCGCGGCCTACCTCGCACGCATCGAGCGCCTCGACCGTGCCGGCCCGCACTTGCGCAGCGTGATCGAAACCAACCCCGACGCGCCCGGCATCGCTCGCACGCTCGACCTCGGGCGACGCACACGTGGCGCGCTGTACGGCCTGCCGATACTCATCAAGGACAACATCAGCACGCACGACAAGATGCAGACGACCGCCGGCTCGCTCGCCCTGCTCGGCAGCAAGCCAGCCGCCGACGCGTTCGTGGTGCAGCAGTTGCGCGCGGCCGGCGCGGTGATCCTGGGCAAGACCAATCTGAGCGAGTGGGCCAACATCCGCAGCAGCCAGAGCACCAGCGGCTGGAGCGCGCGTGGCGGTCTCACGCTCAACCCGCACGCGCTCGACCGCAACTGCTCGGGTTCGAGTTCGGGCTCGGCCGCCGCGGTGGCTGCCAGCCTCTGCGCGGCAGCCGTTGGCAGCGAGACCGACGGCTCGATCCTGAGCCCGGCCTCGGTGTGCGGCATCGTCGGCATGAAACCGACCGTGGGCCTCGTCAGCCGCAGCGGCGTGATCCCGATCGCGCACAGCCAGGACACGCTGGGCCCGATGGCGCGCAGCGTGCGCGACTGCGCGATTCTGCTCGGCGCGATGACCGGCTTCGATGCCGACGACACAGCCATGCGGGGCAGCGCGCCACACAGCCTGACCGACTACACGAGCGCGCTCGATGCAAACGCCTTGAGTGGTGCGCGGCTCGGCGTGGCGCGCCAATTCTTCGGTTTTCATGACCTCACGGAACAAGCCTACGCACCGGTGCTCGAAGCGCTCAGGCGCGCCGGCGCGGTGCTCATCGACCCGGTCACGCTGCCCGCGATCGACACCATCGACGATGCCGAGCTGACCGTGCTGCTCTACGAGCTGAAGGCCGACCTCGCCGCTTATCTGCAACGTCTGGGGCCCGACGCGCCGGTCAAGAGTCTGGCCGACGTGATCGCCTTCAACCTGAAAAACGCGTCGCGCGAGATGGGCTGGTTCGGGCAAGACCTGTTCGAAAAGGCGCAAGCCAAAGGCCCACTCACCGATGCCGAATACCTCGGCGCACGCGCGAAGTGCCTGCGCATCGCCCGCACCGATGGCATCGAGGCCGTGATGCGCGAACACAGTCTCGATGCGCTGATCGCGCCCACCGGCGGCACCGCGTGGCGCATCGACACGGTGCTCGGTGACCACATCGTCGGCGGCAGCACCTCGCCGGCCGCCGTGGCCGGCACGCCGGCCATCACGGTGCCGGCTGCGATGCTGCGTGGCCTGCCACTGGGCCTGAGCTTCTTCGGCAACGCGTGGAGCGAAGCGAAACTGCTGAGCCTGGCCTATGCGTTCGAGCAAGCCACCCAAGCGCGGCGAGCGCCGCGCTACGTCGCGACTATCGACACCTGAAACGATCCATCTCAGGAGACCACATGACCAAGAACATCGGAGTGATCGGCCTCGGCGCCATGGGCAAAGGCATGGCTTCGTCGCTGCGCCGTGCTGGCTACAACGTGCACGTGTGCGACGTGCGCCTGGAAGCGGCCGAAGCCTTTGCGGCCGAAGGCGGCACGGCCTGCACCAACCCGGCGGCACTGGCCGCGATGTGCGAGGTGCTCGTCAGCGTTGTCGTCAACGCGGCGCAGACCGAGGCGGTGCTGTTCGGCGCACACGGTGCGGCTGAAACGCTGGCGCCCGGCAGCGTGTTCGTGATGTGCTCGACCGTCGACCCGAACTGGTCGGTCGCGCTCGAAAAGCGCCTGGCCGAACGTGGCCTGCTGTACCTCGACGCACCGATCTCGGGTGGCGCCGCCAAGGCCGCGAGCGGCCAGATGACGATGATGACTTCGGGCCGACCCGAGGCCTACGCGAAGGTCGGCGCCGCGCTCGACGCGATGGCGGCCAAGGTCTACAAGCTCGGCGACGCCGCCGGGCCGGGCAGCAAGGTGAAGATCATCAACCAACTGCTCGCCGGTGTGCACATCGCGGTCGCGGCCGAAGCCATGGCGCTCGGCCTGCGCGAAGGCGTGGCGGCCGACGCGCTGTTTGAGGTCATCACGAACAGCGCCGGCAACAGCTGGATGTTCGAGAACCGCATGGCGCACGTGATCGCGGGCGACTACACGCCGCTCTCGGCCGTCGACATCTTCGTGAAGGACCTCGGCCTCGTGCTCGACACCGCGCGCGCCAGCAAATTCCCACTGCCGCTTTCGGCCACCGCGCACCAGATGTTCATGCAGGCATCGAGCGCCGGTCACGGCCGCGAAGACGACTCGGCGGTGATCAAAATCTTCCCCGGCATCACGCTGCCGGAGAAGACGTAGGCGCCGGGCGACGAGGAGACAACGTCCTTTGCCAACTAATTCGTTCAACGCGACCGGGGTTGACTCAAGGCGGGGCTCAGACTACCGAAGAACCCGGTGAGCGCAGGCCTCCCGGCGGCCACGCAAGCTTCAGAGGAAATCACGTGATTCGATTCCATGCCATGGCAAGAACGCTCCGCCGCATGCTGCTGGCGGCGCTGGCGGGCTCCGCATTGGCGGCGAGCGCAACCGAGCCGATCCGGATCGTCACCGAAGAATTTCCGCCCTACAACATGACCGACAAGGGCAAGGTCACCGGGCTCAGCACCGAGGTGGTCGAGGCGGTGCTGCGCGAGATTGGCGAGCCCGCGAACATCCAGTCGATGCCCTGGGCACGCGCCTACGAGATCGCTCTGAACGCACCGAACGTGCTGATCTACTCGATCACGCGAACCGCGCAGCGCGAGCCGCTCTTCAAATGGGTCGGCGCGATCGCGCCGTCCGACTGGTATTTGTTCGCGCGCCGCGGCAGCACCGCCACGCTGACCAGCCTTGACGAGGCCAAGGCCCTCCAGACGGCCACCGTCAACACCGACGCCGGCGAGCAGTACCTCGTGTCCAAGGGTTTTGTGATCGGCAAGAACCTGCAATCGAGCAACAAGTACGAGTTCAACTACGAGAAGCTGCGTCTGGGGCGTGTCGACCTTTGGGTCGCCAACGACCTGGTGGCGCACTACCTGTCGCGCCAGGCTGGCGACAACCCCGACACCCTGCTGGTGCGGGCGCTGCACCTGCCCGACCTGGGCAACAACGACGGCCAGTTCATGGCCTTCAGCCTGAAGACGCCGGACAGCACGGTCGAGCGCTTTCGCCAAGGCCTTGCCACGATCAAGCGCAACGGCACCTACGAGCGCTTGAAGAAGAAGTGGCTGTGACGCAGCCGCCACCTGCGCTGCACCGCGGGTCCCTGGGGCATCGGCTGGTGCTGGCGACGGTGGGTTTCTGCATCGGGTTCACGCTGCTCACGGTGGCTGTGCGCATCTGGTCGGCCTGGCAAAACCAGCTCACGTCCATGACGGCCGAGCTGGCGCTGATCGATCAGGTCTTCCAGCGGACGCTGTCCAAGTCGATCTGGGAGATGGATCGCGCCGCGCTGCAGACGCAGATTCACAGCGCTGGCCAGATCGCCACCGTGGGTCGGGTCAGCCTCCAGATACGGCAGGCGAACGGGAAGACCGAGACGCTGGAGCATCGGAAAGCGGGCTGGGCGCCGTCACCCCACGTCCCGACGCTGCAGCGCGTGCTGACCTACGAGCCTTACCCCGGTGCCAGCGAGACCATCGGTGCGCTCACGCTGGACAGCGACGAGCGCGTTTTGCGCAGCCGCCTGCTGGGCGAAATCGTCGGCATCGTCGTCACGCAGGTGGTTCAGTCGGTGCTGCTGGCGGGGCTGGTGATGTGGATGTTCAATCGTTCGGTCACAGTGCATGTGCGTCACATCGCCCGCCACCTGGGCGCGCTGGCGCCCAAAAGTCTGGCACAGCCCTTGCACCTCGACCGCCCGCCGACACGCTCGGACGAGCTGAGCCTGCTGGAGTCCGGGGTCAACCAACTGCAGTCCAGCCTGTCCGAATACATCGACCGCCAGCATCGGGACGAACGCGAACTGGCCGCGCACCGCGACCGCCTGGCCGAGCTGGTGCAAGAGCGCACGACAGAGCTGCAGGCCGCAAACGCGCGACTGCGGGAGCTGTCTTTGCGCGATTCGCTGACCGGCCTGGCCAACCGCCGCCACTTCGATGAAGTCAAAGACGGCGAACTGCGCCGGGCGCAGCGCCAAGGGCAGCCGATGTCGGTGCTGCTTTGCGATGTGGACCACTTCAAGCGCTACAACGACACCTACGGCCATGTGATGGGCGACCAGTGCCTGCGCGCAGTGGCCCAGGCGCTGCAGCAGTGCTTCGGGCGGGCGGGTGAATTGGCGGCGCGAATTGGTGGCGAGGAGTTCGCGGTGTTGTTGCCCACAGTGGACCGCACCAGCGCGCTGGCCGCTGCAGAACGGGTGCGGCGGGCCGTCGCCGCGCTTGCAATTCCGCATGCCGCCTCCGAAACCGCCGCCCACGTCACGCTGAGCGTGGGCGTCGCAGCACTCGACGATCAGCCCATCACTCACTTCGACGCGCTGCTCGACCAGGCCGACCAGGCCCTCTATCGCGCCAAGAGCCAAGGTCGCAACCGCGTCACCGCCTGAAAGGACCGCACCACATGAAGGCCCGCCTCTTTGCCACCACCCTGCTTGCGCTGGCCGCAGCCTCGGCCCAAGCCCAGGCCATCCAGGGCGTCACCGAGTTCAGCTCCTATACCTACTTGCAGGATGGACGGGTGGCCGGCCCGGCCACCGAGATCGTCGAATCCAGCCTGCGCGGTGCCGGGCTGGCCGACTACCGGCTCGGCGTCTACCCCTGGGCACGGGCCTACGACATGGCGCAGAAGGAACCCAACGTGCTGATCTTCCTGATCGCCCGCACGCCGGCGCGCGAAGCGCTGTTCAAGTGGGTCGGCGAGTTCATGACGATCGAGTACCACTTCTACAAGCTCAAGGCGCGCAAAGACATCGTCGTGAAGAGCCTGGACGACGCGCGGCAGTACACCATCGGCGTGACCCGTGACGACATCCGGCACCAGTACCTGCAGGCCAAAGGCTTCACACGGCTGGTGGTTTCTGGCGAGAACCTGGAAAAATTTCGCAAGCTCGTCAATGGCCAGGTCCAGCTCACGCCCTTTCCAGCCACTGACGTGGCGGCGCTGTGCAAAGAGGCCAAGTTCGACTGCGACCAGCTGGAGCGCGCCCACCCGCTGGAAGGGCTCTCAATGAGCCTGTACATGGCCTACAGCGCTGCCACCACCGACGCGACTGTTGCGCGCACCCGGGCGGCGTTCGATCGGCTCCGGGCCGACGGCACGGTCAAACGACTGATGACGCCGCCGAACGCCGCCCGGCCCTGAAGCGGCCCGCGGCGGCGTTCAGACGCAGGCCCCGCGCCCCTGCGGAACGGGCTTTTCGAACGGCGGCTTCTCGGCCCCGCTGGAGCAGGCTCGCCCGCTCAGGGGTGGTTGTTGGCGGGTCTTGGCCTGGCCGACGACACGCTGCGCAGACCCTCTGGGAACCCCGGGGCACCAGGCCGCACATCGCCCGCCCAAGGGTATGCCCTGGTCAGACCACTCTTTCGCAATTGACATATTGGCCTTACCATGAACTTCGATTTGCCCAATTGGCCTGACCACAAAAGAGGAGACTTCAATGAACTTCAGCAAGACTTTCGTTCGCTTCTGCCTTGGCGGAGTGGCATCGTTCATTCTCCAAAGCGCGATGCCGGCAATGGCCGCTGACACCGCGGCTGAGGCGGTCGCAGACGACACGTTGACGAAATGGAAAGCTGCGGGCCATCCGCGCCCGATCGTCGAGACCCACATTCACTTCTGGCAGGTCACGCGCCCGGGGGGTGTGCCGTGGCCGACTCCTGCGGAAGGGCCTATTTTCCGAGACGTGCTGCCGCACGACTACACGGCCATGGCGCGGGCCAACGGCGTCGTGACGGCCGGGGTCGTGGAAGCGAGCGGCATCGTCGAGGACAACCAGTGGATGCTCGATCGGCTCCGGCACGACCGCTTCTACTCGTTCTTCGTCGGCAACCTCGAGATCGGCGCACCGACTTTTGCTCGAGACCTGGCGCGTTTCGCGCGTGACTCACGCTTCGTGGGCATCCGTGGCTATCTCACCGGCCCGGCCGAAGGCATCACACTGAGCCCGGCGCAGCTCACCAACCTGCGTGACCTGGCACGACGCGGCATGACGCTGGACATCATCGCCCGCGGAACGAAGAACCCGAAGGATCAGGTGCAGGCGCTCTGCACTGCAGTGCCCGACCTTCGCATCATCATCGACCACCTGGGCGGCGCCAAGGGCCCGCCGCCGGTCGACCCCACCTGGGAGCTTGAGATTCGCCGTCTCGCTGACGTCTGCCCGAATCTGTACATGAAGTTCTCGTCGTTCTACGACATGTACGCTCCGGGAGACGTGGTGTTCTCCACGCCAACCGACCTTGCGTCTTATAAGGCGCACTTCGACGCCATGTTCACGGCGTTCGGCGCGAAACGCATGATCTGGGGCAGCAACTGGCCAGTGATCACCTTGCACGGGACGTTCGAGGCTCAAATCGCCATCGCAGAGGAGTATCTGGCCGGGTTTGGGACCGCCACGCGCGACAAGGTGATGTTCAGCAACGCGCTCATGTTCTACCGCAGGCACGTTCCAGGTCGACACAACGACTGAGGCCTTGCGCTGAGGGCGTGCCGCGCGGCACGCCCCGAAGCGACCCTGCTGGCGCGAACGAATAATCGACAACTCGACGAAGGCTGGAGCAGCCGTTGGCCGGGCCTCGCCGATTCCGCGCTCAAGCGTAAGCCGCCAGCTCGCGCTTGGCGATCGCGTTGCGGTGCACTTCGTCGGGGCCGTCGGCCACGCGCAAGTGGCGTTCGTAGGCGTAGTAGCCGGTCAATACCGTGTCCTGGCTCAGGCCCATGGCGCCGAACGCCTGCATGGCCCAGTCGACCACCTTCACGCAGTTGTTCGGCGTGAGCACCTTGATCATCGCGATCTCGTTGGCGGCCACCTTGTTGCCCACCGTGTCCATGCGCTAGGCGGCGTTCAGCACCATCCAGCGTGACTGCTCGATCAGCATGCGCGACTCGGCAATGCGCTCGCGCCACACGCCCTGGTCAGAGAGCTGCTTGTGGAACGCGGTGCGCGAGACGAGGCGCCGGCACATCAGCTCGAGCGCCGCTTCGGCCATGCCGATCGCACGCATGCAGTGGTGAATGCGCCCGGGACCGAGCCGGCCCTGCGCGATCTCGAAACCGCGGCCTTCGCCGAGCAGGATGTTCGAGACCGGCACGCGCACGTTGTCGAAGCGGATCTCGGGGTGGCCGAACGGCGGGTCGTACACGCCCAGCAGCGCCATGTCGCGCACGATGGTCACGCCAGGCGTGTTCTTCGGCACGAGGATCATCGACTGCTGTTTGTGGCGGTCGGCGTTGTCGGGGTCGGTCTTTCCCATCAGCACGAAGATCTCGCAACGTTCGTTCATCGCGCCGGTGATGTACCACTTGCGGCCGTTGATCACGTACTCGTCGCCTTCACGACGGATGCTGCATTCGATGTTGGTTGCGTCGCTCGAAGCGACGTCGGGCTCGGTCATCGCGAACGACGAGCGGATCTCACCCGCCAGCAGCGGCGTGAGCCAGCGTTCCTGCTGGGCCGGGGTGCCGTAACGCGCCAGCACTTCCATGTTTCCGGTGTCGGGCGCCGAGCAGTTGAAGATCTCGGAGCACCAGTAACGTCGACCCATGATCTCGCACAGCGGCGCGTATTCGAGGTTGGTGAGGCCGGTGGTGGTGTGCGTGTCGCCCGGGTGCGGCGGCAGGAACAGGTTCCAGAGGCCTTGCTCGCGCGCCTTGGCTTTCAGCTCGGCCATCATCGGCAACTCGGCATACGCCCGGCCGGCCTTGGCGTTGGCCGCCAGCTCGGCTTCGTGGCGCGCTTCGTTCGGGTAGACGTGCTCGTCCATGAACTTCAGCAGTTGCTCGCGCAACGCGAGCACCTTGGGGGAGAAGTCGAATTGCATGCGCGTCCTTGGCTGTGTGTGGCAGGCAAGATAACGAAGCATGGGTGCATGCGCTGTCTTTCGCGCGACAGCAGCGGCCTTCTGCTGCGAACCGCTTGCGCCAAGTCATATCAAGGGTGCGGTCAGTCGGGGCGTGAGCCTTCGAACGCACGCTGCAGCAGTTCGCGAATGGCCCCGCGTTCGAGCGGGCGCGGGTTGGGGTACTGGTTCTGTACGGCAAGGTCGGCCGCGCGGTCAAGCCCTTCGGCCGGCATGCCGAGGCTTTGCAATGAGGTGGGCGCGTGGTGCCGGTGGGCCAGGTCGAAGACACCGGCCGGCGCCGTGGGGGTGCCGAGTGCGCGCGCGATGCGCTGCATGGCTTCGGGCGCGTGTGCCGCGTTGTAGGCCAGCGCGTGCGGCAGGATCACGGTATGCACTTCGGCGTGCGGCAGGTTGAAGCTGCCGCCGAGCGTGTGACACAGCTTGTGGTGCAGGCCGATCGACACCGCACCCAGCACGGTGCCGCACAGCCACGCGGCATACAGCATCTCGGTGCGCCCCCCGATATCACGCGGGTCGCGCGCCAGACACGGCAACGCAACCGCCGCAGCGCGAATGCCCTCTTCCGCCATCATCGACATGATCGGGTTGCCGTCGTGCGCGTACAGGCCTTCGGCGGCGTGGGCGATCGCGTTCAGGGCGCTGGTGACCGTGGACGCGAGCGGCAAGGTCAGCGACAGTTCGGGGTCGTAGATGACGGTGCGTGGCAGCACCCGCGCGTCCCGCCCGGTCTTCTTGACACCGGCATCGGTCAGACCGTAGATCGAGGTCATCTCGCTGCCGGCGTAGGTGGTGGGGATCGCGAGGATCGGCAGTCCGGAGTCGAGCGCAATCGCCTTGCCCAGACCGGTGGTCGATCCACCACCGATCGCAACCGCGCAGTCTGCGCCGAGCTTTCGCGCTTCTTCGCGGGCTTCGCGGGCCGTTTCGAGCGGCACATGCATCGCCGCCTTTGCGAACACACCCGCCGCGCGGTCGCCCAGCAGCTCGGCGACGCGTTGGGCACTGGCGGCCTGCCCCGGCGTGCACAGGATGAGCGCCCGACGCGCACCGAGCGCGTCGATCTCGCGCCCGAGTTGCTGCAACGCGCCGGCACCGAACACGACACGCGATGGGTTGGACTGATAGATGAAGGGGTTCATGCCGAGATGATGCCCGTGGTCTTGAAAGTTGGAGGCGTGCCCCTATAATCTGTTTGCTAGCACTCGCAATTGCTGAGTGCTAACGGCCTTTGCGGCGGTTCTCACCGCCGCTTTCGCTTCAAGTGATCGAGCGCTCACATCGCGCAGGTCCAAAGCCACAGCTCAATTCGAGTCCATTTCAAGGAGACCCTATGAAACTTCGTCCTTTGCACGATCGCGTGATCGTCAAGCGCCTGGAACAAGA
>JBDTTU010000128.1:0-10914 GCA_039930465.1 Burkholderiales bacterium
GCATCGCGCCGCGGATGCGCTGCGTCGCGAAGGTCTCGAACTGCACGCCCTGGGCGGCGTCGAAGCGCGACAGCGCGTCGGTCAGGCCGATCATGCCGACCTGGATCAGGTCGTCGATCTCGACGTTGGCCGGCAGCTTGGCGATCATCTGGTGGGCCAGGCGCCGCACCAGCGAGCTGTACTGCTTGAGCTGCGAGTTGAGGTCGAGTTGGCCTTTGGCGGTGTACATGCGAACAGCTCCGGGGAATGCTTCAGTGGGCTGCACGGGCCGGTGCAGAGGTCGAACGGCCTGGGGTCCGAACCGTGTGAGTCGGGCGGGCCAGCGGGCGCGCCGCAGCGGGCGGTGCGGCCTCGGCGATCGGGCTTTCGCCGAGCGCGCTCTTGAGTTGCTCACGCACCAGGCGACGCAGCTCGGCGGTGGGGGCTTCACGGGCGTCGGTGGCCGGGTCGATCTGAACCCAGTCGCGCAGCACTGCGCCCAGAAAATCGTCAGCGCAGGTGGCGAGCTGCATCGCGATGCGCTCCGAGCGCGGCGAGTGCGCGGCGGCACCGAGCAGCAGGTCGTGCACGACCAGGCCGGCGCGTTGCGTGAGCAGTTTCATGGCGGCGAAGGCATGGGTCACGCTGGCCGGGCGGTCGTCGGCGAGCAGCAGCGGGCGCACCGGGCTCGCACCGTCGGTGCGCATGAACAGGCGGCACAGGTCGGAAGCGCTGGCATGCACCAGCAGCACGTCGCAGCCGGGTGCCGCCTGTATGGCGGCGTGCAGGAACGAGGCGGTCGAACCGGCGGCGTCCACGTGGCGCAGCGGCAGGCCGCGGGCCGCCAGGTAAGAAACCTGCGGCGAGAGTTTTTCGATGCAGACCGACAGGTCGATCGCCGCCATCTCGAACGGTTCGCTCGCGCGCTCCGAGGCATCGACCACCAGCGTGTGCTTGCCGTGTTCGGCAAACGCGGTGCACAGGCGTTCGAGTATCACGCCGCCAAAAGCGACGTTGGGGTTCGAGACCACCGGCACCATGCACACGCGGGTGTGGGCGAACAGGCGGCGCAGTCCGTCGGCCTGGTCGAGCGGCATCGGGCGGGAAACGGGTTCTTGCATGGCGGGCGGGTTCGGTTCGGTTCGGTGGCGTTTCAGTCGTGCGGTGCGCTGCGCGGTGGCGTCACGCGTGCAGTGCGGAGCGCGCTGGGGCGTTGCCGTGTGCGGCCGTGAAGATCAGGCTCACGTCGCTCGCGTCGAGCTTGTAGGCGGTGCTGCCACCGCCGCGCATCGAGCGGTGCACGAGCGCGTTGGCCGACAGGCGGTGCCAGTCTTCGGGCACCCGCTGGCCGTTGGCCACGCCGATCACCTTGAGCTTGTGGCGGATCAGCGCGTCGAGCGCCGGCCCGAGCTTCACCGCTTCGTCCATCTTCGACAGCACGATGCCGGCGCAGGCCGTGGCGCGGTAGGCGATCAGCACGTCTTCAACCGTCTCGCCCTGCGAAGCGGCGTTGACCACCAGCAGCTTCTGGATCGAACGGTGCGAAAGCATGTCGAGCAATTCGCGGGTGCGGGTGTCGCGCTGCGCCATGCCGGCGGTGTCGATCAGCACCATCTTCTTGCCCGCCAGCAGCTCCAGCAGGTCTTCGAGCGAAGCGCGGTCGTGGGCGGTGTGCACCGGCACACCCAGGATGCGGCCATAGGCGCGCAGTTGTTCATGCGCGCCGATGCGGTAGGCGTCGAGCGTGATCAGGCCGAGGTTGGCAGCGCCGTATTTGGTGGCGAACGCCGCGGCGATCTTCGCCGTGGTGGTGGTCTTGCCGACGCCGGTGGCGCCGACCAGCGCGTACACGCCACCCTGGTCTTCGAGCGGTGCGTCGTGTTCGGCGGTGATCAGGTTGCGTTCCAGCACGCTGGTGGCCCAGGTCGACTCGTCGGCCACGTCTTGTGGCAGGCTGTCGCCGAGCTTGCGGATCAGGGCCGGCGAATAGCCGCAGTCGAGCAGCTTCTGCGTGAGCCGCGCCTGGCCGGGCTGGCGCTGCAGCTTTTCAATGAAGGCCAGCGCACCGAAGCGCTCTTCGATCAGGCCCTTCACCTGGCGCAGCTCGTTCATCATGTCTTGTTGGTCGCGGCGCGCAATGGCGAGGCTTTCGGCCTGTGCGGCCAGATCGGGCACGTGGATCTCGCTGCGCGGCGGGGCGTTGTCGCGCAACAGCGGCGGCTCGCGCAACACGACCGGTGCAGCTTGCACGGCCGGCATTGCAGGCATCACCTGCGCTGCCGGCAGGGCGGCCGGCGCGCGCTCGCTCATGCGCTGTGCGAGCACGCTGGTGCGCTCGAACGCGGGCTCGGCCACCGGCGCTGCAGCACGCGGCTCGTTGTTCATGGCGGCATGGCGGCGCTTGAGCATGCGCTCGCGCACGTAGTCCTGAAACGACAGCGTGCTCATGGAGAGCTGGGCCACGTCGTCTTCGACCGCCTGTGTCGAATTCACGAAGTCGGGGCGTGCGTTGCCACGCGCCGGGGCGGCGGCAGCGGCCGGTTCGGCCTGCGAATAGCGCTCCACCTGGCGCATGCCTTCGGGCGCCATCGCGAGCACCTCGATGCCGTCGGCGCAAGGTTTGGTGGAGAGCACCACCGCGTCTTCGCCCAGGGCCTGGCGGACAAGGACCAGGGCATCACGCGAGGTGCGTGCCGTGAATCGGCGGACGTTCATGCATTCGCTCCAATGATCGACCCGATGCGGATCGAATGGGTCTCGGGAATTTCAGAGTGACCGAGCACGCGCAGTCGCGGTGCGGCACGTTTGAGCAATCGCGCCATCGGCGCGCGGATCATGTCGGGCACCAGCAGACAGGCCGGCAGGCCCAGGTCTTCCTGGCGTTTTGCGGAATCGGCGGCGCTGCGCGCCAGCGTGTCGGCCACACCAGGGTCGAGCGCCGAACCGTGCGGCGAGTTCAGGGCCTGCGTGACGAGGCGTTCAAGTTCGGGCTCCAACGCGATCACGTCGAGCTCTTTGGTCGGGCCGTAGATCTGCTGCACGATGCTCGGCGCCAGGTGGATGCGGATGCGCCGCGCCAGCTCGGCCGGGTCGGTGACGGTGGCGGCGTGTTCGGCCAGGCTCTCGACGATGGAACGCATGTCGCGGATGTGCACGCCTTCTTCCAGAAGAAGCTGCAGAACCTTTTGCAGTGCGGCAATGACGACCATCTTGGGAACCACGTCCTCGATCAGTTTCGGGGCCAGTTTCGTCACGTGCTCGACGAGTTGCTGGGTCTCCACCCGGCCCAGCAATTTGGCCGCGTGCAGTTGCATCAAGTGTGAAAGATGGGTTGCCACGACAGTCGAGCAATCAACGACCGTAAACCCGGCCATTTGGGCGGCTTCGCGCTGGCGCTCTTCGATCCAGACTGCGGGCAGGCCAAAGGCCGGGTCGGTGGTGCGGGTGCCGATCAGCTGGGTGGTGGCGCCGCCCGGGTTGATGGCGAGCAGCATGCCCGGGAAGGCTTCGCCCTCGCCCACCACGGCGCCGCGCAGGGTGAGCCGGTAAGCACTCGGTTTGAGTTCCAGGTTGTCGCGAATGTGCACCGGCGGCGGCAGAAAGCCCACGTCTTGTGCGAACTTCTTGCGCACGCCCTTGATGCGGCCGAGCAGGTCGCCCTGGCGTGCCTTGTCGACCAGCGCGATCAGCCGGTAGCCCACTTCGAGGCCCAGCGTGTCGACCGGCAGCAGGTCGTCCCAGCTCGCTTCAGCGTTCGGTTCGGCCACCGGCGGCGGCGGCGGTGGTGCGTTCTTCTCCAGGGTCTGGCGCTGCCTGAGCGACCAGGCGCCGTAGGCCAGCCCGCCCGCGATCAGCAGGAACACGATGTGCGGCATGCCCGGGATCACGCCCAGCCCACCCAGCACGCCGGCCGTGATGGCCAGCGAACGCGGCGAGTTGAACACCTGCTTGGTGATCTGGCTGCCCACGTCGGTGTCTTTGCCCACGCGCGAGACGACCATGGCCGCCGCCACCGAGATCAGCAGCGCCGGAATCTGCGCCACCAGCGCATCGCCCACCGCCAGCAGGATGTAGCTGTTGGCCGCCTGCGTGGCCGAAAGATCGTGCTGCGCCACACCGATGACGAAGCCGCCGATGATGTTGATGAACAGGATCAACAGCCCGGCCATCGCGTCGCCGCGCACGTACTTGCTGGCACCGTCCATCGAGCCGAAGAACTCGGCCTCGTCGCCGACCTCGGCGCGCCGCCGCTTGGCCTCCTTCTCGTCGATCAGGCCGGCGTTCATGTCGGCGTCGATCGCCATCTGCTTGCCGGGCATGGCGTCGAGCGTGAAACGGGCGCCGACCTCGGCGATCCGCTCGGCGCCCTTGGTCACGACCACGAAGTTGATGACGACCAGGATCGCGAACACGATCAGGCCGACCGCGAAGTTGCCGCCGATCAGGAAGTGGCCAAACGATTCGATCACCGCGCCAGCCGCGCCGGCGCCGGTGTGGCCTTCGAGCAGCACGACGCGGGTCGACGCCACGTTCAGCGACAGGCGCAGCAAGGTCGTCAGCAGAATCACCGAAGGGAACGCGGCGAAGTCGAGCGGCCGGGTCATGTAAGCCGCGACCATCATCACCATCAGCGCCATCGCGATGTTGAAGGTGAACAGCAGGTCGAGCGCGAACGGCGGCAGCGGCAGCACCATCATCGCCAGGATCATCACGACCACCAGCGGTGCGGCCAGCGCCCGGATCGCCTTCGCGTTCGGGCCGAGCCAGGTCTGCATCTGCTGCATCAGCGGGTTCATGTCGGTCGGGGGCTCCGGAAAACGGGGGGGCGAAGGCGCACCGCGGGGTGCTGCGCCATTGTTCCGGGGCGGGCCCAAAACTTGAGCCGGATAAGCGGGGTGAAGGGGGGGCAGTTCGGCGTCGTCGCGTGGCGGCCTCAAGGCAAACCATCAGCGCAGCAGCACGCGAGCCTGGTAAACCGTGTCGAATTACCTAGTATTCATTCGTCGACAAGGTACGACGCGCCTTCTGACGGGTGCGCCGCCCTTTCAACCCAAGAGGAGTTCAGGCATGTCCTACATCGACGGTTTTGTGATCGCAGTTCCCACGGCGAACAAGCAAAAATTCATCGAGCACGCGCGTCATTTCGATGAGATGTTCATCGAACTGGGCGCGATCCGTGTCATCGAAAGCTGGGGCGACGACGTGCCCGACGGCAAAGTCACCGACTTTCGCCGCGCGGTGCAGGCGACGGCCGAAGAAACGGTGGCCTTCTCGTGGGTCGAGTGGCCGGACAAGGCCACCCGCGACGCCGCCATGAAGAAGATGATGGAGGACCCCCGCATGGACCCGTCCACACCCGGCAACCCTCCTATACCCTTCGACGGCAAGCGCATGATCTTCGGCGGCTTCGAACAGGTGGTCGAAGTGACTCAGCGACGATAGGGGTCGTTGGGCCTGCGGTCATGGCGGTTGGGCACCCCGTCGCCATCGCGGTCGCGGTCATGGCGATCGCGCACGCCGTCGTGGTCCCGGTCGTGAACGTAGCGTGGCGAATTGGCATGCGGTGGCACCACCACGCAGGCGCTGAGGCTGCTTATTAACACCGCGCCGATGAGGGCGAGGTATAGACGCTTGTGCATGATTCGTTCTCCTGTTGCTCAGTAGCCGTGTGGTCCGGGGGCGGCCAGCTTGCGCTGAAGCCGCCCGCGGCATTGCGTTCAGTCGCGCCCGTGACGCTCGCCATGCGGCGAACCGTGCCCACCGTGATGACGACGTTCCCATTCGCGGCGTTGCCATTCACGCTGACGCAACTCCCTGGCACGCCAGGTCTCGTGGCGATACGCCGGCTGCCAGGGTTGCTGGTAGACCACCACCGGAGCTGCC
Organism: Burkholderiales bacterium; assembly: GCA_039930465.1. Taxonomy (GTDB): domain Bacteria; phylum Pseudomonadota; class Gammaproteobacteria; order Burkholderiales; family Burkholderiaceae_C; genus LMDS01. Next base: position 5,863 of record JBDTTU010000128.1, read on the forward strand.
CGGTAAACCGGCCGCGGTTGAACGTAGACCGGCTCGGCCCGGACGGACAGACGCGGCAGCGGAGGCTGCAAGAAGACCGGCAAGCCCGGCAGGCCCGGCAGGGCGATCGACACGTGCACATCGGGCCTGGCTTGCGCCACCGATGCCGTGCCGAGCACGGCGCCGATCAGGACGGTGGAGGCGACGAGTTTCTGGAGGAAGGTGCGCTTCATGGTGGCTCCTTGAGTTAGGGTGAAGTCATCTTGCGCGACCCCCCCTGAACGCCACCTGAACGAACGCGAGATTGTTCAGGCCGCCCGGAGAATGATCTCCACCCGGGCGCCGCCGAGCTCCGAGCGGGTGAGTTTCAGCTCACCGTCGTGGCTCGCCACCAGGTCGTTGACGACCGTCAGGCCCACGCCGTGGCCCGGCACTTTCTCGTCGCCACGCACGTGCAATTGCAGGATCGAGCGGGTGTCGCCGAAGCCCGGGCCATCGTCTTCGACGCGGACCTGCAGCGAATCGCCTTCGCGGTGCGCGCTGACCGCCACCCTCGTTCGTGCCCACTTGGCGGCGTTGTCGAGCACGTTGCCGAACATCTCGAAGGCATCGCCCTCTTCGACCCGCCACGTGAGCTCTGACGGGATGTCGAACGAATACTGCAGGCCCTTGTCGGCATAGACCTTCATCAACGAATCGCGGATGCGATTCATGATGGGGCCGATGGCCAGCCGGGGCGCGAAGCGCGAAGCACCACCAGCCGCCGCGCGTGCCAGCTGATGTTGCACGATGTCGTCCATGCGGGTGACCTGTTCGCTCACGATACCGGGCAGGCGCGCTGGCTCGCCGAGCGCTGTTCGAAGCACGGCCAGCGGCGTCTTCAAACTGTGTGCGAGATAGCTCAGCGCTTCCTTGTAGCGGGCCTGGCGCGTGCGCTCCTGCCGAATCAGGGTGTTGAGGTTGTTCGTCAGCGCTGCGATCTCGGTCGGGTACCGGCCTTCAACCTCGGTCTGATCACCTTGCTCGATGCCGCGGATCTCTAGAGCGACCCGCCGCAACGGCGCCAGGCCCCACCCCAGCAGCAGCGTCTGCGAGACCAGCAGCAGCGCCGCGGCACCGCCCAGCCATGTCCACAAGGTGCGCCGGAAGACAGCGACCTCGCGGTCGAACTCGGCCTTGTCTTCGACCACGGAAAGCACCAGCGCCGCGGTCTGCGCGCGCTCGGTCCAGCTCACGCTGTAGCCGATGGCCAGGTAGTCGCGGCCACCGGAGGCGACGCTTTCCGAGCGCCATTGGCCGATGGCTACCTCACGCAGAAAGGGTGGGTCGATTCCCAGGCTGGAAGGCGAATGCCAGTCTTCGCGCCGCGTGACGTTGACGATGGACGCGTACAGGCCCGACCCCGGCAACGACAAGCGTGGCTCGGGAAACGACGGCGGAAGAACCAGCGCGCCCTGCTCGTCGAGCTCGACGCCGGCGAGAAGCAGGTACACCGTGCCTTGCAACTGCGCGAACCTGGCTGTGCGCACACTCTCTTCATGGGCGCGCTGAACCGCCCACCCCGCGCTCGCCACGAAGGCGATCAGAACGACAGTGGCGCCGACCATCAGGCGCCCGCGTATCGAGACGGGCCACCTCATCCGAGGGTGAAACGGTAGCCTCGCCCGCGCAAGGTTTCGATCGGCGACAGCGTGCCACCCGGGTCGAGCTTGCGGCGCAATCGACCGATCAAGACCTCCACGACATTGCTGTCGCGGTCTTCGTCGTGCGGATACAGGTAGTCGGACAACTCCTGCTTGGTGACGATGCGGGCCCGCTCGCGCACCAGATACTCCAGCAGCCGGTATTCGAAAGTGGTCAGCTCGATCGCCTTGCCGCTCAGACGCGCGTTCTGTGCCGAAAAATCAATGGCGATGGGCCCCAGCGTCAACACATCCGAAGTCGCTTTCATCGATCGGCGAAGCAGCGCCTTGACGCGCGCAGCAAGCTCCGGGTATTCGAAGGGCTTGACCAGATAGTCGTCTGCGCCCGCCTCGAGGCCCACGACCTTGTCTTGCCAGCTGCCACGCGCGGTCAGTATCAGAATGGGAATGGCCCGGCCGTCGGCACGCAACGCCTTCACGACGTTGAGCCCACCCAGTTTCGGAAGCCCCAGATCGACGATCGCCAGATCGACGGGATATTCGCGTGCCTGGAAGAGCCCGTCTTCACCGTCAGCGGCCTGGTCGACCCGATAGCCTTCGGCTTCCAGCTGGCGCGCCAGCCCGAGCCGCAAAGGCGCTTCATCTTCGACCAGCAACAGGCGCATTCGGGCTCCCGCGGCTCAACCTACGACTCGCCCGCTCGCGGCGTCGATCAGGATCACTCGCACCTCACCCTTCCCCGTGAGCACCTTCACCCGCCACGCCGCTCGACGATCGGCTTCGGTCTTGTCGACCGACAGCACGCGACCACTGGCGACACGTTGCGCCGCCGCCGCGGCCTCGTCACGGCTGATGTCCGCCCAGGCTGTGGCGGCCGCCAGGATCAACAGGGCGCACAGTGGCTTGAGGAGGAAGGTCATGGAGGAGCAGTCCGGATTCGTTGCCTATCGTCCCACAGGATTCATCGACTTGCGAACTTGCAGGGATCGCCTCGGGTTCTCTTCGCGACGAAGTCGGTTGCCGACGTGGACGTTGTCAACGTACGTCTGCGAGTTCGCCGACAGCGACAGGCATGCAGTGGCAAGGAACGGGACGAGGGCAATGCGATTCACGGATGACTCGTGGGTTGACGATGTGCATATCTTGCCGGCCCAGCGTGAACGCAGGCTGAACGGAGTTGCAACCGAGTCCGGCCACCGGCGACTTGCCGCTTCGCAGCGTTGGACAAACCTAAACGGGTGCGGTCGGTCTCCTGCAGTTTCCAGCGGCTGCTGTGTGGCGGATCGCTGCCACTCGCGGGTTTGCACCGCTGCGATTGCCAAACACCCCGGGGCCACGCATGGCGAGGAAGCGGCTACATGCTGAACACTTGAGTTCGCTTGCCTTTACGTACCTTATATGGTACGTTCGATCCTGATTGTGATGCATGCGCATGGACATTCCGCAGAAGACGCCGCTGGTCTACTACCGGAGCAAAGCGGGCCGCGCGCTTGTTTGGTTGCACTCAACGACTTGGGCCAAGCGTACCGGCACGCGGTCGAACGCGATCTCATGCGCGCGCAGTGGCGCTGGCCTCTTGGCATGGCGCTGTTGCACGCTGAGGCAGGAGTTGTGGGAAGGGTGAACCGTACTTGCGAGCAACCGCATCACACGCGTCTTCCTATGCACGGATGAATTGGTGCTTCTTGCGCTCCATGCCTCTTTATGGAAGACACCGGACGACGAACAATGCGCGCAAATGGCAGAAGGAGCTGAGATCATGAGAAAACGGCATCAAGCATCAAGCCTTGGCGATCTTTTGAACGGAGAAGCCATTTTCGAAGAGATACAAGCTCTCGCCGTAAAGGAAGTGGTGGTCTTGCAACTCACCGAAGCGATGGAAGCTCGGTCAATGACAAAGACTCAACTCGCTACAGCACTCAAGACCAGTCGTTCGCAAGTGGATCGCTTGCTGGATCCCAACCGCGATGTCACGCTCGCAACCCTTCTGCGCGCTGCCGCGCTCGTCGGGCGCAAAGTTCAGATCGAGCTGGTTTGACAATATGCTCATCCTTCAAGTCTCAGACATTCATTTCAAAGCGCCGCAGTGCGCGTCCGAAGACGACCCAACACGGCCATATCGGACGCGAATGCTGCAGGACCTCCGCGCGCGGTGTGTCGACTTAGGCAATGTCGATGCAATTCTCATCGGCGGGGATATCGCGTACCGAGCCGATCCAAGTGAGTACCAATCAGCCAACGCATGGATCGCTGAGCTCGTTGGTGCTTGCGGCTGCCCACTTGAGCGAGTGTTTGTTGTCCCGGGGAATCACGATGTAGACCGCGGCATCATCAAGCGCGAGCGGAGCATTCAGAACGCCCAACGAACAATATCGCTCGTGCCGCTCAACCAACGTTCCGACGAACTCATCGCTCAGCTTCGCGACACTGCAGTCGGCCACACCATGTTCGCACCGCTCGCCGCGTACAACGACTTTGCAAAGAACTTCGACTGTCAGCTCTATCCCAAGAAACTCTTCTGGAAGCAGGACCTGCCGCTACGCGACGACGTGGCTTTGCGGATCTACGGGCTGAATTCGACGCTGCTCTCGGGCGCTGTCAATGGCGAAGGGGGTCAAGACGATACGCGCGACAGCTTGTTCATGAGTCACTGGCAGACGGTCTTCGATCCGGTCGAAGACGTAGTCAACGCAGTCTTGTCGCACCATCCACCGGATTGGTTCGCCGACCATGAAGGTGTTGAGGAAGCGGTCCGCGGGCGTACGACGCTGCAGTTCTTCGGGCATCGTCACAGGCAGGGAAACATTCGCGATAGGCAGTACATGCGGTTTGAGGCCGGCGCGATGAATCCGGATAGGAACGAACTCGCATGGCATCCGTCGTACAACCTGGTTCGCCTCTCCGTGGTTGGGGAAGGCGCTGACCGTCAACTTCGTATCCAGGCGCATTTCATGACTTGGCAATCCGCCGCGCCGGAACGCTACGTCCGTGTAGTTGACTCAAACGCCTCTGATGTGTGGGAACACACGATCGCGATCCCCGGTCGCCCGCGTATCCAAGCCCCGATCACCACATCTGCCGTGACAGCTCCTGCCGCTGCGACAACAACCCCGCCCAGTGCGTATGAGGGGATAGCCATGACTGAAAAATCGACTCGCAGGCTGGTCACTCGATGGTGGCGCTTACCAATGAATGCGCGTCGGGAAATTGCGCTTGACCTTAAGCTCATCGACGAGTCCGAGGTTGCACTACCCGAACCCGAGCGATACGGGTTGGCCCTTGCGCGCGCGGGGGAACGCAAAAAAATTGAAGAGCTCACGCAAGAAGTTGAAAAATGGGAGAACCAATGAACGGCTTGGCAAACGGTGCAATGTAAGAGGTGGCGCCGCAAAACCGAACACAGCGATAAGTGGAAACTCTGCGAGAACAA
>JBDTTU010000129.1:0-10656 GCA_039930465.1 Burkholderiales bacterium
GTGCTGGTGCTGGTGCTGGTGCTGGTGCTGGTGCTGGTGCTGGTGCTGGTGCGGGGCTGGGGGCGCCAGGCGCCGGATTCGATGTGGGTGCGGGTGCAGGAGCGGCAGGAGACCCGCTGGGAGTTGTCCCCGCAGTGTCGCCCGACCCCCCACCGCATGCAGCAAGCACGGCAGCAAACAGGGTCGTGACAAGAGGTCTGGTGAGGGTACGAGTCAAAGTCGGCATAGGGTCTGTGTCCAGATTGGAGTAATTGCTCACGGGTAGCGCGCGTCCAGGCACGCGACCACAAAACTTGAAGCCCGACTTCGGCGCAAGACGCACGAGCCGCCGATCTTGGGCTGGCCGCTGCCAGAGTTCAGTTGCAGTAGAACGTGGCGCGGCAGCCGCCGGCGGCGTAGATTTCGCCATCATCTCGGCCTTCCTTGTGGCGGCCGCACGACCTGAATCAGGATGTGCGACAACGCTGGTCGAGTTGGGCCGACGTGCCGGCGCGAGGGGAAGAGGGTGAAGTCCATGCCGCCGCAGTGTCATCGAGCGTTGGCGGGCATTCTTGATGAACTTGTGACGAGCCACTGGCACAAGGTTCACGGATGCGCTTTCGGTCAACAATTCACGCTTGTGCGCCTTCTGCCGATGACCAAGGCGGTGCCGCGCCGGCGGCGCACCGACGACAGTGGCGGTGCCGCGCAAGCGCAAGACCACATGCCGACGATGCAACGCCTGTCCCTCATCACGTCCCGATATGCCGCGCTGCGGCCGGCTGCCGCGCGGCACACCCCCACGCCATGAGCGAGCTTCTGATCACACTGCCCAGCGGGTCGCTCGACCTGCTTGGACGACGCGTGCTTCGCCATGGAGAACCGGTGAAACTCGAGCCGCGGGCGTGGCGCGTGCTGGAGAAACTGGCCCGCTTCCGCCACCGAGTGGTGACGAAAGTGGAACTGCTGGCCGCGCTGCGTCCGGAGGGCACGGTGTCCGAAGCCGCGCTGCGGCAGGCGGTCCGTGCGGCACGACGGGCCATCGGGGACGACGGGCCGCAGCCGATCATCCGCTCGATCCCGCGCGTCGGCTACATGTTCGACGTCCCATCCGCACCGGCAGCGGCAGCGGCATCTCCACCAGAGCCGGCCGCGGCCGACTTGTTGCGCGACGGCATCCCCTCGTTGATCATCGGCCCGTTGCGCAATCACACCGGGCGGCCGAGCCTGCAGTGGGCGGCGCACGGCCTGGTCGCCTGCATCGCGCACGGCTTATCGGTCGACGGTCGCATCCAGGTTCAGGACGCGCAGTCACTGGAGATGTCGTGGCCCCAAGAAGACGCGCGGATGCTGCAAATGTTGCGCGCCGCCGGAGCGCGCTATGCCGTGGTCGGTTCATTGATGCTCGCGGGCGCCGAACTCGCGCTCGATCTGCAGATCCATGACCGCGCCAAGAAGATCGTCATACCGATCCGCGCCGCCGCGCCCGCAGGGCTCGTTCTTCCCGCCATTCAGGCCCTGCGGCACACACTGCTGGGCGTCCACGGCCAAGGGTTGCGGGGCTGTTCGCTGCTGTCTATCGAGTTGTTCGCACGGGCCAAGCACTCCGCTGCGATGAACCAGCATCCTGCCGCGCTGCGGGCCCTTGGGCTTCTGCAGCACCTGGACCCGGGCTTTCCGCGCCTTGATCTGGAGCTGCTGCGAGTACAGGCCGTCTGTGGCAGTGGCGATGCGCCGGTCAGCGCGGCACGGCTGCTCGAGGCCGCGAGGCGAAACCAAGACCAGTGCCTCGAAGCGCAAGTGCAGCACTCCATGGGGACGCTGCACCACGTGAAGGGCCGGTTGCGAGACGCTGCGCAGAGTTTTGAGCACGCCCTCGCGCTGGGCCGCGGCTGCATGCCGCCGCACTGGCAGGGGTACACCTTGACGCGGCTGGCATCCGTCGAGTGCCGCCTCGGCGAGCTGCATTCCGTTGCGACGCGTCTGAACGAGGCCCAGACGATCTTCACGCGCATCGGCAGCCACTGGGGGCTGCTGAACGTGCTGTGGCTGCGGGCGATCATGAGCTCGCTGTCCGGCGATGCCGAGAAGTCCATCCGATGGAACAGAAAGCTCGCCCGCGCGGCCCGCAGGCTCAATGCCAACACAGCGCTAGCGAGCGTGTGCCTCAATCTCGCGGGCGAGTTGCTTTACGCGGACCGGCTGGACGAGGCGCGAGAGTGCGCGGAAGAAGCGACCGCGACCGCGCTTGCGATCGAGGCCAACGTGAGCCTGTTGAGCACCGTCGTCAACATCCATTGCCTGCTCCATCGCCAACAAGGCCGCCCGGACGCCGCCTCGGAGCTGCTGTCGCTGCTGCCCCAGCCCGACCGGGTGCAGGACGACGGCTACCTCTGGCAGGCCCATGGTCATGCCGCCATGGCGGCCGGGCGCGTCGACCAGGCGGCCGACTGTTTCTTGCAAGCGGCGGCCCAGTGCCGTCGCCACGGCAACCGCGCGGCCGAGGCGCCGCTGCTCCCCTGGCTCGTGGAGGCCCTCGTGCGCAGCGGACGCCTGCCACTCGCAGAGGCTGAACTCGACCGTGCAGACGTGCAGTCCCATCTGCAGGACGAGTCCACCACCGCGAACCTGCTGTACCCGCGCGCGTTGCTGGCACGGCGACGCCAGCAGGAACCGGAAACCCAGTTGCTGCTTGCGCGGCTCGCCACCGCGCCGGCTGCACTGCCGCTCTTCCGGCGGCTGGGGCAGGAGCTGTCGGCGGCACCCGGCGAGTTGCCGCGCGAGTCCCCGATGCCGATGGCGCCGCCCAATGGCGCGATGCTTCGGGAGTACCGCTTCGCCCACTGCATGCTCGACGAGGAGCGCCGGGAACTGTGGGTCGATGGGCGGCGCCAGACACTCGCGCCAAAGCCGTTCGATGTGCTCTTGCATCTGTACCGCAATCGTCACCGCGTGGTGACGCAAGACGAACTCCTCGACACCGTGTGGCGCAAGGCAGCCGCGTCGCCGGAAGTGGTTGCGCAGGCGATCGCCAAGATTCGCCAGGTCATGCGACGGAGCAAGACGCACACGGTGCGGGTCAACACGCTCTACGGCAAAGGCTACAGGCTGCTGGCCGACGTGCGCCTGGAACCCGACGACGACACCGCGGCGACGCTCCTGTCGGACCTGCACGCGATCCAGGAGCGCCCCCTGGCGGTCGTGCCGTTACCAGGCGGAAACCCGGGCGCCGGCGTCGCGGATCGAGATCTTGGGTATCCACTGGAAGTTCTCGGCTACACGCTGGCGCTGCACTCGATGTTGAAGCGCATGTCCGCCGTTGAGGTGCAGGCAGGTATCGATGCCGCCCCGGCTCCGACGCCAGAAGCCATTGCGGCTGCGATTTGCACCCTCAGCCCCGGCGCGCACGTCCTGTTCGCCCGGCTGGCGCGCCGCAACGAAACCTTGACGCTGGAGTACGTGTTGGTGTCGCCCGCGGCCCGGACCGAAGGCAGCATGCAGGACCGATCGCCGGCGGCACTCGGCCGGCGGCTGGCCGCCAGGCTGCTGCGGCTGCATGCCGGCACCGCGGAGGCGCACGCCCACGCCGTCGACGAGAGTGCGTGGATGGCGCAGATGCTCGACCTCGCGTCGCGCGCCGCCGAAGAACTCCGCCGGAGCGAAGCGTTGCATGTGCTGGAGGTTCTCCTCGATCAGGACCCCGACCACGATTTGGCAGCAGACCTCAAGGCGCGCATCGAGGCCGGCCGCGGCTCGCGGTAGAGCGCATGTTGCACGAGCACGTCCACGCCTTGATCGCGCCCAGCGCGTTCGCACATCGCTCCTGTCGGCCGCTTGGCGAACCACTCGGCCCTCGACCAGGCGGTCGCCGAGACCTGGTCGCAAACGCTGCCACAGAGTGTCGCCCCTATGGCGATACAGTTCCGGGCGGCTGCTGTTCGGCGGCCAAGTCTGCGATGACGACAGGCTGCGGCGGTCTGGTGCTGCCAAGAGCACGTCCAGCGCCGTCTTGTCCAAACTCAACCCGTTTGCAAGCCAAGCATCAAGGTCAACGGATCAAGCGGAGACGACACGAACCCGTGCGTGAGATAGAAGCCCATGGCTTCCTCGTCGATGGCATGGCACAACAAGGCACGCACTCCGATCAACGTCGACGCCTGAATGGCACGAAGCACGGCGTCCTTCAGCAAGCCGCTGCCGATGCCCCGGCCCGCCCAGTCGGTGTGAACAGCCAGCCGGCCGAGCACGATCACTGGCAACGGGTCAGGCATGTTTCTTCGCAGTCGACCGGCGACCGAAGCTGCTGCGATTGAACCTGCAGAAAGCGCGTAGTAGCCGATCACCTGGCGCTCCGGTGTGCACACCACATACGTGCGCGAGGCCCCTGAGGCAGCGTTCGCCGGAGCTCGCTTGCTGAGCCATGCGCTCAGCGAGTCATGCCGACAAACGAAATGCGAGGTATCGTGCTCTGCGGTAAACGGTGTGGGCGCCGAAGCGCCGTCCGGTGCAGGCGGGCTCATTTCTCCCAAGGCGCGCGCTTGGCCAGCAGTCGCTTCAGCGCTGCGTTCTCCGAGAGCGGTGCATCCATCAGAGCCACGAAGGCTTTGTACTGCTTGGCATTCACCGTGAACAGCGTTTGGTCGAGCAGCACCTGCTCGGCCTTCTCGCGCGAGGCTTCGAGCATGAAGTCGGTGCGACTCTTCCCCTGTAAGCGCGCGGCTCGGTCGATCAACTCCCGTTGAGCGGGAGGAGTGCGCAGGTTGATGACGGCGGAAGAAGTGGCTGAGCGCATATCGTAATTCTAGCGTGTGTGTGCACATTGTCCATACGTCCGGGCGCAGCCCGATCAGCGCGCAACCCTTTGGCGCCTTGGCGGTTCGATGGCCGCTTGAAGGGTGTCGATGACGACAAAGACACGGTCAACGTGCCGGAGCACAAGCGCACCGTGAAGCGCGGCCGCAAACCGCATCAGCCAACCACCCAGCGCTCTTCCGAGGCCTTGAGGTGTGAGCGAATGGCCGATTGCGCAGCCAGCGGGTCACGCGCTTCCAGCGCGCGGTACACGGCCTCGTGTTCCTTCAATGCGGTATTCCAGGTGCGGGTGTTCTCGAAGCGAACGCTCAGGCGTGCCGAGATCGGGCTGTGGCGTTCGTCGAATAACTCTGCCACCAGACGCATCAACACCGAGTTGCCGCTCATCTCGGCGATGTGCAGGTGAAACTTCCGGTCGTGTTCAAGCGGCGAGCGGCCGTGGGCGATCTGCGAGCGCATGCCTTTGATGCTCTCTCGCAGCCGCGACAGGGCTTCGGGGCTCACGTGCGCGCAGGCCAGCACGACCACGTCGCCTTCGACTGCGGCGCGTGCCTGCATCAACTCGGTGGGGCTTTCGCCCATGGCGGCCGTGCTCTTCGGTGGGCGCTCGGGCGGGCTGCACACATAGACGCCTGAGCCGCTGCGAATCTCGACGCTGGCCTCGATGTCTAGCGCAATCAGCGCTTCGCGCAGCGAAGGCCGCGACACGCCCAGTTGCTGCGCGAGATCGCGCTCGGGTGGCAGCTTGTTGCCCGTCTTGAACTCGCCGCGTTGGATCCGGTCGCGAATCTGGTCAGCGATCTGCTGATACAGGCGGCGCGTTTCGACCGGTTTGAGTCGGGCGGGCTGATTCAGAACAGTCGTGGGCACATTAAGGGCTTGAAGCGGGTCGATGATACCGCAGTGTCAAGTAGCCCAAAGTGGCCTTGGGGAGTTCGTTTGTGGACTGCTTGCCTATGAAAAACACCCAGAATGCAGGCGCCGCCCCTCCAAAAATCCAAGCTGCGCGCCGCATTTAATTGGTAAGACCGGGTTCAATTTTTTGGTAAGGTGGCTTTACCAGAATTCAAACTCTGGGTAGCATTCGCGCCGTTCAAAGGGGGATCTTGTTGTCTGTACAAGCCGTCCACGTCAAGCCAGTGGCCACAGCCGAAACGCTGTTGCGGCTCGATGGCATCACCAAGCGCTTCTTCAGCGTGGTGGCGCTCGATAGTGTGAGCCTGGACAACCCGGCGAACACTGGGCACCCATGCCCTCGGTGTTCCACGTCGACTGAATCTCAAAGGAGACCCATGCTCACCGTCGTTTGCCAGACCCCCGGCACCTTGCTTGCCGAGCAACGCAGCCGCCCCGAACGCGGCGCCGACGAGGTGCTGCTGCGCGTCAAGCGCGTCGGCGTGTGCGGCACCGACCTGCACATCTTCACCGGCGACCAGCCCTTTCTCGCCTACCCGCGCGTGATGGGCCACGAGTTCTCGGGCGTGGTCGAAGAGGTGCCGGCCGGCAGCGCGCTGCGCCCCGGTGATGCGGCCTTCGTGATGCCGTATCTCTCGTGCGGCGGCTGCGTCGCCTGCCGCAAGGGCAAGACCAATTGCTGCGTCAACATCCAGGTGCTGGGTGTGCACCGTGACGGCGCCTTCACCGAGTACCTGTGCGTGCCGCAGCAGTTCGTGCACGAGGCCGAAGGCGTGTCACTGGACCAGGCGGCGATGGTCGAGTTCTTGTCCATCGGCGCCCATGCCGTGCGGCGCGGTGACGTGCGCACCGGCCAGCGCGTGTTGGTGGTGGGCGCGGGGCCCATCGGCATGGCGGCGTTGATCTTCTCGCGCCTGCGCGGCGCCGTGGTCACCGCGCTCGATACGCGCAGCGACCGGCTCGACTTCTGCCGCCAGCACCTGGGCGTTGCATCGGTGGTGCAACTCGGTGCCGACGATGAAGCCCAGCTGTCGGCGCTGACCGAGGGCGACTTCTTCGACGTGGTGTTCGATGCCACCGGCAACGCCAAGGCCATGGAGCGCGGCTTCAAGTTCGTGGCCCATGGGGGAACGTATGTGCTCGTCTCGGTGGTTCGCGACACCATCAGCTTCTCAGACCCCGAGTTCCACAAGCGCGAGACCACGTTGGTGGGCAGCCGCAATGCCACGATGGAAGACTTCGAGACCGTGCTGACGGCGATGCGCGCCGGGCAGATCCCGGATGCCGCGCTCAATACGCATCGCATGTCGCTGAGCCGCGTGCCCACCGATTTCGCGACGCTTCTCGACCCAGCCAACGGCGTGGTGAAGGCGATCGTCGAATGCTGAAGGGGGTTGTCGTGAAACAGCTGCCCGCATGCGCGCGAGACGAGCGCCGAAGCGCTCTCAAGCCGGCCCGCATCCGCTCGGGGCATCGTTCGACGTACCCGTCGGACGAGGGGTTGTCATGAACCCGCCGATTCTTCAGTTCGGAACCAGTCGCTTCTTGCTGGCGCATGTGGACCTGTTCGTTTCGCAAGTGCTGGCGAGCAACCGTGCCCTGGGTGGCATTGCGGTGGTGCAGACCACGCGCAGCGCTGAAAGCGCGGCCCGTGTTGCGGCGCTTGCCGAGGGCGGCGGCTATCCGGTGCGCATTCGCGGTGTGCGCCGCGGCGTGCCGATCGACGACACCGTGCGTGGCGACGCGGTGCACGAGGCGCTGAACGCCGACGCGCAGTGGCCGCGTGTGCGCGAGCTGGCGTGCAGCGCTCAGGTGATTGTCTCCAACACAGGCGACAGCGGCTACCAGCTCGATGCGAGTGATGATGTCGGCTTGGTGGCTGATGCCGGGCGCGTGCCACGCAGCTTCCCGGCCAAGCTCCTGGTGCTGCTGCATGCGCGCTGGGGCGAGCGGGCCGAGGCGCCATTGTCGATCTACCCGTGCGAGCTGATCTCGCGCAACGGCGAGACCTTGCGTGGCATCGTGGCGCAGCTGGCCGGCCGATGGGCGCTGCCGGCCGCTTTCATGGCCTACCTGCAGACGCATTGCGTGTGGGCCAATTCGCTGGTCGACCGCATCGTGTCAGAAGCTCTGCAGCCCGTGGGTGCCGTCGCCGAGCCCTATGCCTTGTGGGTGATCGAGCGCCAGCCCAGGCTCGTGTTGCCCTGCACGCACGAGGCCGTGCTGCTGACCGATGACCTGCAGCGCCACGAGCGGCTCAAGCTCTTGCTGCTGAACCTGGGCCACAGCTTTCTGGCCGAGCGCTGGTTGCGGTCGGGGGGCCCTGCTGATGAGACGGTGCTGCAGGCGATGAACCAGCCGGTACTGCGCGGTGAACTCGAAGCGCTGTGGGCCGACGAGGTGCTGCCCCTGTTCGAGGCCATGGGGCAGGGCAACGAGGCCCGCGACTACCTGGTCGACTTGCGTGATCGCCTGCTCAACCCGTTTCTGGCGCACCGCCTCGCCGACATTGCACAGAACCACGAGCAGAAGAAGCAGCGCCGTTTCGCACCCGCGGTGGCGCTGGCGCGCGAACTCAAGCTGCCGCTGGCGCAGAAACGCCTGCACGCGGCGCTGGAAAGCACGAGCCGGGCGTGACTCACATGCGGTGGCGTCAGAGCACACTTCCTTCTTCGACATTCCATCCTTGATCGCCGGGCTGCGTCCTGGCGCCCAAGCTCTGGCGAAAGCCCCAGAGCCTATCTGGTCTTCGTGCCCGGCACTGCGCTCGTGGCAGGTGAGCGCAAGCGAGCGAGCATGCCTTGCAGCCAATGGTTGCTGGCCAGAGGCGCCACACCTTTGCACCGCACTTGATAGGCCTGGCCACTGAGGCTGCTTTTCGTGCCGACTCTCTCGATGAAGTCTTCGCTCGTGCGGATCAGGTCTCTGGCGACCAGATAGTCGTATTTGTCGCGCATGTGCGCTTCGGCGGCTTTCGAGTCGTGCCACGTGCCGTTGCGGCCGAATTCGCAAGCCGACTGCTCGACCGCCCGCAACAGGCCGTCGACTTCCGTGCGCACGCCGGCCGGTGGTTGCGCGAATGCCACCTGAACCGAACACGCCCACAGCAGCGACGACACAAGCAGAGTTTGTCGGGCCTTCATTCGCAGCTCATCGGTGAAACAACAGACAAGCGGCTACCAGGACGGTGGCCTGTGCCGAACAGCCAGCCGAGAAGGTATTTGCCCATGACGATCTCCAAAGTACTTGTGGACAAAGCGTAGGCAGATCGGGCGGGCACGTCGCAAGGACAGAACGACGCGGCGCTGTAGGACCGCCACGCGCGGCCTCGCGCCTGCCGAGCCCCAGAAGGCCGAGTCCTACGCAGCCGCTGGGCAATGGCTGATCGCGCCCGTAGCGGCGCGCTGCTGAAATGCGGCTTAGCGGTCACGGCAGGCCACCGATACAGCCACTCGACAACAGGAGAACTTTCGATGAGCAAGAACGAACCGACCACAACCGATTCCGTGCACGCCCGTGAAAAACTCTGGCACCTGATCAAGGACATTCGCTTCGCAATGTTCACCACGCGCCATGCCAACGGCCACCTTCATTCGCGGCCCATGACCACGCAGAACTCGAGGCTCGACGAAGACACGAGCCTGTGGTTTTTCATGTCGCGCACCGGCGAACCTGTTGCCGACCTGACGGTTGATCAAGTCGTGAACGTCGTTTACGCCGACTCGGGGCAGGACAGCTATGTGTCGGTCTCCGGCATTGCTGCGGTGACCGAAGACGCGGCGAAGAAAAAGCAGCTCTGGTCGAAGCTGGCCGAGGCCTGGTTCCCCGGCGGTCCGACCGACCCCGACCTGGCGCTGGTGCAGGTGCGGATCGTGCACGCCAGTTACTGGGACGTGGATGAAAGCAAGCTGGTGCAACTGTTCCACATGGCCAAGGCGGTGATCACCGGCAAGCCTCCTGCTCGCCTTGGCGAGCAGACCGAGATCCGCATGAGCTGACCCTCCGAGGCGTGCACCTTGTCCATCTACTTCGACATCACGCACACCACGCACTACCGCTACCACCACGCGGTGACGGTCGGCGAACACCGTGTGATGTTCCGCCCGCGTGGCAGCCATGACCTGCGCGTGCTCGCCACCGACATGGCGGTGACCCCGGAGCCGATCGACATCCGCCTGATCCAGGACGTGTACTCGAACTCGGTTGCGTTGGTGCGGCCCCAAAGCCCGGCCACCGAGCTGAAGATCGAGTGTTCGTTCTCGGTCGAGCACACCGGCACCCGCGCGCTCGACTTGCCGCTCGCGCCGGGCGCGCTTCAGTACCCGTTTCAATACAGCGACGAAGATCGTTTCGCGCTGCAGCACTACCTGGCGCCGTATTACGACGACCCCGCCGAACTGTTGACGCTGTGGGCCCGGCAGTTCGTTGGTGCCGACGGCCCCACCGGCACCCGTGAACTGCTGGTCGCGATGACCGAGTCGGTCCGCAACTCGATGCGCTATATCGCGCGTTTCGACGAGGGCGTGCAAACGCCGTACGAGACGCTGCGCTTGCAGTCGGGCACCTGCCGCGATTTCGCGACCCTGATGATCGAAGCGGTGCGCAGGCTCGGCTATGCCGCTCGCTTCGTCTCTGGCTACCTGTACACACCCTGGCTCGACAACGACGATGGCACCGAGGTGGCCGGCACAGGCGCCACGCACGCCTGGCTGCAAGTGTTCCTGCCGGGCGCTGGCTGGATCCCGTTCGACCCCACCAACAACCTGATCGGCGGCACCGACCTGATCCGCGTCGGCGTGGCCCGCCACGCGAGCCAGGCGTCGCCGGTGAGCGGGTCGTGGCACGGTTACGCCGGCAACTTTGCCGGGATGCACGTCGACGTGCAGGTGCGCCGGCGCTAGGAGCGTGGGCGGCAGAAGTTGCCGATCCTGCGCTGGTGGTCGACTGTGA
>JBDTTU010000130.1:0-10228 GCA_039930465.1 Burkholderiales bacterium
GGCGCAGGCCGCCGCGGTCGAAGGTGCCGCACTCAAGGGTGAGCTTGCGGCCCTGAGAGGGCTGAAGAAGTAGCCGCTCAGCCTCCGGTTGAATTGCCTTCTCGCCCACACGCGGCTCGTGCAGGAATGGCTGGCGCACAGACGGGTCCACCACGAGACCTACGCACGTACTCAATCGCGGTGGACGCGGTGTAAGGTCGTCTCTCGATCAATTCTGAAACGCCGCGCTGGTGATCGCAGCAGTTCAGCGCATCGCACCCGCTGCCCTACTTCTCCCAAAACCTCTGCACCGCCCGCATCCGCCTCTTGGCCTCGGTCGTGACATAGATCGTCGTCGTCGCCAGCGACGCATGCCCCAGGTTCTGTTGCGCGATCTCGATCGGCATGCCCGCTGCGATCGCATGGCTCGCGTGCGAGTGGCGCATCCAGTGGGTGCTGGCCAGCTCGAAGCGCCCTGCCCCTTTGGCGTCTCCCTGCCCTCGCTGCACGTCCGCGCAGTCCGCAAAGAACCGCTTGATCTGCCGGTACAAGGTCGTGGCCGCGAGCCCGGCCCAGGCATCCACCTGGCGACCTGCCAGCAACGCCGGTGCGCGCTCGGCCGCATCGCTCGACTGCCCGAGCAAGTACGCGCCGCGGTTGCCGATGTATTCCGGGTCAGGGTCCAGCCCGCGCGACTCCAGGTAGGTCGCCAGCATGGCCACCACCTCGATCGGCACCGGCACCTCGCGGACCTTCTCACCCTTGCCCACCACCCGCAGCATCCAACCCTCGATCGCCTCGCCATCCGCGTCGGCCGGGAACTGCGCCCACTGCAAGTCGTCGACCTTGGCGGCCACCACCTCTGACAAGCGCAGCCCCGTTGCGTACAACAAGTGCAGCGCAAACTTCAGCCTGCGCTGTGCCGATGTGTCGCCGAGCAGGTCCAGCTGCTGTTGCACGAACCCCCACTGCGCTCTTGTCAGACTCCGGCCGGCGTTGACCCGGGGCGCGCCAGTGCGCGGCACCGCGACCGACGTCCACGGATTGCCCATCAGGTAGTTCTGATCGACCAGGAAACCATACAAGTTCTTGAGGATGCTCAAGGCATGGCGCTGCGCCGAGGCCGACAGCGGCCCTTCGAAGGGCCGCCACAGCGGCGACCAGCGCTCGCGCGCGCGTGGTGCGCACCAGGTGCCCCTCGGGCTCGGGTCGGCCAGGAAGTCGCGGTACTCGGTGCAGTCTTCGTTGGTCATCGACGAGAGCGCCTTGCGTTTGTGGACGATCGCCCAGAGCAGGAAGCGCTCGGCCTCTTTGCGGTATGCGCGCTGCGTGTGCGAAAGCGCATCCAACCAATCCAGGCCGATCTCGACGCCCAGGTCCCGATGGCGCCGCCCTGCCCTCAAGGCCGCCTTCTGCTCAGGGGTCAGCCCGTGCTTGGAGCGCAGCCAGGCGAGGATGGCCTGGTGGTCGTTGGTGGCTTTGAGCAGGCATTGCGCCTGCGGGCGGCGATAGACCCCGTGGCTGCCGTCGAGCTCGGCCGGGACGATGAGTTTTTCCAGGGGGCGGATGTCGCTGGCTGCGGCGACCACGGCATTTAGTTCGGACTTGAGCAGTTGGGTGCGCGCGCGGGCGACGTGCGGGCCGACCGCCATGCCGATGGACTGCTGGTGTTCGCCGAGCCAGGCCATGACGAGCCGGGCCTTGGCCACACCCAGGCCGTCGATGCTCTGGTACCAGAGCCGTCCGATGCCGTTGATGCGGTCGAGCAGTTGAGCGAGCGTGAACAAGCTCGCCTGCTCAAGGTGGGCGGCGAGTGTCGGGTTCAACCAGGAAACGATGGCGTCACCCGCTCGCGGTGACTGCGCAACCAAGCCTTCGAGCCAGCGCAAGGCCTCGAGCTGGCGCTGCACCAGCTTGCCGCGACGCGCCTGGCGCTGCGCCGCGCGGCCGTAGCGGGCTTCGAAGGCGGCGATCTGCTCGCGCTGCGAGCTGTCCTCGAGCCCTGCGTCCTGCGCAAAAACTTCGAGGCTTGGTAGCAGCGTCGGCTCGGCGAGTTTGGAGGCGTCCAGGCGCACCAGGCGGGCGGTGCCGTGCCGATCCTCGCGCCGCGCCGCGGCAGCGAACTCGCCGCGAATCCACGCCAGCGTCTTGGCGACCAGGCGGCTGTCGTTGGACAGCCCTTCGGTGCGCAGGTACTGCTCCCACGCGCGTTGCACATCGACACCTTGGACGAGTGCGCGCATGAAGGCGAAGTGGCCGGTGTGCAGCTTGCGTTGGCGCGCTGCGCTGCGCGGTGGCAAAGGTGAGACTTTTTGGGAAACCTCCCACAAGCTGGTCGCGCTCACCCCAGCACCTGTTTGCGCCGAGTGATCAGTCGTTGTTGGAGCTCGGCGTGGACCACCGAGGCCGGCTGGTACCGACCGGTCTGGCGGGCGGCTTCGCTTGCGGCCAAGCCACGCGCCAAGAACTCGTCCTGCGCGCTCCGGCGCTGGACGCACTCACGCAGCGCGGTCTCTACAAATTTGGTCAGCGTCTCGCCTTCGTGCAGCACGCTCTTGGCGGCGGTGCGCAGTTCGGGAGAGATGCGCAGGGCGGACACGCGGGCGGTTTTTAGCACGAGGTTTCGGGTCAGCGCGGCGTCGCTGCCGACCACGGGTCGAGCAGTTCGACGCCGGTGCCCTTGAAGTCGCGAACATTGCGAGTGGCCAGCATAAAACCGTGGGCTGCGGCGACGGCGGCGATCGCGCAGTCGGCAAAGCCGATCGGGTTGCCGGCGGCCTGCGTGCTTGAGCGCAGCTTGGCGAAGGCTTCGGCGGCAACCACGTCGAAGGGCAGGATACGGCCTTGGAACAGGGGCAAGACTTGATCGGTCAACGCGGCCTTGAGCGCGTTTTGGCGACGGCCTGCGGGCAGCGCTGCGATGCCCGTGAGCAGCTCGGCGAGGTTGATGCTGGTCAGAAACAGGGTTTGCGGCTCTTGCCTGTCGAGCCACTGCAGCACCGCAGGATCGGGCTCGGGCCTGAGCGGCTCCGAGACGACGTTGGTGTCGAGCACGATCACTCGAACCTCGCCGCATCCACTGGGGTCGGATCGCGCTGGAGAGCGAGTTCGACGCCACCGAGGTCGCGGCCGATCTGCGCCAACGCCGAGCCCAGGCGCAGCGTGGGCTGCACGGCCTGCTCCAGGATCTGGCGAATCTCGGCCTCGGTGCTGCGCCCTTGCTGCGCGGCGCGCAGCCGCAGCGCCCGGTGGGTTTCTTCGGACAGGTTTCGGACGGTCACGGCGGGCATGGACTTCCTCCTGTGGATCGGGCGCGATTGATGGCAAAGCGCGCAGATGATATCAAACTTGGTGGTGGGCGGCGAAAGGACGGCAGACCAGGGTGCCGAATCACTTTTGGACTGGCTCATTCCGACTCCCGCATAAAGTTTACCCCACTCCTCCTATGACTTGATAAGGTTACTTATCATGTATCTAAGTCAGTCAAGGGGGCTCCCGTTTTCTCATTCTCGCGCCGGCGGCTATCTACTGCTGGCGATCCGCAGCAACGGTGAACATCACCAAATCCATCTCGCTGGGCTCCTTCCACCCTACCCCGTGCAGCGCGGTGGCGTACACATCGAGGACGACCCGGCTGATCAGCGGCGATTCCCAATCCCGGTCTGCGACGCGTTTGCGCATGGCGGGCGTCGTGACGGACCACTGCATGATCGTCGGCGCGGCCTGGTCGATCCATTTCGCCTTCTCGTCGTCAGGTAGCGCTGAAAATTCAGCCCGGATTTGCTTCTGGCGGTTTGCCTTCCAAGCCTCAAGCAGCTCCTGCTGTTCACGCCTGGGATCAACCTTGGGCACTGGGCGCTCTTCCGCCGCTGACAGCGGGCCTGGCACCCCGCCATCGGGAAACCGGTTGGCCAGCACGGCTTTCAAATAGCCACCGCGGTTCATGATCTTCGCGGCGCTGGAGTCGCTGATGTACGCCTCCATAGCGTCCAGCCCTTCTGTGACCTTCAGCGCGCCGTACTTTGCCGTCAGCGCGTCCAGGTCCACCTCACGCACGCCCAGCTTCGCGGCTCGCATGACCAGCATCACGTCCGCTGCGTCGGGGATCTTGGGTTTCTCTCTCGTCTTCCGGGCTACCTTGAACTGCACTGCGTGCAGCGTGCTCTGTTCGCGGTGCTCGATGAGCTCGACCTGGATCTCAGTTTCTTCATTGATCTCGGCGACCGCCGGCATCAAGAGCTCGTTCTTGAACTTTCGAAACTCTCGCGGCTTGATGCCCCCACCTTCGCGCAGCACGCGTGTCCAGAACTCTGGCTCGTGACGGCTGGTTAGTCCTCCCGGACTGTCCTTGTAGCGGGCGCAAATTTCGTACAACGCAACAGCTGTGTAGGTCGAGAGCCTTGCTATCGAGTTCAACTCGATCTGAGCCCATCGCTCAGGGCTGATGAGCTGCTCCTTGATCGAGGGCGGGTAGTACCAGGTCACCCAGGCCTCACCGCCGCGAATGTATAGGCGCGCTTCAGCGAGCAATGGGAACGTCCGTGCTTCGTCCGTGACCTTCTCTGGCGCCGCGGCTTCAAAGCCTTCGAGCAGCATGTTCCCTTGCTCACTGGCCGCCAGTGGTCGCCAGACGACCGTCGTCTGCACCATCTGCTCGATGTAGCGCTGCACGCGTTCGGATGCTTTGGTCGTCGATCCATAGCCACGCAGAATCGCGCTCACAGGGCTCGTGTAGCCGCCGTCTGCCGCTGCAGGACCGCGCTGCGCGATCCACAGCATCACGTCGTAAGCCTTGCGACCAGTCACAGTCAACGCCATTGTCAGCGGCTCGATTGCGAGCGCGAAGACAGACTTGCTCAGCGTCCCGCTTGCGCTGGACACGGCGGGCTGGAGCGATGTAGGTGGCGTCTTTCGGACTGCGGACATGCCGCAAGTTTACGTCCAAGGGCTCCGGACATCCCGCAGCCCTGCGAAAGTGCGCCACCAAACGCATCCTTGAGACTGTTCTTAGCGAGTGCTCGGGGCACTGCAGCGGGCGAAGCCACACTTGCCGGACACCCGTCCCTTGCCGTCCTGGCCAGAGATTGTGGATATCTAGTGCCACACATGGCGGACGGCGGCCACACTTGCCGGACAACATTGCCACTGTTGCCGGACTACAGCGCCGCACTTGCCGGACGCAATCGCCACACTTGCCGGACGGAAAATTCGCTAAGTACTTGATTTAGCTAATGAATGCTGACAGCAAAGAATCTAAAGCTCTCAAGGATATTGAAGATCGGGACCTGACTTATCCACAGAAGCCGGAACACACGGGGCGTCCGGCAAGTGTGGCAATTGCGTCTCTCGCATCTTCGATTTGTAGATTCATCTACCAAGCGCCCCTTGAACCTACAATGACGGCTGAACCAGCATTGGAGGCTAAGTGACGAACATCCTTGTAGAGGGACGCGAGCAAGTCGAACTTGCAGATATCGGCATACAGGCCGAGCGCGCGAAGAAGGTTCTTGCCAAGGTCAGGAAGGCAATGCTAGCGCCGAATGTGCAGAAGGAGTCCCCGCACTTCTCCCCAGCACAGTTGGGTTCGCTGGTGAATCTGGACACTCGGCAGATCGACTATCGGGCCAAGAAGGGAGGAACGCTCCCTGCCGGCGGCCTAAACTCGGCTGGCACGCGTCGCGAGTTCAGCCTGCCTGACGTTCGCAAGTGGACGCGAGAGTTGCGAACTGGTCGGATGCGTCCGCCCGGCGCCGAAGCGATTACCGTCGCAGTCGCGAACTTCAAAGGCGGCGTGACCAAGACGACAACCGCCGTAACGCTTGCCCAAGGGCTGAGCATTCGGGGGCACAAGGTCCTTGTCATCGACTGCGATCCGCAAGGAAGCCTTACGACCCTCTTTGGCATCCTTCCAGACGCCGAAGTCGAAGCCGAGCACACGATTCTGCCGCTCTGCTTGGGCGAGCAAGAGAGTGTTGAATATGCGATCCGATCGACTTACTGGGATGGGATCGACCTCATCCCCGCGACCTCGGTTCTGTTTAGCGCCGAGTTTGCCCTGCCAGGTCGGCAGCGGGATGAAGGTCAGCGCTTCCAGTTTTGGAACGTGCTTCACTACGGCATCGAGCAGGCGCGTCAGACCTACGACGTGATCATCATCGACACGCCCCCTGCCCTTTCCTACGTCACTATCAACGCCATGATGGCCGCCGACGGCATCATCACGCCTCTGCCGCCCAACGCTCTCGACTTCGCATCCAGCGTTCAGTTCTGGGACTTGTTCTACGACCTGACCAAGGAGCTTGTGGCGCGTGGCAAGTCCAAGCGGTTTGAGTTTGTCGATGTCTTGCTATCCAAGGTTGATGCGAGCGACATCGCCACGAATGTGGTCAGAGAGTGGATCAGCGCTGCCTATGGTTCAAAGGTGCTGCCCATTGAGATTCCGAAGACGGC
The DNA here is from genome assembly GCA_039930465.1 of Burkholderiales bacterium. Taxonomy (GTDB): domain Bacteria; phylum Pseudomonadota; class Gammaproteobacteria; order Burkholderiales; family Burkholderiaceae_C; genus LMDS01. The sequence continues at coordinate 6,430 of JBDTTU010000130.1, forward strand.
GACAGCAGCATCAGCAAGCGCCGAGTTCGGGTCGATCTACGACATGAAGCCCGGCTCTGCGGGCAGCAGAACCATCAAGCGAGCAGTTGACGCCTACGACCAGTTCGTCGAAGTCGTAGAAGGGCAAATGGTCAGCGCTTGGCTGAGGCAGGTAACAAAGTCGGAGGACGCGGAATGAGCAAGCTCACAGATAAGGCCAAGAGCATTAGCTTCGATGACGACGATGACGCGCCGGCAGCGCCCGCGACTCCGCTTGTGTCAGCAGACCGCCCACGCACAGCAATGGGTGCCATCTCCGCCTCGATCGCAATGGGGCGTGGTGTAGAGGCAGAAAACCGGGACTTGCGCGCAAAGCTGGAACGCTTTGAAGACGCTACCGTGGTCGAATTTCTCGACCCGAAACACATCAGGCCCAGTCGCTTCGCCAATCGGCATGAGCTGTCATTTGCTGGCGCCGAGTTCGAAGGCTTGAAAGCAGAAATTCAGGCAGCGGGCCGGAACGTACAGCCGATCAAAGTTCGGCGGGTAGGGCAGGGCGGTGAGGGCAACGACGAGTTCGAAATCGCCTTCGGGCATCGCCGGCACCGCGCCTGCCTTGAGTTGGGTTTGCCGGTTGCGGCAATTGTTGAAGAGCTGACCGACGCACAGCTCTTCAACGAGATGGAGCGCGAGAACCGTGAGCGGCAAGACTTGTCGCCATGGGAGCAGGGTGTCATGTACAAGCGCGCCATTGACGACGGCTTGTTTCCCTCGCTCAGAAAATTGGCCGCGTCGATCGGTGCCCAAGTGGGCAACGTCAGCACGGCGATCCAGTTGGCGTCGTTACCGTCCGAAGTGGTTGATGCATTCCCGAGCCCGCTGAGCCTTCAGTTTCGGTGGGGCACGGTCCTGAAGGCTGCGATTGACAAGAACCCGGCGGAGGCGGTTGCGCAGGCGCGGGAACTTGCCGCAATGAATCCGAAGTTGCCGGCCAAGGAAGTTCTCGCGCGGCTCACGGGCGCGGGTGCCTCAACGAAGCGAGAAGCCCCGATACAACTCACATCGAAGGGCAAGGTCGTTGGCTCATGGGATAGGGACCCGAAGGGCAATGTCTCGATTCAGATCAAAGCAGGCGGCTTGCCCAACGCCAAAGAAAAGCGACTGCGCGAATTTCTGGAGAAGCTCTTTGATTGAGTGCGTGATGAGCGACGACGCACACAAGGGGCCATCAGGTTCTTTTAGTTGGGCGTTCTACCGTAGAACGCCACACGATCTCCCGAGTCAAGGCTGCGGCTATCAAGGTCGCAGTAGGGCCGTTCTACCGTAGAACACCAAGACAAGCGGCCGGTCACCGTTCAAATCGCCTTGCCGAATGACGTACAAGAATGTAATATGATTGATATACAAGGAGTTGCGCATGTCCCAGGCACAAGAACCCGTCACGATCAGCATTCGCGCCAAGGCAGGGCAACGCGACCTGATCGACCAGGCTGCCGACCGACTGGGCCGCAGCCGATCGGACTTCATGCTTGAAGCTGCCTGCAGGCAGGCCGAGGACGTGTTGCTCGACCAAACCTACTTCGCGCTCGACGCTAAGGGTTTCGGCGCGTTCCAAGACATGCTCGACAACCCGCCGGCGCCCACTGACCGGCTGCGCCGCACCCTTAAGGCACGTGCACCCTGGGACACAACCCCCGGCGCTACGAAGACCGCTGGCCAACGAGCGAAGTGACTTCGCCGATGCTTTCGGCGCCACAACCACTGGCTGACCACCACCAGCTCGCCGAGTTCGACAGCAGCGAGCCTTCGCTCGACGACTGGCTGAGGCGCCGTGCCGCGAAGAACCAGGCCAACGGGGCATCTCGCACCTACGTCGTGTGCGAGGGCGAAATCGTCATCGGGTACTACTGCCTGTCGGCCGGCGCCATCGGCCACACCGAGGCGCCAACCACGATGAAACGAAACCGGCCCGACCCAGTTCCCGTGCTCGTTTTGGGTCGTCTGGCCATCCACAAGGACTACCACCAGAAGGGAATAGGTACGGCACTGCTGAACGACGCCATCCGTCGCGCCATCCAGGCGGCAGAGATCGCTGGCGTCACCGCCTTGCTGGTACACGCGATCTCCGAACAGGCCAGACGCTTCTACCTCTCACGCGGCTTTATCGAGTCACCTGTCAAGCCCATGACCCTCTGCCTCATGCTGGCCACCGTCGACCAGGCGCTGCGCGAGGCCTAGCCCGCGACCAGCGGCAGTTTGCAAACAGACCATGAGAGATTTCAATCAGCTGGTTCGGCCTGAAGATCCTCGCGACCGCGTCGCATGGGTGCTTTGTCAAACCTGGTGCCAGATTGACCGGCATCGTGCTGAGCTGAGGTTTGAAAGAGTACGTACATGAGCGGTCGGAAACCACCCCAGAAGGCAAAGGCGGCGACCGGCCAGGTTGTCAGTCAAGGGGACGCGGCCGAACCGATCGAGACCTCGTTCGCCGAGATCGTTGGCCTGATCGAGCAGGCCCGTCAGCGAGCCTACCAGGCAGTCAACAGCGAGCTTGTCGGCCTGTACTGGCGCATCGGTGAGTACATCAGCGCCAAGTTGGCGGCGGCTGACTGGGGCGAAGGCGTGGTGGATCGCTTGGCCCAACACCTGGCGCGCACGATGCCGGGGCAGCGCGGCTTCACGCGGCGCAACCTGTTCCGTATGAGGCAGTTTTTTGAGGCCTACAGCGCGGCCGACAAGAAAGTGACGGCGCTGCTGGCACAACTGCCGTGGACTCACAACTTGATCATCCTGACTCAGTCGAAGCGCCCCGAAGAGCAAGAGTTTTACCTGCGCCTGGCTGTGCAGGAGAAGTGGACGAGCCGCGAGCTGGAGCGCCAGTACGCCCTGGGCACTTTCGAGCGCGCGGTGTTGAGCCCGGCAAAAGTGTCAGCAGCGCTGACACAAATGCATGGTGCTGCCGCCGGGGCCGCCTTCAAGGATGCCTACTCGGTCGAGTTCCTCAACCTGCAGGCCGACCACACGGAGGCGGACCTACACAGCGGCCTGCTGAGCCAACTTCGCACCTTCCTCATCGAACTCGGCCGCGACTTTTGCTTCGTCGGCTCTGAATTTCCGGTGCAAGTGGGTGGCCGCGACTTTGCGCTCGACCTCCTGTTTTTTCATCGGGGCCTGAACTGTCTTGTAGCCATCGAACTCAAGGTGGACAGATTCGAGCCTGAGCACCTTGGCAAGCTGAACTTCTACCTTGAAGCGCTGGATCGTGACGTGCGCAAGCCGCACGAGAACCCGGCCATCGGTGTACTGCTGTGCGCGTCCAAAGACAGCGAAGTGGTGGAGTACGCACTCAGCCGCACGCTCTCGCCGGCGTTGGTGGCGCAGTACCAAACCCAGCTTCCTGACAAACAGATGCTGGCGGCCAAGCTGCATGAGTTCTACGGACTCAACGCTCCTCTTGCTGAGGTTGGAGCAGAGTCGGCGCAGGTGGTTGCCGCGCCTGTTCGTCGGAAGAAGACTGGCGGCCAGAAGTGAACGCAGACCTCGAGCAGACGCCGACAGAATCTGGTTCGGACCAGCCGTGGCTGCCGGCGACAGTCGGTCTGCTGGCGAGCGAACAATATGGCGCGCATTGTCGAACCATTCGGAGATGCCTTCGATGCACAGGATCGGCTTGGCCTCAGAGGCATTGAGTAGGGAGCAAAACAGAAGATGAAGCTCATTCGGAATGCCGGAACAGATCGCGTGCTGGACCTGGTCGAGCCACAGCTAGTGTAGTGTTGCACTCTTGTGGGAACGTTTATGAGTCCTGCCGCACCAATGG
>JBDTTU010000131.1:0-9768 GCA_039930465.1 Burkholderiales bacterium
CGGCCGGCGCGCCGCTGCGTTTCGGTCGACTGCTCGTTGCCGACCATCTTCAGGTTCGCCACCACCTCCTGCATGCAGGCCGCAAGCGAGCGCGGCATGTCGGGGCGCAGGATCAGCAGCTCGGCGACCTTCTCGGGCCGGATCACGTTGCGGTAGGCCTTGCGGTAGACCTCGAAGCCCGAGACCGAGCGCAGGATGCCCGACCAGTGATAGAAGTCGACCTCGATGTCGCGCCCCGGCGGCCCGCCGTTCGTGCCGCCGTGGTATTCGCTCTCGACGGCATGGAACTTCACGTCGAGCAGGCGCGCGGTGTTGTCGGCGCGCTCGAGGAAGCTGCCGATGCGCAGGAAGTGAAAGGCTTCGTCCTGCAGCATCGTTCCCACCGTGACACCACGCGAAAGGTGCGAGCGGAACTTCACCCATTCGAACAGGCTGCTCGGGTCGCGCAGATAGCTGTTGCTCGCAACCATGCGCTGGAATTCGAGCCAGGTCTGGTTCTGCGTTTCCCAGACTTCGGTGGTCAGCGTGCCACGCACCGCACGGGCGTTTTCGCGCGCCGCCTGCAGACAGTTGCGGATGCTCGATCCGTTTTCGGCATCGCTCACCATGTAGCGGATCACGCTCGCGGGTGTGACTTCGCCGTGGCGTTTGGCGAAATCACCGGTCAGCTCGCTGATGCTGAGCAGGCCTTTCCAGCCCTTGTCGGCCGCATCGGCCGATTGCGGCAGCAGCGACGCTTCATAGTTCACGTCGAGCATTCGGGCGGTGTTTTCGGCCCGCTCCATGTAGCGTGCCATCCAGAAGAGGTGATCGGCGGTTCTAGAAAGCATGTACTTGTCTCCCTGCTCAGGCTTCGAGCACCCAGGTGTCTTTCGTACCGCCACCCTGTGAAGAGTTGACGACCAGCGAGCCTTCCTTCAGCGCCACGCGTGTGAGGCCACCCGGCACCATCTGCACTTCCTTGCCCGAAAGCACGAAGGGCCGCAGATCGATGTGGCGCGGCGCGATACCGCTTTCCACATACGTGGGGCAGGTCGACAGGCTCAGCGTGGGCTGCGCGATGTAGCCCGTGGGGTTGGCGAGCAACGCCTTGCGGAAGTCTTCGATCTCGGCCTGGGTGGAAGCCGGGCCGACCAGCATGCCGTAGCCGCCCGCGCCGTGCACTTCTTTCACCACGAGCTCGGCCAGGTGGTCGAGCACGTATTTCAGGTCGTCTTTCTCGCGGCAAAGATAGGTCGGCACGTTGTGCAGGATCGGCTTTTCGCCCAGGTAGAACTCGATCATCTTGGGCACATACGGGTAGATCGACTTGTCGTCGGCCACGCCGGTGCCGATGGCGTTCGAGAGCGTGACGTTGCCGGCGCGGTAGGCTTTCAGCAGGCCGGCGCAGCCCAGGGTCGAGTCCTTGCGGAAGACCTCGGGGTCGAGGAAATCGTCGTCGACGCGGCGGTAGATCACGTCGACCCGCTTCGGGCCCTGCGTGGTGCGCATGTAGACGAAATTGTCCTTCACGAACAGGTCTTGCCCTTCGACCAGCTCGATGCCCATCTGCTGCGCCAGGAACGCGTGTTCGAAGTACGCGCTGTTGTGCATGCCCGGGGTGAGCACGACCACCGTGGGTTCGTTGACGGCCGCGGGCGCGACCGAACGCAGCGTTTCGAGCAGCAGGTCGGGGTAGTGTGCGACCGGCGCCACGCGGTGCCGGCTGAACAGCTCGGGAAAGAGCCGCATCATCATCTTGCGGTCTTCGAGCATGTAGCTCACACCGCTGGGCACGCGCAGGTTGTCTTCCAGCACGTAGTAGTTGCCGCTGCCGTCGGGGTTGGCGGCGCGCACGATGTCGATGCCCGAGATGTGCGAGTAGATGCCGCCCGGCACGTCCACACCCATCATCTCTTTGCGGAACTGCGCGTTGTTCAGGATCTGCTCGGCCGGCACGTGGCCGGCCTTGATGATTTCCTGGTCGTGGTAAACGTCGTGGATGAAACGGTTCAGTGCCGCCACGCGCTGGGCCAGGCCTCTTTCCATTTCCTGCCACTCGTGGGCTGGAATCACCCGCGGGATCAGGTCGAACGGGATCAGGCGCTCGTTGCCGTGACCGTCTTCGTCTTTCGCGCCATACACAGCAAAGGTGATGCCGACCCGGCGAAAGATCATCTCGGCCTCTTCACGGCGCGACAACATCACGTCGCTGGGCTGCTCGGCCAGCCAGCGCTCGTAGCCCTGGTAGTGCTCGCGCACGGCGCCGGCGCTGGCATGCATTTCGTCGAAACTCGGTCTCATGGGCACGTCTCCTCGGGTGCAGGTTAGCAAATTTCAGGCCACGACCGGCGCCGATTCAGGAGCGGAAGCAAGTTACCACGCCGGGCGATGGTGCCAGTAGCGCAGCGCCACGTCACGCTGGCATTCACCCTCGGCAGCCCCCCCGGCGGGCCAACGCCAGGCGCCGCAGGCCGGGCTGACCTGCAGCGCGATGCCACGGTCGCGGTAGCGCTGCAACACGTCGGGCGCGGGGTGGCCGAAGCGGTTGTGGTCGCCGGCCTGGAACACGGCCGTGGCCGGCCGCACCGCGTCGAGGAAGCCTGCGGTCGATGAGGTGCGGCTGCCATGGTGCGGCGCGATCAGCACGTCGCTGCGCAAGGCGTCGCTCTGGCTGGCCACGAGCGCGGCTTCCTGGTCGCGCTCGATGTCGCCGGTGAGCAGCACGCTGCGGCCGCCCTCGCGGGTTTCTGCCACTCGCAAAACGCACGACATGGCGTTCGACTTGAGCCTGCGCTCGTAGTCGGCCTCGGCCGGTCGAAGAATGTCGAAGCGCACGCCGTCCCAGAGCCACGACTGGCCGGCGCTGCAGCGCCGGGTGTGGCGAGCCGCGGCGAGCAACGGGTGTTGCAGTTCGAGGGAACTGAGCAGTTCGCCCACCGGCATGGCTTTCAGCAGCGCGGCGGCGCCGCCGACGTGGTCGAGATCGCGGTGGCTCAGCACCAGCGTGTCGATGCGCCGCTCGCCACGCGCTCGCAGCAGCGGCAGCAGCACACGCTGGCCGGCATCGCTCTCGCGCGAATACTGCGGGCCGGCGTCGAACAGCAGCAGATGCTCGCGGGTGCGCACCAGCACCGCGGTGCCCTGCCCCACGTCGAGCGCCAGCAGGTCGAACCGGCCCGGCTCGGGCAGCGCGGGCGCGGGCAGCAGCAGGGGCAATGCCAGTGGCAGCGCCATCGCGCGCACCCGCCACGGCAGCGGCAGCATGGCCAGCGCCGCAGCCAGCAGCCCGGCGACCTGCGCCCACGGCGGCGCCACCGGCACCGACCACACGGCTCCCGGCAGGTTGCCCAGCAGGCCGAGCCAGGCGTTGAGCTGCTGCACGCACCACGCGCCCACGCTCCAGAGCGGCACCAGCATCACGCCCAGCAGCGCCAGCGGCGTGATCACCAGCGTGACGAGCGGAATCGCGACCAGGTTGGCGGCAAACCCGACCAGCGAGACTTGCTGGAAGAAGACCAGCGTGAGCGGCGCCAGGCCGAGCGTGGCGACCAGCTGGGTGCGCAGGCCATTGCGCAGGGTGGCGACGAAACGGCGCAGCCAGAGTCGCCACCGTGTCGCCTCGTCGGGTGGTGTTTCGCTGCCCGGCGCAACCGCTGACGCCATCAGCAAGCCGACAGCGGCGAACGAGAGCCAGAACCCGGCCTGCAGCAAAGCCCACGGGTCGAGCGCGGTCACGACCACGGCGGCGACCAGCAGCACCAGCGCCCAGGGCCAGCGCAGCCCGAAGGTCTGCAGCAGCGTCACTGTGGCGAGCATCCACACCGTGCGCTGCGACGGCACACCCCAGCCCGAGAACAGCGCGTAAGCCGTAGCCAGCAGCAGGCCGCCCCAGCGCGCGGCGTGCGGCGTGGGCAGCCGCAGCATCAGGCGCTCGCTGCGGCACCAGAGCGCGGCGATCAGGCCGCCCGCCAGCCACGCGAACATCGTGATGTGCAGACCGCTGATCGACACCAGGTGCGCCACGCCGGTGTTGCGGTACAGGTCCCAGTCTTCACGCTCGATCGCGCCCTGGTCGCCGACCGCCAGTGCCGCCAGCACGCCGGCCACGCGGCGGTCGGGCACGCTCGCGTCGATGGCGTCGCGCACCCGCTGGCGCAGCCGTTCGATCGGGTGGCCCGAGGCAGCATGCAGCAGCAGCGGCGCCGGTGCGTCGCGCACGTAGCCGGTCGCACGCACGCCTTGTTCGAACAGCATGAGCTCGTAGTCGAAGCCGTGCGGGTTCAGGTTGCCATGCGGCTGGCGCAGGCGCAGCGTGAAGGCCCAGCGCTGGCCGGCCCGCAACTCGGTCTGTGGCTGCGTCAGCGCCGCGTCTTCGTGCCAGCCGCTGTACCAGCCGAGCGCGAGCAAGGGTGGCAACTGCACGGCTTGGCCGTCGAGCTGCGCCGAGTCGACATCGAAACGGAAGCGCAGCCCCGAGGCACTGCGCTGCGGCAGGCTCGCGACCGTGCCTGTGACACGCACGTCGCGCCCTTCGAGCGATGCGGGCAGCACCTCGGCCAGCCGCAGCGAAGCGCGCCCGCCCGAGGCGCCGAAACCGAGCGCCGCCGCCCCGAGCAGGCCGGCCAGCAGGGCCAGCCCCGGGGCGCGCCGCCAGCGCAGCGCCACCCCCAAGCCGAGCGCGCCGAACAGCACGGCACCGACCTGCAGGCCGACTCCGCCAAGCTCGCGTTGCTGCAAGTGAAGCCCCACGCCGGCCAGCCACGCCAGCGCCGCACCGGCCAGACGCCAGCCGGTGTTTGCTGTTCTCTGCATCGCTGCAGTGTAGGATTTGCGGCTTCTGAATCGACCCCCACGAACCCATGAACAACGCTGCCAGCTCCATCTACGACCGGCTCACCGAACGTGGCATCAGCCTGCCGCCGCTCGCCATTCCCGCAGCCGCCTATGTGCCCTTCGTGCGCACCGGCCACCTGGTCTTCCTCTCTGGCCACATCGCCAAGCGCGACGGCAAGCCTTTAGTCGGCCAACTCGGCCGCGACACCGACACCACCACCGGCAAACAAGCCGCCCGCGCCATCTGCATCGACCTGCTCGGCACCTTGCACGCGGCGATCGGCGACCTGAACAAGGTCGAGCGCATCGTCAAGGTCATGAGCCTGGTCAACAGCACGCCCGATTACACCGAACAGCATCTCGTGACCAACGGCTGCTCTGAACTGCTGGGCGAAATTTTCGGCGAGCGCGGCGCGCATGCGCGCAGTGCCTTCGGCGTGGCACAGCTCCCCATGGGAGCGTGTGTCGAGATCGAGATGATCGTGCAGGTCGCATGAGCAGCAGCGCCATTCCCTCGCGCGCTGCCAACCCGACCGTTGTGCTCGCCGGCACGGCCCTGGTCTGCCTCGGCGCCGTGGCGGCCGCGCTCGTCTCGCAGCACGTGTTCGACATGCAGCCCTGCCCCTGGTGTGTGTTGCAGCGGGTCATCTTTCTCGCCATCGCGCTCGCCTGTGGTGTCGGGTTGTTGTGGCGCAGCCGGGTCGGCCGCGTCGTCTCGATCGCACTGGCGCTGTTGCTGGCCGCCTCGGGCATCGCGGCCTCGCTGTGGCAGCACTTCAGGGCGGCGGCATCGGCTTCGTGCAACCTCACGCTCGCCGACAAGATCGTCAGCGGCATGCTGCAACTCGACAGCCTGCTGCCCGACGTGTTCTCGCCGCGCGCCAGTTGCGCCGATGCGGCCGTGAACCTGCTCGGCATTCCTTACGACTTCTGGAGCCTGGCGCTGTTCCTGGCCATTGACGGCGTGCTGACGCTGGCGCTGATCTCCACGCTGCGCCGCCCTTGAAAGCGCGCGCCGCCCGGCGCGCGGCTGATCGAGCGCCGCCGCTCAGGCGGCCGTGACGCGCGTCGCTTTCATCGCCGGGATGCCGAGGGCCTTGCCCTTGCGCGCGCGCTTGCCCACGTAGGGCGCGAGCGTTGCGGCCTTCAGCGTTTCGTCTTTCGCCTTGGCGCTGCGGCCGGTGCCCTGCACGAGCAGCGCTTGGGCGAACGCGGCCACGCTGACGAGTGCGTCTTTCGCTTCCAGGTCGATCAGCGTCAGGCCGCGCCCGCCGTTGGCCTGCAGCTTCAGCTCGTCGAGGCCGAACACCAGCAGGCGGCCCGACATCGAAAGGCAGGCCACCTGCGTCGCGCCGTGAACCGGGCTCGGCGGCAGTGGCTTTTCTTCAGCTTCGAGCGACAGGAAGGCTTTGCCGCCTTTCTGCCGCGCCACCAGGTCGCCCACCCTGGCCAGCAAACCGAAGCCACCCGTGCCGGCGAGCAGCAAGGTCTGCATCACCGGCCCGGCGAAGTAATGCGCAGCCTGCGTGCCCGATTCCAGGTCAATCAGCGTCGTGATCGGCTGGCCGTCACCACGCCCGCTGGGCAGAATGCCGACGGCGACCGAGTACACCCGCCCGTTGCTGCCGAAGACCAGCAGCACGTCGACGCTTCGGCACTGGAAGGTACCGTGCAAGGTATCGCCAGCCTTGAACGCGAGCGTGGCCGCGTCGACTTCGTGCCCCTTGAGCGCACGCACCCAGCCCTTCAGACTGACGACCACGGTGACCGGCTCGTCGACGATCTTCACCTCAGCGACCGCGCGCTTTTCGGTCTGGATCAGCGTGCGGCGGTCATCGCCATGTTGTTTCGCATCCGCCTCGATCTCCTTGATCACCGTGCGCTTCAAGGCGCTCGGGTTGTTCAGGATGTCTTCGAGCTTGGCCTGATCGGCGCGCAGCGCGGCCAGTTCCTGCTCGATCTTGATCGCTTCCAGCCGCGCCAGCTGGCGCAGGCGGATTTCGAGAATGTCTTCGGCCTGCCGGTCGCTCAGCTTGAAGCGCGCGACCAACGCCGGTTTCGGCTCGTCGGCCGCGCGGATGATGCGGATCACCTCGTCGATGTTCAGCAGCACGAGCTGCCGGCCTTCGAGCACGTGGATGCGGTCCAGCACCTTCGCCAATCGGTGCTGCGTGCGCCGCTGCACCGTGACCATGCGGAACTGCACCCACTCGGCGAGTATTTGGCGCAGGCTCTTCTGTGTGGGCCGGCCGTCGGCGCCGATCATCGTCAGGTTGATCGATGCCGAGCTTTCGAGGCTGGTGTGCGCGAGCAGGATCGTGATCAGTTCCTGCTGGTCGATGGCGCGGGTCTTGGGCTCGAACACCAGCCGCACCGCAGCGTCTTTGCTCGACTCGTCGCGCACCGCATCGAGCACGCCGAGCACGGTGGCACGCAGTTGCGTCTGCTCGGTCGACAAGGTCTTCTTGCCGGTTTTGACCTTCGGGTTGCTGAGCTCTTCGATTTCTTCGAGCACCTTCTGCGTGCTGGTGCCGTGCGGCAGTTCGGTGACCACGAGCTGCCACTGGCCGCGCGCCAGGTCTTCGATCTTCCAGCGCGCGCGCAGCTTCAGGCTGCCGCGGCCGGTGGCGTACGCAGAACGGATCTCTTCGACGCTGCTGATGATCTGGCCACCGCCGGGGTAGTCGGGGCCGGGGATCAATTCGGCGAATTCTTCGTCGCCGAGTTTTTCATTGCGGATCAGCGCGATCGCCGCCGCGGCCACTTCGCGCAGGTTGTGGCTCGGCACCTCGGTGGCCAGGCCGACCGCGATGCCGCTGGCACCGTTGAGCAGCACGAACGGCAGGCGCGCCGGCAGCAGCTTCGGCTCTTCGGTCGAACCGTCGTAATTGGGCACGAACTCGACCGTGCCTTCGTCGATTTCGTCGAGCAACAGCCGTGTGATCGGCGCGAGCCGCGCTTCGGTGTAGCGCATCGCCGCCGCGCCGTCGCCGTCGCGCGAGCCGAAGTTGCCCTGGCCGTCGATCAGCGGGTAGCGCTGCGAAAAGTCTTGCGCCATGCGCACCATCGCGTCGTAGGCGGCGGCGTCGCTGTGCGGGTGGAACTTGCCGAGCACGTCGCCGACCACGCGCGCGCTCTTCACGGCCTTCGGGCCACTCGCGGTTGTGAACGCCAGGCCCATGCGTTCCATCGAGTACAGGATGCGCCGCTGCACCGGCTTCTGGCCGTCGCACACGTCGGGCAAGGCGCGGCCCTTGACCACGCTGAGCGCGTATTCGAGGTAGGCGCGCTCGGCGTAGTTTGCGAGGCCGACGGCGTCGCCGGACGCGGCTGGGGCGCTGTCGAACAAATCAGTGGTACTGCTCATGCCGAATGGGGCCCGCCTGTCAGAGATTGTTTGTCTTCAGATGCGAAGGATGCAGATCGCGAGCCGAGCTACACCAGCATGACCGGGTCGCCGTAGGCTGCGAACGCTGCGTCGTGTGTCAGCAGAATGAGCGGTTCACTCTTTGCTTGCGCGATCAGCATGCGATCGAACGGATCGCGGTGGTGCGCCGGCAGGTCGCGCAGGCTCACCGCATGAGCCCACGTCACCGACAAGGGTTGAATGCCCGCCAGCAACAACTGCGCCTCGAAGCGGACCGGGTCGATGGGCAGCTTGCCAAGGCCCGCCTTTATGGTCACTTCCCAGACCGAGACGCTGCTGACGAAGACTTCATCGGCCGCTTGAAGCACGCGCCGGGCGGCTGAGCTGAGTTCAACCGCGTCGCGCATCAGCCACAGCGCGATGTGCGTATCGAGCAGCAGCCTCAAGGTTCGGACCGCCCTTCGAAGGCGGCTTGAAGATCGTCGGGCAAGGGCGCGTCAAAATCGTCAGCTTCGAGGAATTCACCCTTCATCAATCCATATTTGATCTTGCGTTTCGGGCCGTGACTGAGCGGCACCAGCTTGGCCATCGGCGTGCCGGCCTTGGCGATGACAATGATCTCACCGCGGTGTGCAGCATCAACGAGCTGTGACAGCTGGGTCTTCGCTTCATAGATGTTGATTTGCATGCCGGCTCCGGGGTTGACCAAGGATGGTCAAGTCTAACACTCGTTGTTGGCGTTGGCGTTGGCGTTGGCGTTGGCGTTGGCGCGGCGCGCAAGCCAAGCAACGTCGCCGCGCACGCATGTTTAGCGTGGGAAGCGCTCGCGCAGCTTCAGCTTCCAGAACTTGCCGGTCGAGGTGCGCGGCACAGCGTCGATCACTTCATAACGGTCGGGCAGTTGCCATTTCGCGAAGCCGTGCTCAAGGAGGTGTGCTGCCAGCTCGGCCGGGGTCGCATTCCGCCCCGGTTTCATGGCGACGCAGGCCAGCGGCCTTTCGCTCCACTTCTCGTCAGGAATCGCGATCACCGCCGCCTCGGCGATGGCCGGGTGCGCCATCAGCGCGTTTTCCAGATCGACCGAACTGATCCACTCGCCACCCGACTTGATCAGGTCTTTGGTGCGGTCGGTGATGCGCACGAAACCCTGCGCGTCCATCGTCGCCACGTCACCCGTGCGCAGCCAGCCATCGGCAGTGAACTTGTCTTCGGTGACGGGCACGCGGTGGTACGAGCCGGTGATGAACGGGCCGCGCACCTGAATCTCGCCCATGCTCGTGCCGTCGTGCGGCGCGTCGCTGCCGTCGTCGGCGCGGATGCGCACGTCGACCAGCGGCACCGGCATGCCGGCCATCGCGGCGTGGCGGAAACGTTCGGCTTCGCCGGCGTTCTCGACCTTCGACGACACGGTTGCGAGGGGTGAGGTTTCCGTCATGCCCCAGCCTTGCTGCAGCCACACGCCATGGCGATCAAAAGCGCGGATCAGGGATTCCGGCACCGCCGCACCGCCCACCATCGAGCGCATGCCGCTTGGCAACTGCCAGCGACCGGGTTCTTCGGTGAGCGCACGCTCGAAGCGCTGGATC
>JBDTTU010000132.1:0-9740 GCA_039930465.1 Burkholderiales bacterium
ACGTGGCCAGCGAGGCAGCCTGCACATAGCCCGTCAGGCGCTGGTCGGCCGAGCGGAAGAACGACGCCAGCGCCGCGCGTTCGAAGGCGCTGAAGCCTTCGAGGGCAACCTGGTACGGGGGCGTGGGTACAGCGGGCATGGGTTGGCGCAGACAGCGGCTGCATGTTCAGCGCTGGCACCGGCCGCGTCAAGAACGAGGGCAGGCGCCCGGCGTTAGGATTGCACATCCCCGCGACTCCGACGAGACAGCCATGGCCTCCAGCACCACCCCCACCAGTGTCTACGACTTCGAAGCCTTGTCGATCGAGGGCAAGACGGCCAGCCTGGACAGCCAGCGCGGCAAGGTTTTGTTGATCGTGAACACCGCCAGCGCCTGCGGTTTCACGCCGCAGTTCGGCGGCCTCGAGACCTTGTGGAAAACCTACCGCGACCGCGGCCTGGTGGTGCTTGGTTTTCCGAGCAACGAATTTGGCAAGCAGGATCCGGGCAGCAACGATGAGATCGCGTCGTTCTGCGAAATGAACTATGGCGTGAGCTTTCCGATGATGGAGAAGATCGAGGTCAACGGCGCGCAGGCCCACCCGCTCTTCAAGTGGCTCACCAAGGAAGCGCCGGGCCTGCTCGGCTCCACCGGCATCAAGTGGAACTTCACGAAGTTCCTGGTTGGCCGTGACGGCAAGGTGATCAAGCGTTATGCGCCGACCGACAAGCCCGAGTCGATCACCAAAGACATCGAAGCCGCGCTCGCGGCCTGACCCTTTCACGAGAAACCCATGTTCAAGCACATTCCCCCGTTCGCCGGCGACCCGATCCTGAGCCTGAACGAAGACTTCCAGAAAGACCCGCGGCCGCACAAGATCAACCTGTCGATCGGCATCTACTTCGACGACGCCGGCCGCATTCCGGTGATGAGCTCGGTCAAACGTGCCGAGGCCTTGGTGGTGGCCAAGGGCGGGCCGAAGCCCTACCTGCCGATCGAAGGCGCAGCAAACTTTCGCAGCGCGGTGCAGCAGCTTCTGTTCGGCGCCGGTCACGAGGCTGTGGCCTCGGGGCGTGTGGCGACGATCCAGTCGGTCGGCTCCAGCGGCGGCCTGAAGGTGGGCGCCGATTTCATCGCGCGCTTTTTCCCCGGCAGCCAGGTCTGGGTCAGCGACCCGACCTGGGACAACCACCGTTCGATGTTCGAAGGTGCGGGGCTGACGGTCAACACCTACCCGTACTACGACGCCGCCACCGGCGGCCTGAACTTCGACGCGATGCTCGCGGCGCTCGGCAAGTTGCCGGCAAAAAGTGTCGTGCTGCTGCACGCCTGCTGCCACAACCCGACCGGCGTGGACTTGGAGCCCGCGCAATGGGACAAGCTGATCCCGGTGCTGCGCGAGCGTGAACTGATCCCCTACCTCGACCTGGCCTACCAGGGTTTCGGTGACGGCATCGAGGCCGATGCCTTTGCCGTGCGCGCGCTGGCCAGCGCCGGCGTGAGCTTTTTCATCGCCAACTCTTTCTCGAAGAGCATGAGCGTCTACGGCGAACGCTGCGGCGCACTCAGCGTGGTCTGCCCCGATGCGGCGCAGGCCGCACGCGTGCTCGGCCAGATGAAGTTCACGGTGCGCCGCAACTACTCGAGCCCGCCGATCCACGGCGGCCAGATCGTGGCGACCGTGCTCACCGACCCCGAGCTGCGGCGCGAGTGGGAAACCGAACTCGGCGCAATGCGCGAGCGCATCCTGGCGATGCGCAAGAAGCTCTACGCAGTGCTCAAGGCCAAGGTGCCGGGCCGCGACTTCGAGTATTTTCTGACCCAGCGTGGCATGTTCAGCTACACCGGCCTCACGGCAGCCCAGGTCGACAAGCTCCGCGAAGAACACGCGCTCTACATGGTGCGCTCCGGGCGCATCTGCGTGGCGGGGTTGAACTCGTCGAACGTGGAAGCGACCGCGGTCGCGATCGCCGCGGTGCTCTGACGTTCAGCGCTCGAACCAGCGCCGCGCGTACAGGCCCAGCCCGGTTGCCACGCTGGCGAAGCGATCGCCGCGCATCGCGCGCGCCGCCGGAAAGGCCGCGGCCAGCCGGCTCGCGAGCAAGCGCAGGCCGGTCGAGCCGCCGGTGAAATAGAGCGCGTCGATCTGCGCCGGCTTCAGGCCGGCCTGCGCCGCCGCTTCGCGCGCGGCGGCAACGATGCGCTCGATGTCGGCATCCAGCGCCTGCATCGCCTGTGCTTCGCTCAGGTTCACCCCCAGCGCGCGCTCGGTGTGGCTCAGGTCGATGCGTGTGTCGCCACCATCGGCCACGTCGATCTTGGCTGCTTCAGCGCGCGCCGCCAGCTCGTGGCCGAGGCGTTCTTCCACCACGACCATCAGGCGCTCGTGGTGCACCGGGTTGGCGTAGTTCAAACGCATCGCGCGCAGCTCGGCCATGCGGCCGGGGCTGTAGACGGTGTTGATCAGATGCCAGGTCGCCAGGTCGAAGTACACGCCACTCGGCACTTCGCGCGCCGGTGCGCCGGCGATGACCGGGCCGTAGGCACCGAAGCCGTACTCGGGCAGGATCGCGGCGAGTTCGACGCGCCGGTCGAAATCGGTGCCGGCCACGTGCACGCCGTGGTTGGCGAGGATGTCGCTCTTGCGTTCGAGCCGTTGCGCGCGCTCGGGGCCGACGCGCACGACCGAGAAGTCGGAGGTGCCGCCGCCGATGTCGGCCACCAGCACGACCTGCTCCTTGTCGATGCTGCTTTCGTAGTCGAACGCGGCGGCGATCGGCTCGTACTGGAAGTGCACTTCGTCGAAGCCGACCAGCGCGGCAGCCGTTTCGAGCGCTGCCTGGGCTTGGGCATCACGCACCGGATCGTCGTCGACGAAAAAAACCGGGCGGCCGAGCATGGCGCGGCGGATCGGCGCCTTCGCCTGCGCCTCGGCGCGGTTTTTCAGGTGTTTGAGGTAACCGGCCACGATGTCGATGTACTTCACGCCGCGGCCGCCGCCCACGTCGGTGGTCTGCTCGATCAGGCTGCTGCCCAGAATGCTTTTCATCGAGCGCATCAGGCGGCCGTCGAGCCCGTCCACATAGGCCGACACGGCGGCGCGGCCGAAGGCGCGCGGCGGGCCATCGAGCTCGGGGCCTTCGACAAAATAGAACACGGCCGTTGGCATCGTCGTGTGGCCGGGCTCGAGCTCGACCAGTTGCATGCCGGCAGCAGCGTTGGGCACGGCGATGGCCGAATTCGAGGTGCCGAAATCGATGGCGCAGTACATGGTGCGGGGCCGGCGTGTGAGCGCTGCGTGGTGCGGGAGGCGGGGGCGCGATTCTACTGACCCGGCGCGGCGCAGGCCGTATGCTCGCGCTCGGCGTTTGTGCCAAGCCCTCGGATGACCGTCATGCAAAACCTCTCTCGCCAACTTTGCCAGGTGGGCGCCGGCCTGGTGTTCGCGCTCGCTGCGCTGCAGGGCCATGCCGCCGACGTCTCCAGCCCCACGCCCGCCGCCGACAAGCTCGCCGCCGCCCGCACCCAGATCGCCGCGAAGAATTGGCCCGCCGCCATCGACGAGCTGAAAAAGGCCAACGACACCAGCAGCGCCGACTGGAACAACCTGATGGGCTACAGCCTGCGCAAGGCAAAGACGCCCGACTACGCTGCGGCCGAGAAGTTCTACGATGCCGCGCTGCGCATCGAACCGACGCATCGCGGCGCGCTGGAATATTCGGGTGAGCTTTACCTGATGACGGGCAAGCTGCCGAAGGCCGAAGAGCGCCTGGCGACGCTGGAAAAAGCCTGCAAGGCGGCATGCGAAGAATATGCCGACCTGAAGAAGTCGGTGGCGCGCTACAGGGCCAACGGCAACAAGGTCGTGGCTCAGTGAGCGTGCTCTAGAACAAAGGGCGCCCCGTTCCGGCGGCGCCCCCGGTTCAACGCCGGCCCACCTCGTGGGCGGCCCGGCGCAACAACACGCTTACTTCGGGATCACGACGGTGTCGATGACGTGGATCACGCCGTTGTCGGCCACGATGTCGGTTGCAGTGACCTTGGCGTTGTCGACCATCACGCCGCCGGTGGTGGAGACCGTCAGCTCCGATCCCTGAACCGTCTTCACCTTGCCGGCCTTCACGTCTTTGGCCATCACCTTGCCGGCGACCACGTGGTAGGTGAGCACGGCGGTCAGCTTGGCCTTGTCGGCCAGCAGCGCATCGAGTTGGGCCTTGGGCACCTTGGCAAAAGCTTCGTCGGTCGGTGCGAACACGGTGAACGGGCCCGGGCCCTTCAATGTGTCGACCAGACCGGCCGCTTGCAGTGCGGTGGCGAGGGTCTTGAAATTGCCGGCGGCCACGGCCGTGTCGACGATGTCCTTGGCTTGGGCGGACAACGCGGCCAGGGCGAGGGCGGAAACAACGAACAGCTTCTTCATGGTGAACTCCTGTTGAGGATTGAGATGGGAACGGGTGGAAATCAAACTCATGGCAACGGCAGGATCACTTTGTCGATAACGTGAATCACGCCGTTGCTCGTGAGCACGTCGGTCGCGACGATGTTGGACACGCGGGCGCGTTGGTCGGTGATGGCGAGTGCCGCGCTCACCGTGAAGCTGTCGCCCTGCACCGTGGTGATGGCGGGGCCCACCGGCACTTCGGCCTTGAGTACCAGGCCCGGCACCACGTGGTACGTCAACACCTTCGTCAGCAGGGCGGTGTCGGCGAGCAGGGCCGCCTTGCTGATGCCCAGTTCAGTGAGCAGCGACGCAAAGGCCGCGTTGGTCGGCGCAAACACCGTGAACGGGCCGGCGCCGCTCAGCGTGTCGACGAGGTTGGCCGCGACCACCGCTTCGACGAGGATGCTGAAGTCGGGCAAGGCCTGCGCGGTCTCGACGATGTTCTTGTCGGCCGGCAGCAGCACTTTGTCGATGACGTGGATGATCCCGTTGTTGGCCCGGATGTCAGTGGCGGTGATGTTCGACGCGCGGTTGCGCCCGTCGGTGATCACGAGCGCGCCGCCGACCTCGTCGATCTTGAAATAGCCGCCTTCGACGGTGGTGATCGGCGCGCCCAGCGACACGCCCGCCTTGAACACGCGGGTCGGCAGCACGTGGTACGTGAGCACCGCGGCCAATAGCGGCTTGTCGGCAAGCAACTGGGCCTTGGTCAGGCCGAGTTCGGTGAGCAGCGCAGCGAAAGCGGCGTTGGTGGGTGCAAAAACGGTCAGAACGCTGCCAGGTGCCGACAGCGTGGTGGCCAGATCGGCAGCCACGACCGCCTCGACCAGGATGCTGAAGTCGGGGTTGGCCTGCGCCGTTTCCACGATGTTCATCAGCGGCGCGGGCGGCGGCGCCGGATCGTCGTCATGGCCACCGCAAGCCGCCACGAACGCCACCGCGGAAACGGCAGCCAGTCTTTTCAGCCAAAACATCATGATCGGGTCTCCTGGAACAAATCGAGGGAAAAGGGTGCGCAGGCCGCGCCGCGGGCGCCGTGTGATCGATCTGGATCACGGCCGGCGAGGTGCAGAATGTGAACTACTTGGTATTCCGTAGCAACCATACGGTCTTTTACGAAACCGTCTGGTCTTTGTTAGACCGGCCCGTACAGACATTTGCGAGGCGGTTTACACTTGAGCGATGGGCAGGGTTTCATTCCGGGAGCAGGTGCTGCGCGCGCGCGAGGAGGCGATCCTCGTTTCGGTCAACCGCCTGCTGGCCGAAAAAGGCTTCGACGTGATGACGGTCGACGAAGTCGCCGCCGATGTCGGCATTGCCAAGGCGAGCCTGTACAAGCACTTCGACTCGAAAGAAGAGCTCGCTGCCGCCGCGATGATCCGGGTGCTCGACCGTGCGCTGGCCCAGCTCGAAGCCCAGCAGGCCGATGCGCGCGCCACGCCGCTGGAACAGCTCAAGGCTGCCACGCGCTGGACGATGCAGGTGCAGCTCGCCGGCGAGATGCCTTCGCTGCCGGCACAGAACTCTGCGCTGCGCGGCGCGCTGATGGGCAACAAGGTTTATCTCGACCGCCTGATGCAGGTCAGCGATTTGCTCGGCGTGTGGATCACCGCAGGCCAGAAAAGCGGCAGCCTGAATGCTGCGTTGCCCCCCGAGCTTGTGCTCTACACGATCTTCGCGCGCGCCTGCGACCCGGTGCTCGGCTTGTTGAAGGCCGGCGGCAACTACAGCAACGAGCAGATCATCGAGATGCTGCTGGTGACCTGCTTCCAGGGGCTCGCAGCGGTCGCGGCGCCGGCGACTGCGCGGCGTGGCCAAGTCGCGCCACAAGCCGTCTAACGCGCGGGCTCAAACCTGCAAGACCAGCTGCGGCTGGTGCCCTTCCGGTTCATTTTTGACCGCGTGCCCGCGCGAGTTGCAGACCACCCTCGTGTGGCCACTGGCGTGCGGCACCAGATAGTCGTGCTGGCAATGCAGGTGCCCGTGGATCCACAGGTCGGCGTGCTGCAACAGGGCGTCGTCGGCATTGCAGAAGCTCGCAGTGCCGGGCTGCGCGCCGTAGCGCGGGTCGGCACTTTTGAAACTCGGCGCGAAGTGGGTCACGACGACGGTGGCTTCCCAACCGCGCTTCGGTTGCTGCAGTTCGGCTTCGAGCCAGGCGCGGCAGGCGAGGGACTCTTCGCGCACGCCGGCCGCGTCGAGCACCGCGCCGTGGCGCGTGGCGCGCATGATCTTCACGAAATAGCCGGCGGCCCGCATCGCGCGCTCACGCTGTTGGGCGCCGAACAGGTCGAAGTCCGACCAGCGTGTGGTGCCAACGAAGCGGATGCGCTTGCCCTCGCGGTCGGTGAGCACGAGGCGTTCGCATTCGAGCAGGGTGATCGACAGGCGCGCGCAGCGTTCGCGCAAGGCCGGCCAGGCCTGCGTGAGCTCGCGCTCGTCGAACTCGTGGTTGCCGGCGATCATCAACACGGGCACGGGCCAGCCGCGAAATCTTTCAAGTGCGGCCCAGCTGCTGTCGATGTCGCCGGCGAGGACCATCAGCTCGGCATCGGGCGCCGGCTCGGGCTCGTAGACCTCGGTCTCGAGGTGCAGGTCAGAGAGCAGTTGGAGGCGCATCCAGCGAAAGAACTCAGGCCAGCGCCGGGCCGCCGTGGGCCACGGAGTGGCCCACTTCGTGGACCTTTGCGGCCTGAGCTCCCCTTGGGGGGCGGCGCTGAAAGCGCCTTGGGGCCGTCATGAAATTCCGTGGCACTGTTTGAACTTCTTGCCGCTGCCGCAGGGGCACGGGTCGTTGCGGCCGACCTTGGGCGTTTCGCGCTTCACGGTCTCGACCTTGTAGCGCTGCTCGCGCGTCAGGTCTTGCAGGTCGGCGATGGCAACGACCATGTCTTCCATCGCGTCTTCGAGCGTGGCGAGCGGGTGTTCGCGGTCGAGCGTGGCGACGACCTCGATCTCTTCCGGCGTTTCGGCCGGCAGGTGGCGGTAGATGCGGGCGAGTGCGGCCATCACCGCGTCGTCGGGCATTTCAGCGAGGTCGGGGAACACGACAGTCGCGTGCTGGAAGCCGGCGGCCCAGGGCATCAGTGATTGCGAGACCGGGCTCAGACCGGCCATCGGGTCGACTTCACCTTCAGGCACGGGTTCGCGCGGGTGCTCGTCGTCGAACTCCAAGACCAGTGGGTCGAACCAGCCGTCTTCTTCGATCGCGCGATTCAGCGCCGCGTGACGGCGCAGGATCAGCGCAGTGGTTCGGGCGAGCCAGGTCGCGTCAACCTCGTCGGGCAGCGGCGTGCCGTCGAAGTCGAACACGTGCGCGAGCCAGGTGGCTGCCTCCAAGAGCACCGGCTGCACGATCACGCCGCACAGGTAGCCGTCGAGCATCACCGCGTCGAGCGGCTCCAGCGGTTCGGGCGTGGCGGCGAGCAGGTCGTCGAGTTCGGCGAACTCGGCGTCGGTGAGGTCATGCGCGCGGGCGGCGTTCGTGGGCAGGGGGTTCGGCGGCATGGTGGCTTTCCGGTGGCTGTCAGTGAAGTTCAACCGCCATTGTGCTCATACCGAGAACTGCCCGATCAGCCGGTAGCGTGCGCCGGGGTGATAGAGCCGCGCGATCGACGCCACCGCGCCCTGCGACACGGTGCGGCGCGACACCATCAGCAGCGCGCTGCCCTCGATCACGTCGAGCAGCTGCGCCTGCTCTTTCGTCGCCAGCACCGCTTCGACCACCTGCTCGGCTTCGGTCAGTGGCGCGTGTTCGAACAGCACGTGCGAGGGCGTGACCTGCGTGAAGTCGCAGTTCAGCAGGTCGGGTGCGAGCACAGGGTTCACGTGCCGGTCTTCCAGCTGGATCGGCACGCCGCTTTCGGAATGCACCAGGCGCACGCGGACCACGGCCGTGCCTCTGGGCAGGCGCATCGCGGCGGCGGTGGTGGCGTCGGCCTTCTCGCGTGCGACGCCGAGCACGCGGGTGCTGTGGGTGTGGCCACGCTCGTGAATCTCTTCGGCGATGTCGCGCACCCGCAGCAGGTTCGAGATCGGGTGCAGTTCGGCAACGAACGAGCCCGAGCCCTGGCGGCGCTCGATCAGGCCTTCTTCTTCCAGCTCGCGCAGCGCGCGGTGCACGGTCATGCGGGCGCAGCCGAATTCCTGCACCAGCTCGCGCTCCGACGGCAGCCGCACACCCGGCTGCCAGCCGCCACGCGCGATGCGCTCGCGCAGCGAAGCTTTGACAGTGGCGTAGGGCAAGGTGCGGGCGGCTTTCATCGGGCCATTCTAGGAGCCGACGAAGCGAAGCGACTGTGCAACTGCGCAGCGCAGGCGGCTCCAAGTCGCGCATTTCCTGTGCCGCCGCGCAGATCTTTCGAGCTGGCGCGACGTGCGTGCTAAAGTTGTCTAGACCACTTCAAGGCCTCCTCGCGATGAACACTCCGCACCACGTCATCACCCCCGGACAGATCGACAAGACGCTGCTGGAGCAGGCGGCGAACGGCGGCGCCCGCTGGTCCATCGAATCGTCGGCGCGGCCGGCCATCGAAGCCAGCGTCGCCGCAGTGCGCGAGTTGGTGGCGCGCAACGCGCCGGTCTACGGCATCAACACCGGCTTTGGCAAACTCGCTCAGACACGCATTGCCGACGCCGATCTGGCTCAGTTGCAGAAGAACCTGGTGCTGTCGCACTGCGCTGGCGTGGGCACGCCGATGAGTGCGCCGGTGGTGCGGCTGATGTTGTTGCTGAAGGCCGCGAGCCTGGCGCACGGCGTGTCGGGCGTTCGGCCGGAAGTCATCGACGCGCTGCTCGCCCTGCTGAATGCCGACGCGCTACCTGTCGTGCCCGAAAAAGGCTCGGTCGGCGCTTCGGGTGACCTGGCGCCACTGGCGCACATGAGTGCCCTGCTGATCGGCGTCGGCGAGGGTTTTGTGAACGGCGTGCGCGTTCCGGCCGCGCAGGCGCTGGCACACGCGGGTCTCAGCCCGCTCGAGCTCGGCCCGAAAGAGGGCCTGGCGCTGCTCAATGGCACACAAGCCTCGACGGCGCTCGCGATCCACGCCGCGCAGCGCCTGGGTCGTGTGTTCGATGCGGCCGTGGCCGTCGGCGCGATGACGGTCGATGCGGCGAAAGGCTCCGACACACCCTTCGACGACCGCATCCACGCTGCGCGAGGCCAGGTTGGCCAGCGCGACGTGGCCGGCCGCTACCGCGCCTGGCTCTCCGGCAGCGCCTTGCGTGTGTCGCACCTCGATTGCGACCGTGTTCAAGACCCGTATTGCCTGCGCTGCCAGCCGCAGGTGATGGGCGCCTGCCTCGACCAGATCGACCACG
>JBDTTU010000133.1:0-9574 GCA_039930465.1 Burkholderiales bacterium
AGGTCCCACTGCAGCTCGGGCGCGGTGCGGCCGATGCCGGCGGTGCGCGCGATCAGGCTCATGCCCTTCGGGTACTCGAGCTGGTCGAGGTTTTCTTTCAGCTCTTCGCGGTCTTCACCTTCGATGCGGCGGCTCACGCCACCGCCGCGCGGGTTGTTCGGCATCAGCACCAGGTAGCGGCCGGCGAGCGACACGAAGGTCGTCAGTGCCGCGCCCTTGTTGCCACGCTCTTCCTTTTCGACCTGGACCAGCAGCTCGGTGCCGTTCGAGATCACGTCCTGGATGCGCGCGTCGCGGACGCTGGCGCCTTCGCGGAAGTAGTTCTTCGAGATTTCCTTGAACGGCAGGAAGCCGTGGCGGTCTTCGCCGTAGTCGACAAAGCAGGCTTCGAGCGACGGCTCGACGCGCGTCACGACGGCCTTGTAGATGTTGCCCTTGCGTTGTTCGCGGCCTTCGATTTCGGTCTCGAAGTCCATCAGTTTCTGGCCATCGACGATGGCCAGGCGGCGCTCTTCAGGCTGCGTCGCGTTGATCAGCATGCGTTTCATGTGTGCACTCCTTCGCACCGCTTCGCTGGTTGATTCAGCGAGGGCGGCGCATCACCCACAGTCACCGCCGGTCAAAACCGGTCGGCGACGACTCGATGCACGAGAAACGCGAATGAACCGGAAGGGTGTCGCCCTGGACTGCGGGTGAACGGGAGCGGTCAGTGGACCGGCCGAACAGGCAGCGTTGGCGCGTGCGTGGCAGTGAAGTGGGCGGCGCGTTGCGAGCTTCTGTGCCGCGAGGGCAGGTTGCGCGCATCGAAGGTGTCGCCTGGCAGGCACCGGGCCGCAACCGGCAGGCTCACCGCACCGCAGGCTCTTGGCCGGGGCAACGAGCGCACGGGGCGCAGTGGATCGGGGGCTGGGGTCGACATCCGCTTTGGTTCACTGGACGCAGACAGAAGCGGCTGAATCGCGCCGGGGCTGTTGAGGCCCGTTGCCGGCAACTTTTCGGTCTTCTGTCTGGAAAACCTTTTGATTGGGTTCGTTCTTTGTTTGCTCTGCCGCTTCGGGCTGTTGGCCGCGCCATCACTTGGGGACGGTGCCCGCCACACGCTTCGAAGCGTTGCATCACCTTGTGGCCGCACCCCGAGGGTGAGGCCGCCATGCCGTTGCTTTCAGTGCGGTTCAGCGACGCTAAACTCTGATAAATCAGTCACTTACAGCAGCAACGTGGTGCAACGCATTATAGGGGCCAAACCCAGGGCTTCATCCGGCAACGAAGTCGGGGTTCACCCGGCTGTTGCGAGCGCTGCTGCCCCTGCCGTGCACCGGGTCGTGATCGACGAGGCGTCCGAGGGCCAGCGGCTCGACAACTTCCTCGTCAAGCTGCTCAAGGGCGTGCCCAAGACGCACGTGTACCGCGTGATCCGCTCCGGTGAAGTGCGCGTGAACAAGGGCCGAGCCGGCGCCGACACCCGTCTGGCGATGGGTGATGAGGTGCGCATCCCGCCGGTGCGAACGTCGCAAAACGCGGCTGACCGCAGCGCCTCCCCGACCGCGCCGGCGCGCGAGTTCCCGGTCGTTTATGAAGACGACTTCCTGATCGCGATCGACAAACCGGCCGGCGTGGCGGTGCACGGCGGCAGCGGCGTCAGCTCGGGCGTGATCGAGCAATTGCGCCAGGCGCGGCCAGCCGCGAAGTTCCTCGAACTCGTACACCGGCTCGACAAGGAAACCTCGGGCCTGTTGCTGATCGCCAAGAAGCGCTCGGCGCTCGTTGCGCTGCAAGACCAGCTGCGCCAGCGCGAAACCGGTAAAACGTACGCGGCGCTCGTGATCGGCGCCTGGCCGGCCCGGCGCAAGGTGATCGACGTGGCCTTGCACAAGACGCTCACCGCCGGCGGCGAGCGGCGTGTGCACGCGGTCGACGAAGACCATGAGGACGGCAGGCGCTCGATCACTTTGGTGAAGATCGCACAGCAGTTCGCCGCGTTCACACTGCTCGACGTGACCATCAAGACCGGACGCACCCACCAGATCCGTGTTCACCTGACGCACGAAGGCTTTGCCATCGTCGGTGACGAGAAGTACGGCGATTTCACGCTCAACAAGGCGCTGGCCCGCGGTGCGGCCGTGCCGGGTTGCCGCTTCGATCGCATGTTCCTGCACGCCAAGTACCTGCGCTTCACGCACCCCGGCAGCAACGAGGTGATCGAGCTCGCGGCACCATTGCCGGCAGAATGCGAAGCATTGATCCACGCGCTCGCGCTCCAGGTTTCCCCATGACTGCTCTTCGCAATTTCGACCTGATCGTCTTCGATTGGGACGGCACGCTGTTCGACTCGACCGCGCTGATCTCACGCTGCATCCAGGCCGCGTGCGCCGACCTCGGCACGACCGTGCCGACCGACCTGCAAGCCAGCTACGTGATCGGCATGGGCCTGAAAGAAGCGCTGCAACACGCGGCACCCGAACTGCCCGAAGCACGCTACCGCGAGCTTGCCGAGCGCTATCGCCACCACTACTTCGCGCGTCAGCACGAGCTGGTGTTCTTCGATGGAACCGCGGGGATGCTGCAGGCGCTGAAGGCGCGCCACCACCTGCTTGCCGTGGCGACCGGCAAGTCGCGCCGCGGCCTCGACGACGCGCTGAACACCTCGGTGCTCAAGGGTCTGTTCGATGCCACCCGCACCGCGGACGAAACCGCGTCCAAACCCGACCCGCTGATGCTGCACGAGCTGATGAACCAACTCGGTACCGAACCTTCGCGCACGCTGATGATCGGCGACACCACGCACGACCTTCAACTTGCCGCCAACGCCGGCACCGCGAGCATCGGCGTGAGTTACGGCGCACACCACCACGATGCTTTCAGCGGCTTCGGCGCATTGGCGGTCGCGCATTCCACCGCCGAGCTGAGCGACTGGCTGCAGCGCCATGGATGAACGCACCGAGCCCGCGGTGGCGCTGTGCGCGTCGACCGAACTGATCGAGCGCGGCGACGCCCATGTCTTCGACGTATTGCACTTTCGCGAGCCGGCGCGCGCTTTTGTATTGCGCTTCGACGGCCGCCTGGTCGCCTACCTGAACCGCTGCCTGCACGTGCCGACCGAGATGGACTGGCAGCACGGCCAGTTCCTCGACGACGACAAGGAATACATCCTTTGCGCCACCCACGGTGCGGCCTACGAGCCGCGCACCGGCCGCTGCGCCGGCGGCCCGTGCGGGCGCGGCAAGCTGACGGCGATGGACGTGGAAGAACGTGACGGGCAGGTGTATTGGTATCCTTCCCGCGACACGCGCCCCGCGTTTGTTGATTGATCCCATGAGCCAAAGCGACGACAACTTCTCCTTTCCGTCGGCCTCGACACCCGCCCCCGCGCCCGCGCACTCCGCGTGGGACGGTGTGGCCGAGCAGTTCGCGCGCGACTACCTGCGCGACCGCCGCAGCGAGCGCCGCTGGCGCCTGTTCTTCCGCTGGGCCTGGTTGCTGCTGATGGTGGCGCTGGTCTGGGTGATCGCCGCGTCGCGCCTTTCCAGTACCGCCCCCACCGGCCCGCACACCGCATTGATCGAAGTGCAAGGCGAAATCGCCGACGGCGCCCAAGCGAGCGCCGAAAACCTCATTCCCGGCATCAAGAGTGCGTTCGAAGACGCCGGTGCACAGGCAGTGGTGCTGCGCATCAACTCGCCCGGTGGCAGCCCGGTGCAGGCCGGCATCATCTACGACGAAATTCGGCGCCTGAAGACCTTGCACAAGAAGAAGGTCTACGCCGTTGTCTCCGAAACTTGTGCTTCGGGTGCTTACTACATTGCCGTGGCGGCCGACGAAATCTATGCCGACAAAGCCTCGGTGGTCGGCTCCATCGGCGTGCTGATGGACAGCTTCGGCGCCACCGGCCTGATGGAAAAGCTCGGCATCGAACGTCGCCTGCTGACCGCTGGCGAGAACAAGGGCATTGGTGACCCGTTCTCGCCGCTGCCGCCGAAGCAGCGCGCTTACATCCAGACCACGCTCGATCAGATCCACCAACAGTTCATTGGCGTGGTGAGGCAAGGGCGCGGCAAGCGCCTGAAAGAAACCCCAGAGATGTTCAGCGGCCTGTTCTGGAACGGTGAGCAGGCGCTGAAGATGGGCCTGATCGACCACCTCGGCAGCCTCGACTACGTGGCGCGCGAAGTCGTGAAGGCCGAAGAGGTGATCGACTACACACCGAAGGAAAACGTGGCCGAGCGCTTGGCCAAACGTTTCGGTGCGTCGATTGGCGCGGGTGCCGTCAAGGCGCTTCAAGGCGCCGCCACCACGATCCGCTGACGCCGCCCCACACCGAACACACCGTGCGTGTTCACACGGGCGCAGCGTTGCGCCTTTCCTGCCTGCGGGCCTATTTCCCGAGAGACTTCCCTTGTTCAAGAATTTGATCGTGTACCGCATCGCGGCCGGCTGGTCTGTGAGTGCGGCGCAAATGCTGGAGCGCCTGGAGCAGGCGCGCTTCGTCGAATGTGGTGCCACGCAGGCGGTGTCAGTCGGATGGACCGAACCGCGCGGCGTGGCCCATGCGCCGCTGGCCGAAGTGGTGGCCGGCCAGGTGCTGCTGAAGTTCACCACCGAATCGAAAGTGCTGCCCGGCGCGGTGGTGAAACGCCGCGTCGACGAGATGGCCGAGCACATCGAAAAAACCAGCGGCCGCAAGCCGGGCAAGAAGCAGAAGAAGGAGCTGAAAGACGAGGCGCTGCTCGAGCTGTTGCCGCAGGCCTTCACCAAACGCTCGGCCATCAACGTGTGGCTCGACGCGCAGCGCATGCTGCTGCTGGTCGATGCCAGCAGCCCGGCCCGCGCCGACGAGGTGGTGACGCTGCTGGTCAAGTCGTTCGAAGGCCTGGCGATCACGCTGGTGCAGACGGTCGAGTCGGCTGCGGTCGCGATGACACGCTGGCTCGCCACCGGCGAGGCGCCGCAGGCCTTCACGGTCGACCGCGAATGCGAGCTGAAATCGGCCGACGAGATGAAATCGGTGGTGCGTTACGCGCGCCACCCGCTCGACACCGACGAAGTGCGCCGCCATGTCGCAGAGGGCAAGTTGCCGACCAAGCTCGCGCTCACCTGGCAAGGCCGCGTGTCGTTCATGCTGACCGACACGATGCAGATCAAGCGCATCACCTTCCTCGACGGTGTTTTCGAAGGCAGCAAGCCGGGCAAGGACGAAGCTTTCGATGCCGATGCGGCGATCGCCACCGGCGAGCTGCGCCAGCTGATCCCCGACCTGATCGACGCGCTGGGTGGCGAGCAAGCATTGCCCGCCTGATCGCGGGCCGCTACGAGACCAGCATGCCCTTGGTCTCGATGAACTTCACCACCTCGGCCAGGCCCTGGTGGGTCTTCAGGTTGCTCATCACGAAGGGCCGTGAGCCGCGCATGCGCTTCGTGTCAGCAGCCATCACGTCGAGGTTCGCACCCACGTAAGGCGCGAGGTCGGTCTTGTTGATCACGAACAGGTCGCTCTTCGTGATGCCCGGCCCGCCCTTGCGCGGGATCTTCTCGCCAGCCGCCACGTCGATCACGTAGAGCGTCAGGTCGCTGAGCTCGGGGCTGAAGGTGGCGGCGAGGTTGTCGCCGCCACTTTCGATGAAGACGATGTCGGCGTTCGGAAACTTTGCCAGCATGCGGTCGACCGCTTCGAGGTTGATCGACGCGTCTTCGCGGATCGCGGTATGCGGGCAGCCGCCGGTTTCCACGCCCATGATGCGTTCTGCTTCCAGCGCACCAGCCACGGTGAGCAGGCGCTGGTCTTCCTTGGTGTAGATGTCGTTGGTGACCACGACCAGGTCGTACTGGTCACGCATCGCCTTGCACAGCATCTCGACCAGCGTGGTCTTGCCCGAGCCCACCGGGCCGCCCACGCCGACACGCAGCGGGGGGAGTTTGCGGGTTCGGTTCGGGATCGAATGAAGGCTGCTCATGGCGCCGATTATGGCGGCGCCATGAGCACCTGCAGCGCGCTTCAGTCTGAGAAACGGCGTCAGGCCAGCGCCAGCACCACCGTGGCACGCAGCCCGCCTTCGGGCCGGTTCGCCAGCACGAGCTGGCCGCCTTCGGCCCGCACCAGATCGCGCGCGATGTACAAACCCAGGCCCGAGCCGGCCACGCCACTGGCGCCACGCGCGGGGTCGGCGCGGTAGAAGGGTTGGAACACCGCGTCGAGTTGCGGCTCGGGAATGCCGGGGCCGTCGTCCTCGATCAGCAGATGCACTTCGCTTGCCTGCACCCGCACCGCCACGCGAGCCGAGCCGCCGTGGCGCAACGCGTTGCCCAGCAGGTTGCCCATGACACGCCGCAGCGCGGTTGGCCGCACCAGCACGACCGGCGCCGCCGAGGCGGCTTCGGGCGGCAGCACGCCGACCGGATGGCCCTGCTCGTGCAGGTCGTCGGCCAGCGACTGCAGCAGCGCGTGGGCGTCGATGCGCTGGCGTGCTTCGGTGGCGTGGCGGTCGCGCATCATGCCGAGCACGCTGCCGATCAGCGCATCCATCTCCTGCACGTCTTCGATGCAACGCGCGGCCTGCGGCTGCCCTTCGAGTTGTTCGAGCCGCAAGCGCAATCGCGTGAGCGGTGTGCGCAGATCGTGCGAGATCGCGGCCATCAGCAGGCCCTGCGCATCGAACTGCGCGCGCAGGCTCTGCGCCATGGCGTTGAAGACTTGCGCAGTCTGGCGCACTTCGAGCGTGCCGTGCTGTTCGTCGAGCGGCATCGGTGGCTTGTGGCTGGCCAGATCGCGGCTGAGCGTTTCAGAGGCTGCCGCGAGCCGGCGCATCGGTGCCGACAACCAGCGCGCGCCGAACCACGCGGCCACGCCGATCACCACGAAGCGCACGAAGTAGTCGAGCCACAGCACTTCGGTGGGCAGGCCGCCGCGGCCCGCGCGCAGACCCGCGTCGTCGGGCGGTGGTGGCGGCGAGCGGCCGGTGCCCGCAGGGCGCGGCCATTCGCCCGGCGGCGGGCCGCCCGGGCCCGGGCCATGCGCCCGGTCTTCGGGGATCAAGCCGCCTGGCGGCAACGAAGACAACACCGGCAGCCCGCCGGGCGGGCCACCCGGCATGTCGGGCGGCGTGCCGAAGCGGTGCACCACGAACACCGCGCCGAAGTGGCTCAGCACCAGCGCCAGCCACATCAGGATGAACAGGCGCTTGAAGAGTGTGTCGGCCCACCAGCGCTTCTTCAGCGGTTCAGGCTCTGGGGTCGGCATCGAAAACATAACCTTCGCCCCGCACGGTGCGGATGATCGTGGCAGCGTCACCCAGTTTCTGGCGCAGGCGCGACACCGCCAGGTCGACGGCGCGGTCGGTCACGTCGACGCCCGGGCTGTGCGACAGGTCGAGCAGGCGCTCGCGGCTGAGCACGCGGCGCGGGTTGTCGGCAAATGCCGAGAGCAGCCTGAATTCGGCGCTCGACAAGGCCACCACCACGTTCTGCGGCGACGTGAGCTGGCGCCCGAGGCGGTCGAACACCCAGCCTTCGAAACGCTGCACCCGTGCCTTGTCGGCGCGCGGCACCGCACGCGCCGTGCCGCTGCGCCGCAGAACGGCGTTGATGCGGGCCACCAGTTCGCGCGGTTCGAAAGGTTTGGGAAGGTAGTCGTCGGCCCCGAGTTCGAGGCCGACGATGCGGCTCGCCGGGTCACCTTGCGCAGTGAGCATGATGATCGGCAGTGTCGACTTTTCGCGCACCCAGCGACACAGGTCGAGGCCATTGGTGTCGGGCAGCATCAGGTCGAGCAGCAGCAGGTCGAAAGGGTCGGTGGTGCCGGGCAGGCCGCTTGGCAGCGTGCTGCGCAAGGCCGCGCCGTCGGCCACTGCGGTCACGCGCATGCCGTAGCGCTGCAGATAGTCAGAGACGAGCGTGCGAAGCTCGGCGTCGTCGTCGACGATCAGGGCATGGACCATGGGTGCGCATCATGCCGCGATTCGCTCTCGCCTTTGTTGCCGGTTTGTGTCGGCGTGGCTTCAGGAGCGGAACAGGCGCGAGTACTGCGTTTCGTGCTGCGCCGAAAGAATTGCCAGCATCGGCGTGAAGGCCTGGCGCTCGCTGTCCATCAGCCGCATGGCGTGGTCGACGGCATCGGGGATCTGCGCCGCAAGCGCGGCCAGCACGCGCTGCCCGGCGTTCTGGCCGAGCGGCACCGATTTGAGCGCGGCCTGAACCATGTTCTCTGCCCAGCCGAAGGCAAAACTCAGCAGTGCTTCGCGCAGCGGCGCGCCCGTTTGCGCGGCGGCGAGTGCAAAAGCCACCGGCCAGGTCGGTGCGGGTTTCAGTGCGCCGAGCTGGGCAATGCGTTCGTCGGCCAGGCCGCGGTTCTTCAGCCACTCGACCATCGAGCGGCCCAACTGTTCGGTCTGCTGGCGCACTTCGCTGGTTTCGCGCGTGCTCGTGACCCAGGCGTTCAGTTCGGTGATGGTGGCCACATCGCCACGTTGCCACGCCTTGAAGGCGCGGCTCACGACGGCGATGTCGCTGCGCGCCAGGCCCAGATGAAGCTGGTCGAGCAACCACGCCGAGGCCGCGGCTTCGTTGACGACAAGCCCGGCTTCGACGGCCGATTCCAGCCCCTCGGAATAGCTGAATCCACCCACCGGCAAGGCCGGCGAGGCCAGCCACATCAGTTGCAGCAGCGCCGCGGCGGCCGGCGGCGCGGAAGGCGGGCTGGCGTGCGGCGTGCGGCGCGGCTTCTTTTCAGTGCGAATGGCCCTTGCCGTGCGCGTGGTCATGTGAATCGTCGTGGGAGTGATCGTGAGAAGGGTCGAGCTTCCGGCCGTGATCGTGTTCGTGCTTGGCTTCATGCGCATGCGCGTGGTCATGGTCGTGCCCGACGTGCGCGTGCGCGTGCGCCGAAGCACCCGCTGCATAGGCCCCACTTTCGGGCTCGAACGCGGCCTGCGTTTCGCTGACGATGAGGTGCATCTGGCGCAGCATGTCGGCCAGCACGTGGTCGGGTTCGAGCTGCAGGTGATCGGGCTTGAGCTCGAGCTGCACGTGCCGGTTGCCCAGGTGGTAGGCCGCCCGCAGCAGGTCGAACGGTGCGCCGTGTTCGCTGCAGTGTTTCACCACCAGCAGCGGCTGCAGCGCGGCGCGCACAAGAACTAGCGAGCCGTCTTCGGCCACCAGCACGTCGCCGCCGCGCACCACGCTGCCGCGCGGCAGGAACACACCGAGCGCGCGGCCGGCCGAATCGGCGGCGTCGAAGCGGCTCTTCTGGCGCACGTCCCAGTCGAGCTCAACGCTCGTGGCACGCTTGACGAGTGCGGGTGCCAGACCGCGTGCGCCGGGAATGAGTTTGTTGACGATCAGCATGGGTGAACCTTGTTGTTGCAGCGTGGCCTGTTTCACCGGCCTGTTACGCCGGCTTGCGGCTGCGCGCTGCCGCCACCGCCTTGGCCGGGTTGATCAGCGTGCGCCGGCCATCGGCCGTTTTTTCGGCCGTTCCGACCATGATCTCGATCACCTGTGTTGGCGTGAGGCGTGGGTTCACGGCGAGCATCTTGGCCGCCAGATTGGTGACCTGAGGGGCTGCCATCGAGGTGCCCGAGAGCGC
>JBDTTU010000134.1:0-9558 GCA_039930465.1 Burkholderiales bacterium
ACGTGCTGCAGCGGCGTGTAGGTGCCTTCGTCCCACTTCTCGCGGTTCTGGTCGTGCAGCACCGAGTGGCGGTGCGTGAAGGTGCCGCGCCCGCAGTCTTCGCCCGACAGGCGCAGCGCGTAGCCGCTGGCCACGAGCGAAGCAAACGCCAGGTGCTCGCCCATGCCCCAGTCGACGTTGATCTCGCCTCGGCCCATGGCCGCGCGGTCGGCCAGCACCTTCTCGACCAGCGTGTGGGCCTTGAAGTTCGGCGGGATCGTGGTGATGCGCTCGGCCAGACGCTTGACTTCAGAGAGCGGCAACGCGGTGTCGGCCGCATCGGTCCACTTCTTGCCGAGGAACGGTGCCCAGTCGACCGCGTACTTGCTCTTGTAGTTGGTGAGCACCGGGTCGTAGGTGCTCTTGCCGGCGTCCATCGCAGCGCGCAAGGCTTTCACCATCGCGTCGGGGCCGTCGGCCGGCAGCACGCCTTGCGCCACCAGTTTCTCGCCGTAGAGCTTGCGCGTGCCGGGGTGCTGGGCGATCTTCTTGTACATCAGCGGCTGCGTCAGCGCCGGCGTGTCCTGCTCGTTGTGGCCGAGCTTGCGGAAGCAGACGATGTCGACGACCACGTCCTTGTTGAATTCCTGGCGGTAGTCGAGCGCCATCTGGGTGCACAGCACCACGGCCTCGGGGTCGTCGCCGTTCACGTGCAATACCGGAGCTTCGATCATCTTGACCACGTCGGTGCAGTACAGCGTCGAGCGCGAATCGCGTGGGTCGCTGGTGGTGAAACCGATCTGGTTGTTGATGACCACGTGCACCGTGCCGCCGGTGTAGTAGCCGCGCGTCTGCGCCAGCGCCAGCGTCTCCATCACGACGCCCTGGCCGGCGAAGGCCGCGTCGCCGTGCACGATGATCGGCAGCACCGAGTCACCTTCCGTGTCGCCACGGCGGTCGAGGCGCGCCTTGCACGAACCTTCGACGACCGGGTTGACGATCTCCAGGTGCGAGGGGTTGAACGCGAGGCTCAGGTGCACCGGGCCGCCGCTGGTCGTGATGTCGCTCGAGAAGCCCTGGTGGTACTTCACGTCGCCCGAAGGCAAGGCTTCGGGGGCGGTGTGGTCGAACTCGGCGAACAGGTCCTTGGGCATCTTGCCCAGCGTGTTCACGAGCACGTTCAGGCGGCCACGGTGGGCCATGCCGATCACGATCTCTTGCACGCCCTTGGCACCCGCACGTTGCACGAGCTCGTCCATCGAGGCGATGAAACTTTCGCCGCCTTCGAGCGAGAAGCGCTTTTGGCCGACGTACTTGGTGTGCAGGTAACGCTCCAGGCCTTCGGCGGCCGTGAGGCGGTCGAGGATGTGCTTTTTTGCATCGACCGTGAAATTCGGCTTGGAGCGGATCGACTCCAAGCGCTCTTGCCACCAGCGCTTTTCGATCGGCTCGGTGATGTGCATGTACTCGGTGCCGATCGAGCCGCAGTAGGTCTCGCGCAAGGCCTGCACGATCTCGCGCAGCGTCATGTGCTCGGCCGTCGAGAAGTAGGTGTTGGTGGCGCTGAACGCCATGTCCATGTCTGCTTCGCTCAGGTCGTAGAACGCCGGCTCGAGCTCAGGGATCTTCGGGCGCTCCTGGCGCTTGAGCGGGTCGAGATCGGCCCAGCGCGAACCCAGGAAGCGGTAGGCGGCGATCAGCGACTGAACGTGAACCTGCTTGCGTGCGATCGCCAGGTCGGTGGTCGACGCCTTGCTGCCGAAGGTGCCGGCCTTGGCGCGCTGGGCAAAGGATTCAACGACGGGCGCATGGGCCACGTCTTTGGCGTTCGAGCCATCGGCCGCAGGCACATGCTGCAGCGCGTCGAAGTACTTTCGCCAGTTGTCGGGCACCGAACCCGGGTTGTCGAGGTAGGCCTCGTACATCTCTTCGACGTAGGGCGCATTGCCCCCGAACAGGTACGAATTCGCCCTGGATTCCTGCATCATCTCGCTCACCTTTCACACCGGTTTCCGGTGCTGTAGTGGGTTGAAAACCTTCCGCGACGCGGCTACGCCACTGGCGGACAAGCGACCCGCCTCGCTGTTGCCAACGAGGGGACGGGAAGGACCTAAATACTCAAGTCAAGGGGCTGACTCTACCACCGCAGCGCTCGGCTCCGATCGTTGAACGAGCACGCCGAAGGCAGTGTTGCAGCGGGTTCAACGCACCGCCAAACGCTCGCGCGCGGCGTGGTATTCGCGCGCCAGACGCGTGATCATCTCGCCCGCCGGCTGCACGCTCTTGATCGCACCGATGCCCTGGCCACAACCCCAGATGTCTTTCCAGGCCTTCTTCGCATCGCCGCCGAAGTTCATCTTGCTCGGGTCACTCTCGGGCAGGTGCTCGGGATCGAGCCCGGCCGCGCTGATCGAGGCCTTGAGGTAGTTGCCGTGCACGCCGGTGAAGAGGTTGCTGTAGACGATGTCGTCAGAGCTGCCTGCGACGATGGCCTCTTTGTAGCCTTCGACGGCACGCGCCTCGGTCGTCGCAATGAAGGCCGAGCCGATGTAGGCGAAGTCGGCGCCCATCGCAAGCGCGGCCAGCACCGCGCCGCCGCTGGCGATCGAGCCACTCAACGCCACCGGGCCGTCGAACCACTCGCGAATTTCCTGGATCAGCGCGAACGGGCTCTTCACACCGGCATGGCCACCGGCGCCCGCGGCCACGGCGATCAGGCCGTCGGCGCCCTTCTCGATCGCCTTCTTCGCGAAGAAGTTGTTGATGATGTCGTGCATCACCACGCCACCCCAAGCGTGCACCGCGTCGTTCACGTCGGTGCGCGCGCCGAGCGAGGTGATCACGATCGGCACCTTGTACTTGGCGCACAGCTGCATGTCGTGGTCGAGCCGGTCGTTGCTCTTGTGCACGATCTGGTTGATGGCAAAGGGCGCTGCCGGTTTGTCGGGGTGCGCCTTGTTGTAGGCCGCGAGCGCTTCGGTGATCTCGGCCAACCACTCGTCGAGCTGTTCGGCCGGGCGGGCATTGAGGGCGGGCATGGCGCCCACCACACCGGCCTTGCACTGCTCGATCACGAGCTTGGGGTTGCTGATGATGAACAGCGGCGCGCCAATGATGGGCAGTGGCAGGGTCGCGAGAACTCCGGGCAAGGGCATGGTTCTGTCTTTCACCCGCGGCGCGGGTTGGAGGGTTGATGGGTCGCGGTGCGCCTCAGAACGAATCGAGCGCCAGCGCGTTGACGCTGTCGGCACCTTCGACGATCGAGTCGCGCAGCCCCGGCACCTTGTTGAGCAGGTGTTCGGCGTAGAAGTGCGCGGTGGCGACCTTGGCCTTCAGGAAAGCCGCGTCACCTGCGCCCTTGGCGAGCTGGTCTTCGGCGATGACGAGTGCACGCGCCATCTGCCAGCCAGCCACCACATTGCCCGCAAGCATCAGGTAAGGCACCGAGCCGGCAAAGACCGCGTTCGGGCTGGCCTTGGTGTTGCCGGCGACGAAGTCGACCACCTGCTCGAAGGCTTCGCGCGCGGCGCGCAAGCGCTTGTGCATCGAGCGCGCAGCAGCGCTGTCGTGCTTCGCCAGTTCGCCTTCGGTAACGGCGATCTGCGCCGCGATCGCCTTCGGCGTGCGGCCGCCGTCGCGTGCGGTCTTGCGCCCGACCAGATCGTTGGCCTGGATGGCGGTCGTACCTTCGTAGATCGGCAGGATGCGCGAATCGCGCAGGTATTGCGCCGCGCCGGTCTCTTCGATGAAACCCATGCCGCCGTGCACCTGCACGCCCAGGCTCGCCACTTCCACACTCATCTCGGTGCTGTAACCCTTGATCAGCGGCACCATGTACTCGTAGAAGGCCTGGTTCTGTTTGCGCACCTCGGCATCGGGGTGGTGGTGCGACGCGTCG
Source organism: Burkholderiales bacterium (assembly GCA_039930465.1). Classification (GTDB taxonomy): domain Bacteria; phylum Pseudomonadota; class Gammaproteobacteria; order Burkholderiales; family Burkholderiaceae_C; genus LMDS01. Next base: position 3,878 of record JBDTTU010000134.1, read on the forward strand.
AACGCCGCGGCCGCCGTGATCGCCATGGCGCGGCACCCTTCGGTGTAGGCGCGCATCGTCATCAGCATGCGCTTCACGTCGGGGTGGTGAATGATCGGGCCGCTGCCGGGCAGCGAGCCGTCGACCGGGCGCGACTGCACCCGCTCTTTCGCGAACGCCGCCGCTTTCTGGTAAGCCCGCTCGGCCACCGCGATGCCCTGCATGCCGACCGCATAACGGGCCGCGTTCATCATGATGAACATGTACTCGAGACCGCGATTCTCTTCGCCGATCAACTGGCCCACGGCCCCACCGTGGTCGCCGAATTGCAGCACGGCCGTGGGGCTGGCCTTGATGCCGAGCTTGTGTTCGATGCTGACGCAGTGCGCGTCGTTGCGGGCACCGAGCGAACCGTCGGCCTTGACCATGAACTTGGGCACGATGAAGAGGCTGATGCCCTTCACGCCTTCAGGCGCGCCGACCACGCGCGCCAGCACGAGGTGCACGATGTTCGGCGCCATGTCGTGCTCACCGTAGGTGATGAATATCTTGGTGCCGAAGATCTTGAAGCTGCCGTCGGGCTGCGGCTCGGCGCGGGTGCGCACCTGTGCCAGGTCGGAGCCCGCTTGCGGCTCGGTCAGGTTCATCGTGCCGGTCCACTCGCCGGAAATCATCTTCGGCAAATAGAGCGATTGCTGCTCGGGCGAACCGGCCGTGAGCAGCGCTTCAATCGCGCCGTCGGTCAGCAGCGGGCACAAAGCAAAGCTCAGGTTCGCGCTGTTGAGCATCTCGATGCAGGCCGCGCCAATGGTCTTCGGCAAACCCTGCCCGCCGAAGTCGACCGGGTGTTGCAGGCCTTGCCAGCCGCCTTCGCCGAACTGGCGGAAGGCCTGTTTGAAGCCCGGTGTGGTGGTGACCGCGCCGTCTTTCCACGAAGACGGGTTGCGGTCACCTTCCCAGTTCAGCGGCGCGACCACGCCTTCGTTGAACTTGGCGCACTCTTCGAGCACCGCCTGCGCGGTCTCGATACCAGCCTCTTCGAAGCCGGGCAGCCTTGACACCTCTTCGAGGCCGGCGAGTTCCTTCATGCAGAACAGCATGTCGTTGACGGGGGCGCGGTAGCTCATGCTTTGTCTCCAGATGCGATGAGGGCGCGACAACTTGCGTTGCGCGCCCCGAATGTCAAAGCCTCGTCTTGGCGCGAGGTGTCAGCCGAGTGCAGCCACGAGCTCAGGCACGGCAACGAACAGGTCGGCTTCGAGCCCGTAGTCGGCCACGCTGAAGATCGGCGCCTCCGGGTCTTTGTTGATCGCGACGATGACCTTGCTGTCCTTCATGCCGGCCAGGTGCTGGATCGCCCCGCTGATGCCGGCTGCGATGTAGAGCTGGGGCGCGACGATCTTGCCGGTCTGGCCCACTTGCCAGTCGTTCGGCGCATAACCTGCGTCCACCGCGGCGCGGCTGGCACCCAGCGCTGCACCGAGCTTGTCGGCCAGCGGCGTGAGCACCTCATTGAACTTGTCGCTGGAGCCGAGGGCACGGCCGCCGGAGACGATGATCTTCGCGGCGGTAAGTTCGGGTCGATCGTTCTTCGCAATCTCGCTGCCGACGAAGGCGCTCTTGCCGGAGTCGGCCACAGCAACGAGGGTCTCGACCGCCGCGGAGCCGCCAGTGGCTGCGGCCGGGTCGAAACCGGTCGTGCGCACGGTGATGACCTTGATCGCATCGAGGCTCTGCACGGTGGCGATGGCGTTGCCGGCGTAGATCGGGCGCTCGAAAGTGTCGGCATTCCCCTGGCCCGACGCTTCGATCTTGGTGATGTCGGAGATCTGGCCGACGTCGAGCTTGGCCGCGACTCGGGGCGCGACGTTCTTGCCCGCGGCGGTGGCGGGGAACAGGATGTGGGTGTAGTCCTTGGCGAGCGCGAGCACCTGGGCGGCCACGTTTTCTGCCAGGCCGTGATCGAGCTGAGCGCCGTCGGCGTGCAGCACCTTGGCCACGCCCGCGATCTGGCTCGCCGCCTTGGCCGCGCCTGCTGCGTTGGCACCAGCGATCAGCACGTGCACGTCACCGCCGCATTGCAGCGCAGCGGTCACGGTGTTGAGGGTGGCACCTTTGACGGTGTTGTTGTCGTGTTCGGCAATAACCAGGGCAGCCATGTCAGATCACCTTCGCGTCGTTCTTGAGTTTGGAGACCAGCGTGGCCACATCGGGCACCTTGATGCCAGCGCTGCGCTTGGGCGGCTCGCTGACCTTGAGGGTCTTGAGGTGCGCCTTCACGTCGACGCCCAGATCGGAGGGCTTGAGCACGTCCATCTGCTTCTTCTTGGCCTTCATGATGTTGGGCAAGGTGACGTAGCGCGGTTCGTTCAGGCGCAGGTCGGTGGTGATGATCGCGGGCAGCGTGAGTTTCAATGTCTCGGAGCCGCCGTCGACTTCACGCGTGACGTTCGCATGGCCGTCGGCGATCTCGACCTTCGAGGCGAAGGTGGCTTGTGGCAGGTCGCACAGCGCGGCGAGCATCTGGCCGGTCTGGTTGCAGTCGTCGTCAATGGCTTGTTTGCCGAGGATGACGAGGCCGAGCTGTTCCTTGTCGACCAGGGCCTTCAGCAGCTTGGCGACGGCCAGAGGCTGCAGTTCTTCGCTGGTTTCGACGAGGATTGCGCGGTCGGCGCCGATGGCCATCGCGGTGCGCAGGGTTTCCTGGCACTGGGTCACGCCGCAAGAGACGGCGATCACTTCGGTCGCAGCACCCTTTTCTCTGAGCCGTACGGCCTCTTCGATGGCGATCTCGTCGAACGGGTTCATGCTCATCTTGACGTTGGCGATGTCGACACCGGTACCGTCGGACTTGACCCGAACCTTGACGTTGTAGTCGACGACACGTTTCACGGGGACAAGGATCTTCATGCGGTTGGCTCCTCGGAGAGGTCTGCTTTGGGTTGACTTGATTCTAGTTCGCGCACCTCGACCCCTGGAACTCGCGGGCCGGGCAGACAATGCCAAATAGAACGATCGTGCTATTTTAGCGTGTGCCGCCCCCCCCCCCCCGAGCGCTGTCAATCCGGAGATGAGGGCGCTGCTAGACTGCGGCCGCTCTTCACCGCATGCTGATCAACATCACACCGACCACCGCCGCCCGCCACCCGCGAATCGGCATCTTCGACTCGGGTGTCGGCGGGCTGTCGGTGCTGCGCGAGCTGCAGTTGGAGTGGCCCAGCGCGCGCCTGCACTATGTCGCCGATTCGGGCCACGCACCTTATGGCGAGCGCAGCGATTCGCACGTTTTGGCGCGGTCGCGGGCCGTGGCGGCGCACCTGATCGAGAGTGGCGCCGACATCCTCGTCATCGCGTGCAACACCGCCACGGCCGCCGCAGTGCAATCGTTGCGCGAAGCCTGGCCGCACACACCCATCGTCGGTGTCGAACCCGGCATCAAGCCGGCGCTCGCTGCCACGCGCAACGGCCGGATCGGCGTCATGGCCACACGCGGCACGCTCAACAGCGAAAAGTTCAAGCGGCTCGTGGCCTCGCTAGCGCCGCGCGACACTTTGTACCTTCGTGCTTGCGACGGTCTGGCCGCAGCGATCGAACAAGGTTCTGCCGACGCGCCCGAAGTGCGCGCACTCGTCGAACACCATTGCAAGCCGCTGCGGGAAGCGGGCATCGACACGGTCGTCCTCGGCTGCACGCACTATGCGTTTGCACGGCGAAACATTCAGGCCGAACTCAGCCCCGCTGTGCTGATCATCGATACCGCTGCCGCAGTGGCGCGTCGCGCGGCCAGCATCGGACATGAAACACGGCGAGGCATCGGCGCAGGCGCAGAAACCGCCCTGCCCTTGCTTCTGCAAACCACCGGCAACGCAGAGCAACTGGGGCGGATCGCCAGTGCCTGGCTCGGCGCGGCGATCACGGCGTCTCGCATCACGGCGTGAAGCGCACCGTCAAACGAGAAACTGGCCTTGGTACCCGGGGCGGGGCTTGAACCCGCATGCCCTCTTTCGAGAGGCGGCGGATTTTAAGTCCGCTGTGTATACCAGTTTCACCACCCGGGCGGCTCGCGATTATCAACGCGGCGTCAATCCAGAAAGACGAAGGCCCCGCATTGCTGCGAGGCCTTGAGGTTTGGAGGCGCGACCGAGAGTCGAACTCGGCTGATCGGATTTGCAATCCGGTGCATAACCGCTTTGCTATCGCGCCACTTTGCTCTGGCTGTTCACCAGATCAATTCTAGATACAAAAAAGGGAAGCACTCGGCTTCCCTTTTCAAGATATGGAGCGGGAGAAGAGGCTCGAACTCTCGACCTCAACCTTGGCAAGGTTGCGCTCTACCAACTGAGCTACTCCCGCATCGCTTTTTCAAGCTTTTCTTGCAACTCGGTAAACACTGGTGTGTATTTATCGAAGCCCTGATTATAGACCGAAAATTTGCACCTGCGCAACGCCCATCACCTCAGTGCGTCAACAACTCCGGGCCAGTGAGCGGCGGTGTCGTGGCGGCGGTTTCACTGGCCTTGACGGGCTCGTCTTCCGGCAAGGCCACGGGCACCCGTTCCAGCGCAACTTCCAGGACCCGATCGATCCAGCGCACAGGCACGATCTCGAGCTGGTTCTTCACGTTCTCGGGAATGTCCTGCAGATCTTTCACATTGTCTTCCGGGATCAATACCGTGGTGATGCCACCGCGCCGCGCCGCCAGCAACTTTTCCTTCAAACCACCGATGGCGGTCACTTCACCGCGCAGCGTGATCTCGCCCGTCATCGCCACATGGGCCTTGACCGGAATACCGGTCAGCGCAGAGACGAATGCGGTGGTCATGGCCGCACCTGCGCTCGGGCCGTCCTTTGGCGTGGCGCCATCGGGCACGTGGATGTGCACGTCGCGCTTCTCGAACATCTCGTCCTTGATGCCCAGGCGCCGGGCCCGGCTGCGCACCACAGACCGCGCGGCTTCAACGGATTCTTTCATCACGTCGCCGAGTTGCCCGGTGCGGATGATGTTGCCCTTGCCGGGCATCACCGCCGCTTCGATGGTCAGCAGGTCACCGCCGACTTCGGTCCACGCCAGGCCGACCACCTGCCCGACCTGATTCTTCTTCTCGGCCTGACCGTAGTCGAACTTGCGCACGCCCAGGTAGTCGTTCAGGTTATCTTCGGTGACGACAACCTTGGTGTTGACCTGCTTGAGCTGGATCGCCTTCACCACCTTGCGGCAGATCTTCGAGATCTCGCGCTCGAGCGAACGAACACCGGCCTCGCGGGTGTAGTAGCGCACGATTCCGCGCACCGCCGACTCGGTGAGTTCCATCTCTTCGTCTTTGACGCCGTTGTTCTTGGCCTGTTTCGGTGCCAGGTACTTCAGCGCGATGTTGACCTTCTCGTCTTCGGTGTAACCCGAGAGGCGAATCACTTCCATCCGGTCGAGCAGCGCCGGCGGAATGTTCATCGAATTCGACGTGGCGATGAACATCGTGTCCGACAGGTCGAAGTCGACCTCGACATAGTGGTCGCTGAAGGTGTGGTTCTGCTCCGGGTCGAGCACCTCGAGCAGCGCGCTCGACGGATCGCCGCGGAAATCCATACCCAGTTTGTCGATCTCGTCGAGCAGAAACAGCGGATTCTTCGTGCCGATCTTGGTCAGGCTCTGCAGCACCTTGCCCGGCATCGAGCCGATGTAGGTGCGGCGGTGGCCGCGGATC
>JBDTTU010000135.1:0-9377 GCA_039930465.1 Burkholderiales bacterium
GACGACGAGCTGCTCGCCGCGCTCGAGCGCTGGGAGACGCTGGGCTCGCCGTAGACCGTGCGCGCCTGCGGCGTCGCCGTTCAGGTTTGTACTTGTGCAGCCTGCACTGCGGGACGGGAAGGACTGGCCGGCCGCACGACCAGGGAGGCGACTCCGCACGACAGTTCCGGCGTGTCAGTCCTTCGAGCAAACCACGTTGCTGACTGCGGTGAGTTGGGCCGGGTACGTCCGCAATGCAGCGGTCGCGGTCGGTTGACCTCGACCTTCGTCGTTCCCGTTTCGGCCACATACCGGTCATCGCGGCGCACCAGCGATGTCAGGTCAACGTGTGATCTGACGTGAATCGCGACCGGTGCAGACGTGCCTGGCGCAGTCTTGCGTGGCTGGACGGTCGAATGTCTTCTACGCACGTCAGCAAACTCACCGACTTTCGATATCGAAAGCACTCTTGCGACTTCGAAAGCGCAGTGCTAGCGTACCGTTTGTACTCATCACCCCACGGTGGCCGCGCTGCCGTCGAAGCGTCATGGCGATTCCCAGCTTTTCGGTTGCCGGCCAGCACGTCCTGATCAGCGGCGGCTGCGGGGGCATCGGTTCGGCCTTCGCACGCGCCTTCCTGTCTCATGGTGCCAAGGTCACGGTCACCGACCTGAACCCGCCGGCCGATGCACTGTTGGCCGATGGCGCACAGTTCCATCCGCTCGACGTGACCAGTGACGACGCCGTCAACGCGCTGGCGCGCAAGATCGAGACGCTGCATGTGCTGATCCACTGCGCAGGCAAGTTGATGCGCTGGGAAGAACACAAGCCCGAAGTGTTTCGCGAAATCGTCGACATCCATCTTTTCGGCAATGTGCGCCTGGCGGCCGCCTTTCGCCCGCACCTGAAAGCCACGCGCGGCTGCATGATCAACATTGGCTCCATGTACAGCTATTTCGGGGCGCCCCAGGTACCGGCCTATGCGGCGGCCAAGACGGCCATCGTCGGGCTGACCAAGTCGCTGGCGCTCGCTTACGCCGATGACGGCATCCGCGTCAACGCCATCGCACCCGGCTGGATCGCCACCGACATCAGCCGCCACGGCCGCGAAAACCCCGAGTTCAACGCCAAGCTGATGATGCGGCTGCCGAACAAGCGCTGGGCCGACGCGGACGAACTCGCCGGCACGGCGGTGTTCCTGGCTTCGCCGGCAGCCGGGCTGATCAACGGCGTGACGATTCCGGTCGACGGCGGCTACGTTGCCGCCTGAGCCTGCAATAAGACAACCCCGACAGGAGACGACGATGCGCAAGACCCTAGCCACCTGGATCACGGCGACGGCGCTGATCGCCAGCAGTGCAGCCGCACATGCACAAAGCTTCGATTGGAAGAAATACGACGGGCAGACGCTGAACCTGCTGTTGAACAACCATCCTTGGTCGCAGGCGATGCGCGAGCTGGCGCCGGAATTCACGGCCAAAACCGGCATCAAGCTGCGCCTGGACGTCTTCAACGAGGAGCAGTTTCGCGCCCGTCTGACAACGATGATGCAGGCCAAGTCGAGCGACGTCGACGTGTTTATGTCGCTGAAGTTCCGCGAGGGCGCGACCTACGACAAGGCGGGCTGGTACGCGAACCTGTCGCCGCTGCTGGCCAATCCTGCCTTGACCTCGCCCGACTTCAATTTCAACGACTTCGGCGAAGGCTTGCGCCGCGCCGAAACCATCAACGGCAAGCTGGTGGGCCTGCCGATCAATCTCGAAGGGCCTTTGTTCTACTGGAACAAGGACATCTTCGCAAAGTGCAACGTCAGCGAGCCGATGTTCCTCGAGGAGATCCCCGAAATCGCGGCCAAGCTGAAGGCATGCCCGGCGCGCGGTGATGCCACCGTGTGGGCGGCGCGCGGCATCCGCGGCGCGATCTCGTATGCGGTGTCGGCCTTCATCTACAACAGCGGCGGCGATTTCGCCACGCCCAACGGAAAGCCCGGTCTGTGCCAGCCCGGCAGCGTCAAGGGCGCAGAGATGTATGCCGCCCTGCTGAAGGACTACGGCCCGCCGGGTGCGGCCAACCACACTTTCACGCAGGTGATCGAGATGCTCGGCCAGGGTCGCCTCGCGATGACCCACGAGTCGTCGAACGAGTTTGCCAACATCGTGAAATTCCCCGGGCGCGCCAACGACATCGGCATCAAGGTGTTGCCCAAGGGCAAGGCCACGGGCACCAGCAAGCCGATCGTCTTCGGCTGGGGCCTGTCGGTCTCCAACTTCTCGACGAAGAAGGACGCCGCGTGGCTGTTCCTGCAGTGGGCCACCAGCACCGAGATGGAGACGCGCCTGGTGAAGAGTGGCGTCGCACCGCCGCGCGCCTCGGTGTTCAATGGTTCCGAATTCAAGGCCTGGACGGCAGAACTGCCCATCCGCCAGTCATGGGCCAATGCGCTGATCGAAATCAGCAAGACCGGTACGGCCATTTCTTATCCGCCGACCGACCGCGTGATCGAGGCGCGGGAAATCGTCGGCGGCGCCGTGCAGAAAATCTTCCTCGGCCAGGCCACCGCACACGACGCGATGTGCCAAGCGGACGCGGACCTCGCAAAGCTGCAGTGACCTCCTCGGCAGTGCCGGCGCAGCGCGTCGCGTCGCTGCAATGGATGATCTGGCCGGCGGTGGCATTCGTCGCCGTGATGGTCATCTTCCCGTTCGGTTACGCGTTCTGGCTCAGCCTGCTCGACTACAAGATCGGGCTGCCGGTCAGGTTCGTCGGCACTGGCAACTACACCGGCCTGCTTGCCGACGAGCAGTTCTGGAACGGCTTGCGGCTGACCTTCGTCTTGTACCTGGGAGCGCTGGCGATCCAGCTCGTGCTCGGCGTGGCGCTGGGGCTGCTGCTGAACCGCATCGAAGCGGCGAAGGGGCTGATTCGCACGGTGATGGTGTCACCGTTCATGTTGCCGCCGGTGGTGGTGGGCATGATGGCCATCGTCGTGCTCGACCCCGGCATGGGCGTGGCCAATTACCTGCTGAAGTCTGCACACCTGCCCACCAGCCTGTTCCTGGCGTCGACCGACTTCGTGATCTTCACGGTGATCCTGATCGACACCTGGCAGTGGGCGCCCTTCGTCGCGCTGATCGTGCTCGGCGGGCTGCAGTCGCTGCCGGCGCGGGTCTACGAAGCTGCGGCGATCGACGGCGCCGTCGGCTGGCGGCGCTTCGTCTACATCACGCTGCCGCTGCTCGGACCGACGATCGTCACCGCCGCGGTGCTGCGCAGCGTCGACCTGCTGCGCTTTTTTGACGTCATCTACATCACCACGCAGGGCGGGCCGGGCTTCGCATCGTCGACGCTGAACATCTATGGCTACCGCAAGGGCTTCGAGTTCTCCGACATTGGCTACGCGTCGGCATTGATGATCACGCTCAGTACCATCGTCTTCGCCGCGGTGCTGCTGTTCGCGCAGCTGCGGCGCAAGGTGGCCTGGTGAATCGGCACCCCACCGGCCTGCCGGCCCGGGTGCTGCACGGCGTTCAGATCGTGGTGCTGATGCTCGTGCTGTTCGCACCCATCGCATGGATGATCCTGTCGAGCTTCAAGGATCGTGTTGCCATCACCGAATATCCGCCGCGGCTGATGTTCACGCCAACACTGGAGAACTATCGCCAGCTGTTCGTGCGCACCGACTTCCTCGACAACACGCTGAACAGCTTCTACGTGGCCGCGGGCTCCACCTTGCTCGGCCTGCTGCTGGCGGTGCCGGCCGCCTTCGCCATCTCCTGGCATCGCACGTCGTGGCCGGCGACGCTGACCTTGTTCGCGCGCATGGCCCCGGGCACGCTGTTCCTGCTGCCGTGGTTCCTGATGTTCTCGAACCTCGGCCTATCGGGTACGCGCACGGCCTTGGTCATCACGCACGCGGTGATCACGTTGCCGATCGCGCTGTGGACCATGTTGCCGCATTTCGACGGCCTGCCGCGCGAGCTGACCGAGAGTGCGCAGATCGACGGTTGCCACTCGCTGCAGATCCTGCTTCGCATCGCGCTGCCGGTGGTGATGCCGGGGCTGATCGTCGCCACCATCCTGAGCTTCATCTTCTCGTGGAACTACTTCCTGTTCGCGCTGGTGCTGTCGGGTGTGGATTCGAAGACGGCCATCGTCGCGTCGTTCAATTTCATCGGTGAAGGCGTTACCAACTGGGGCACCTTGATGGCCGCGGCGACGGTGATCGCCATGCCGCCGATCGTGCTGACTTTCCTGATCCAGCGGCGCCTGGTGGCAGGGCTTTCGTTCGGTGCCGTCAAGGGTTGACGTGATGCGACATGCCCGCTTCAACGGCGAAGGCCGTATAGAGATCGCCGAGACGGCATGGCCCAACGTGGCCAACGGCGAGGTGCTGCTCCGCGTGCTGGCCTGTTCGCTGTGCGGCAGCGACCTGCGCCCGCTGCGGCTCGGGTGGCCGGTGACTCCTGGCCACGAGATCGTCGGCCAGGTCGACCAGCACGGCCACCGCCTGCACGGCCAGCGCTGCCTGGTCTACATCCCGGTGTGGTGCGGGCACTGCCGACCCTGTCTGGACGGGCATACGCAGCTGTGCGACAACTCGGTGGAGCTGGTGGGCTGGCAGCGCGCCGGTGGCTATGCCGAGGCGCTGAGCGTGCCCGAACAATGCCTGCTGCCGGTGCCAGACGATGTACCGACGCACCTGGCGCCTCTGCTGCTGGACACCATCGGCACCGCTGCGCACGGCGTGCGCCTGAGCCAGCCGCTGGTGCCGGCCGGGCGTGCGCTGGTTCTCGGGGCAGGACCGATTGGCCTGGGGGCGTTGCTGGTGCTCCAGCAGTTCGGCTACGGGCCGATCGACGTTTTCGACCCGAACGATTTTCGCCGCGGCGTGGCGGCCAAGCTCGGCGGCCTGCCGTTGACCACGCTCGATCCCAAGCAACGCTGGCCCCTGGTGCTCGAATGCAGCGGCAAGGACGCTGCGCGCCAGGCGGCGCTGGAAGGCGTCGCCGCGCGAGGAGCGGTGATCCAGCTCGGCGAAGCCGACGAATGGCGCGTCGCCGAGACCAAGGCCATTCGTCGCAAAGACTTCTACTACGTGCGCTCGTTCTATTTCCCGATAAGCGAGTACCCGCAGAACGTAGAGCTGCTGCGCGCCGACCGCGCTCGCTTCGAAAGCCTGGTCGATGCGCGGGTTCCGCTCGACGGACTGGAGCAGCTGTTCGCGCACTTCGCGCGCGGCGAGCGGCTGAAGCCGCAGCTGTCGCTGGCGGGGTGAGGCACCGATGAGCGGCGTATCGATTCAAAAGGTCAGCAAGCGCTTCGGCGACGTGGAGGTCATCCGCGAACTGAGCGTCGACGTGCGTGAAGGGGAATTCTTGGTCTTCGTCGGCCCTTCGGGCTGCGGCAAGTCGACGCTGCTGCGCATGATCGCCGGGCTGGAAGGCTTTCAAAGCGGCGAGATCGCGATCGACGGGCGGGTTGTCAACGCATTGCACCCGAGCGAACGCGACATCGCGATGGTGTTCCAGGACTACGCGCTGTACCCGCACATGACGGTTCGCCGGAACATGGGCTTCGGCCTGAAGATGCGTGGCACGCCCACGGCCGAGGTGGAGCAGCGCGTGGCCGATGCCGCGGCGGTGCTGCAGATCGAACACCTGCTCGAACGCCGGCCGCGCGAACTGTCCGGCGGGCAACGCCAGCGGGTGGCGATGGGCCGCGCGATCGTGCGTAAGCCCAAGGTGTTCCTGTTCGACGAGCCGTTGTCGAACCTCGATGCCCAGCTGCGCGCCGACATGCGCACCGAGATCAAGGCGCTGCACCAGCGGCTGAAGACGACCTCGATCTACGTCACCCACGACCAGGTCGAGGCGATGACGATGGCCGACCGCATCGTCGTGCTCAATGGCGGACGCATCGAACAGATCGGCACGCCGCTGGACCTGTACCACCGGCCGCAGACGCGCTTCGTCGCCAGCTTCCTTGGCGCGCCGCCGATGAATTTCCTGCCGGTGACGGCCAGCGGCGGCTTCGTGCAATTGCCCGGCGGCGCGTCGCTGGCCGTCGATAGCGAACAAGATGGCGAACTGCTACTCGGCGTGCGGCCGGAGCGGCTTCGTGTGGTCGGTGCGGCGGCCGATGCGCATCTGCGGGCCACGGTGGCGTTGCTGGAACCGCTCGGCGCCGACACGCTGGTGATGCTCGACTGCGCTGGCCACAAGCTGGTCGCGCGTCTGCCCGGCGACTGCACGCTTGCCGCCGGCGACACCGTGCTGCTGGCGATGGATGCCGACAGCATCGTGCTGTTCGATGCGCACACCGGGCAGCGCTGAGCACGATGGCCGCCATCGTCTGCCTCGGTATCGCGGTGTGGGACATGAGCTTCAACGTGCCGGCGTTGCCGTCGCATCCGGGAAAGCTGACGGCATCGGCGCTGCGGCAGGGCGGGGGCGGCATGGCCGCGACCGCCGCGGTGGCGGCCGCAGCGCTGGGCGGCACGGTGCAGTACTGGGGGCGCCTTGGTGACGACGCCCAGGGCCAGCAGATACGCGCCAGCCTGCAGTCGCACGGAGTGCAAGTGCAAGCGGTTGGCGGTGCGGATGCGCAGACGCCGATCTCGGCGGTGCTGGTGGCCGACAACGGCGAGCGCACGCTGGCGGTCTATCGCGGCAGGCTCGACGAGGCGACCGACTGGCTGCCGCTGGATGAACTGGCGGCGGTGCAGGCGGTGCACGCCGACTTCCGCTGGCCGCAGGGTGCGCGCGCACTGTTTGCCGCCGCGAAGGCCCGCGGCATTCCCCGCGTGCTAGACGCCGACATCGGCGGTGCAGCGGCCGCGCGTGAACTGCTGCCGCTGGCCAGCCACACGATCTTCTCGCAGGCCGGACTGGCCGAGTTGGCCGGCCACGACCGGATCGAGGCGGGGTTGCGCGCTGCGGCGAGCCGCACCGACGGCGTCGTCGCGGTGACGCGCGGTGAACACGGCAGCTGCTTCCTCATCGACGGTGCGCTGCATTCGGAGAATGCCTTCGACGTGGTCGCGCGTGACACCAACGGCGCCGGCGACGTCTTCCATGGCGCCTACGCACTGGCGCTGGCCGAGGGCGCGGGTGCCATCGATGCGGCGCGATTCGCATCGGCCGCGGCAGCGTTGAAATGCCGCAACGGCAGCGGCTGGAGCGCGATGCCCGACCGCGCGGCCGTCCATCAACTGATGAAAGCAAACCGATGACTGAACTCAGCCCAGGCAAGTTGTGGGGCATGCGGCGCCTAGCCGACCGTGCGGGGCGTTGGAAGATGGTCGCCATCGACCAGCGCACCCCGCTGATGCAGCCCATCGCCGTCAAACGCGGCACGTCCGAGGCGGCGTACGACGACGTCGCCGCGGTCAAGGTCGCGGTGACGCGCGCGCTGTCGCCACTGGCCAGCGCCATGCTGCTCGACCCGAATTTCGCCTACCCGCGCTGCGTGGGCGAGATGCCGGCATCGACCGGGCTGGTGCTGTCGCTCGAAGACCATCTCACCGACGAGACGGCACACGGCCGACGCTCACGCGTCATTCCCGACTGGAGCGTGCAACAGATCCGACGCATCGGCGGCGATGCGGTCAAGCTGCTGGTGTGGTACCGACCGGATGCGGACGCGGACGTGCTCGCCCACCAGCAGGCATTCGTGCGCCGCATCGGTCAGGAATGCCGCGAGCACGACATCGTGCTGCTGCTGGAATTGCTGATCTACCCGCTGAGCGGCGATGCCCCGGGGGAGCTCGAAGCGCGGCGCACGCAACTGGTGCTGGACTCGATGCGCGACTTTGCCAGCTCTGACTACGGCATCGACATCTACAAGCTCGAACCGCCGGCAATGCTGCGCAACGTCCCCGACCCGCAGGGCCCCGAGGCCGGGGCGGTGCAGGGCGTCTATGACCGCCTGGGAGCGCTGACGACGCGGCCGTGGGTGCTGCTGAGCGCCGCCGCCGGCCCGGCCGATTTTGAACGCTCGCTCACCTACGCGCTGCGCGCCGGCGCCAGCGGTTACCTGTGCGGGCGCGCCATCTGGCACAGCGCGTTCGAGCATTTTCCGGACATGGCCGCGATGGAGCGCGAACTGGCGGGCAGTTCCACGCGCTATGTACACGGGATCAATGCGCTGACCGACCGCCTTGCCACACCCTGGCATCGTCATGCCGCGTGGCAGGGCAACGTGGCATTGGCCGGCGACGGCCCGGCATTCGCAGCGCATTACTCGACGACATGACGGCGAGTCCGCCGAGCCGATGACCACGGCCGCTCGGCGCGAGCGCATCTTGGAACTGGTGCGTGGCAGCGGCTACATGTCGATCGACGACCTGGTCGCGCAGTTTCGCGTCACGCCGCAAACGCTGCGCGGCGACCTGAACCGCCTGGCCGATGAAGGCCGGCTGGTGCGCCACCACGGCGGCGCGTCGATGCCGTCGAGCGTCACCAACACCAGCTACGCGCTGCGGCGAAGTGAATTCACGCGCGAAAAGAATCGTATCGCCAACAGGCTGGCGCAATGGTTGCCCGATCGCTGCTCGCTGTTCATGTCGCTGGGCACCACGCTGCTTGCCGTGGCCCAGGCGCTGGGCGCGCGCAAGGAGCTGAAGGTCATCACCAACAGCGTCGAAGCAGCGCAGACCCTTGTGACGCATGCCGAAACCGAGGTGATCCTGCTCGGCGGCCACCTGCAGCGGCGCAATCTCGGCGTGAGCGGCACCGGCACCCTGGTGGCGGTGGAACAGTACCGAGCGGACCTGTGCCTGTTCAGCGTCGGTGGCATCGACGCGGAAGGTAACCTGCTCGATTACCACGAGGCCGAGGTGGACATCGTGCGCGCGATGCTGCGACGTTCGAGACGGCGCGTGCTGGTGGTCGATCACAGCAAGTTCGGCCGAACGGCGTCGGTGCGCATCGGTTCGATCGTGGACGTCTCCGCTATCGCCACCGACCAGCCACTGCCGCTGCGGATCAACAAACTGTTGCGCAGCCATCCTATCGAGGTGCTGACGCCTGTCGGCCAGCGCTGACATCGAGAGCCGGCGACGAGGACCAGGACGAGGTCGAGTAGAAGTCGCTGGCCAGTCTGGGGTTCGTTGGATCGATCGGGTTCAGACAGAAGCCGCCTAACTGGAGACCGGTCTCGGCGACCGCAGTCATTCGGCCGCCATACTTGCGCGGCGGAAGTCAGTCTGAGGCATTCATTGGTTAAAGCCGTTCTTGGCGGCAGCTCGTGTCTGGGGTTCTGCTGGACCGCCGTCGCGGTGACCGCTCCCGGTGGGTCCAAAGCTGCGGTTCCCGACCGCGGAGCGCCCCAACCTAGCAACGCGCCCGCGCCGCCACCAGCGCCTTCCAGAAGCGCGGGTCCTGCGAGGTCGCGAAGTT
>JBDTTU010000136.1:0-9304 GCA_039930465.1 Burkholderiales bacterium
GCCTGACCAAGACCAAGGCCTGCGTGGTGCGCAAGGCCGGGCAGCAGGTCAGCGAAGAAGAACTGAAGGCCTTCGTGAAAGAGCGCCTCGCGGCCTACAAGTACCCACGCTTCATCGAGTTCATCGACGAGCTGCCAAAAACCGCCACCGGCAAGATCCAGCGCTTCCGTTTGCGTGACGCCGAGCGGGCGCGCGCCGACGGGCCCGCCGCCTCGTGAGCACGCTGCCGAACCCGCACGCCCCGTTGTCGTGGCGCGGGCAGCCGCTGCAGCTTGAATACCAATGGGTCGGCGCCACAGCCTCGGCAGCTCCGGTGGTCGTGTTCCTGCACGAAGGCCTGGGCTCGATCTCGATGTGGCGCGACTTCCCCGAGCGCTTCTGCGCCGAGCATGGCTTCAAGGGCCTGGTTTATTCACGCTACGGATACGGCCGGTCTACACCCAAACCCGTCGGCGAACACTGGGCGCCAGACTTCATGCAGCAGCAGGCGCACGAGGTGCTGCCGATGTTGCTCGCGCACCTGAACATCGAGCGCCCCTGGCTCTTCGGCCACAGCGACGGCGCCTCGATCGCGCTCTTGTACGCCTCGAAGTTCCGGCCCGCGGGCATCGTGGTCGTCGCGCCGCACATCTTCGTGGAAGAGGTGTCGATCACCAGCATCGAACAGGCCCGCGACGCCTATGCCGCGACCGACCTGCGGGCCCGGCTGGCACGCCACCACGCCGACCCCGACTCGGCCTTTCGCGGCTGGAACGACGTCTGGCTGAGCCCGGCGTTTCGCAGCTGGAACATCGAACCCTCGCTCGACAGCATCAGCTGCCCAGTGCTCGCCGTGCAAGGCGAAGACGACGAGTACGGCACACTTGAGCAGGTGCACGGCATCGCGCGGCGCTTGCCGCAAACCGAGCTGCTCGTGCTGCCGAACTGCGCGCACTCGCCCCACCGCGATCAGCCGGAAACCCTGAGCCGCGCTGCCGGCCGATTCATTCATCATTCCAACCTTTCCTGAGCAGGAGCCTCGCATGTCGTTCAAAACCACCTTCGCCGCCGCCGCTGTTTTCGCCCTGTGTGCCGGCGCGTCGCACGCGCAAAGCAGCGCCCCCATCAAGGTCGGCCTGATGCTGCCGGCCACCGGCACCTACGCCGCCCTCGGCACCATGATCGAAAACGGCTTCAAGCTCTATGTGCAGGAACAGGGCGGCAAGCTCGCCGGCCGCGAAATCCAGTACTTCAAGGTCGACGACGAGTCCGACCCGTCCAAGGCCACCGACAACGTCAACAAACTGATCAAGCGCGACAACGTCGACGTGCTCGTGGGCACGGTGCACTCGGGCGTGGCGCTGGCGATGGCCAAGGCCGCCAAAGACAACAACACACTGCTGATCGTGCCCAACGCCGGCGCCGACGCCATCACCGGCCCCATGTGCGGCCCGAACATCGTGCGCAGTTCGTTCTCGAACTGGCAGCCGGGTTATTCGACCGGCGTGGTCGCGACGCAGAAGGGCTACAAGCGCGCGATGACCATCACCTGGAATTACTCTGCCGGCAACGAGACGGTGAAGGGCTTCACCGAGGCCTTCGAGAAGGGCGGCGGCAAGGTCATGAAAGACCTGACCCTGCCGTTCCCGAACGTCGAATTCCAGGCGCTGCTGACCGAGATCGCGGCCCAGAAGCCCGACGTGGTGTTTGCGTTCTTCGCCGGTGGCGGCGCGGTCAAGTTCGTCAAAGACTACGCCGCGGCCGGCCTGAACAAGACCATACCGCTGTTCGGCTCGGGCTTCCTGACCGACGGCACGCTCGAAGCGCAGGGCGCGGCTGCGCAAGGCCTGTTCACCACGCTGCACTACGCCGACAACCTCAACACGCCGCGCAACAACGCGTTCCGCAACAGCTTCGCGCTGACCTACAAGGCCAATGCCGACGTGTATGCGGTGCAGGGTTATGACGCGGCGCAGATCCTCAACGCCGGCCTGAAGGCCGTGAAGGGCGACCTGTCCAAGCGCGACGCGCTGACCGCGGCGATGCGCAAGACCGTGGTCGACAGCCCGCGCGGCAAGTTCACGATCTCACCCGCCGGCAACCCGGTGCAGGACATGTACCTGCGCGAAGCCAAGGGCGTGAACAACGAGTACCGCTCGGTGGCAGTGAAGAGCCTGGCCGACCCAGCGCGCGGCTGCAAGATGTAGCCCTCGATAATCGGGGCTTCGGGCACCGAACGCTTCGCTGATTTCGAGCGGGCGGCTTCGCCGCACTTCTTTTTTGCGGCCTGCGTCTGGCGCAGGCCGATTCATATAGACCGCCGTGGACATCCCCACTTTCCTCGTTCAGTGCCTGAACGCCGTTCAATATGGCCTGCTGCTGTTTCTGGTGGCCAGTGGCCTCACGCTGATCTTCGGCATCATGGGCGTGATCAACCTCGCGCACGGCAGCTTCTACATGATCGGCGCCTACATGGCGTTCGCGCTCGCGCCGTATTTCGGCGACTGGTTCCTCACGCGCATCGTGGTGGGCGTGCTGCTCGCCGCCTTGTTCGGCTTCGTGCTGGAATGGGTGTTCTTCAGCTTCCTGTACCAGCGCGAGCACCTGCAGCAGGTGCTCATGACCTACGCGTTGATCCTCGTGTTCGAAGAAGCGCGCAGCCTGCTGGTGGGCAACGACGTGCATGGCGTGCAACCGCCCCCGTGGCTCAGCGGTGGCTTCCGGCTCGGTGAGCTGATGTCTTACCCGTGGTACCGCGTGTTCGCCTCGGTGGCGTGCATCGTGGTCGCGCTGGCGCTCTACTTCGTCGTCAACCGCACCCGGCTGGGCATGATGATCCGCGCCGGCGCCAGCAACCGCGACATGGCACGCGGCCTGGGGCTGGACATCAAGCTGCTCTACCGCGTGGTGTTCGCCGGCGGCGTGGCACTGGCCGCGCTGGCCGGCATGATCGCCGCGCCCTTGTCGTCGGTGTACCCGGGCATGGGTGGCAGCGTATTGATCATCTGCTTCGTCGTGGTCGTGATCGGCGGTATCGGCTCGATCACGGGGGCCTTGATCGCATCGCTGCTGGTGGGCGTGGTCGACACCTTCGGCAAGGTCTTCTTCGCCGAATACAGCGGGATCGGCGTGTACCTGCTGATGGCGGTCATTCTGGTCTGGCGGCCCGAAGGCTTGATGAAGCGCGCCTACTGACATGGCACGCACCTGGATCGTTCCGGCCGCAGCCGCTCTCGTGCTGCTGATGCTGCCGCTCGGCTTGACGCCGTATCTGCAGGAAACCGTGGTCAAGATCGCCATCTACGCGATCTTCGCGCTCAGCCTCGAGCTGCTGGTGGGCGTGACCGGCCTCGTGAGCCTGGGCCATGCCGCGTTCCTCGGCATCGGCGCTTACGTGACCGTGCTGGCTTCGGGCGATGCTGGCGGCTCGATCGCAACGGTCGCGCCGCTCGCGGTGTTGGCCGCGGCCGCCTACGCACTCTTCGTCGGCGCGCTGAGCCTGCGCACCAAGGGCGTCTACTTCATCATGGTCACGCTCGCGTTCGCGCAGATGGCCTACTTCTTGTTCCACGACACCAAACTCGCCGGCGGGAGCGACGGCCTGTTCCTCTACGCCAAGCCGACGCTCGGGTCCTTGAACCTCGATGACAGCCAGCATCTCTACTACGCTGTGATCGGCACCTTGATCGCCACCTACGCGCTGCTCGCGCTGTTGATGCGCTCGCGCTTCGGCCATGCGCTGGCCGGCATCCGCGTCAACGAACAGCGCATGCGCGCGGCCGGCTTTCGAACCTACGGCTACAAGCTCGCCGCGTTCGTGATCGCCGGCGCGCTCGCCGGGCTGGCGGGTTTTCTGCTCGCGGTGAAAGACGGCGCGGTGAACCCCGAACTGCTGAGCTGGCACGAATCGGGGGCGGTGCTGCTGATGCTGACCCTCGGTGGCATCGGCAGCCTGCGGGGCGCGGTGATCGGCGCGATCGCGTTCACCCTGCTGAAGGAATTGTTCCAGCTCGAATCTCTGCTCGGGCCGCTCTCCAGCCACTGGCAGATGACGCTGGGCCTCACGATCATTGCGTTCGTCGCGCTGCTGCCCAAAGGTTTGATCGGGCTGCGCGCGCGGCTCGCGGGGGCGTCGCATGGCTGAACCGACAGCACTGCTGCGCGCCAGCGGCCTGACGCGCCGCTTCGGCGGCCTCACCGCGGTGAACGAGGTCTCGCTCGACCTGCACATCGGCGAAGTGCATGCCGTGATCGGCACCAACGGCGCCGGCAAGTCGACGCTGATCAACATGCTCTCGGGCGAGATGCCGGCCAGCAGCGGCCGCATCGAACTCGACGGGATCGACATCGGCACCTGGTCACAACCGAAACGCGCCCGTGCCGGGGTGGGCCGAAGTTACCAGCGCACCACCATCTTCCCGAGTTTCAGCGTGCTCGAGAACTGCCGCCTGAGCGCACAGGCCGCGCTGCCACGCGCCTGGGCGGTGTGGCAATCGGCGCAGCAGTGTGCGCAGAGCCTGGCTGCCGCACAGGCGGCACTCGACGCGGCCGGGCTGAGCGAAGACGCCCAACGCCCGGCCGGGCTCTTGAGCCACGGCGGCCAGCGCCAGCTCGAGATCGCGATGTGCCTGGCTTTGAGGCCGCGCGTGCTGCTGCTCGACGAACCCCTCGCCGGCATGGGCGCCGAAGAAACCGGCCGCATGCTGGCGCTGCTGGCCGAGTTGAAGCGCAGCCATGCGGTGCTGCTGGTCGAACACGACATGGACGCGGTGTTCCGCATCGCCGACCGCATCACCGTGATGGTCAACGGCAGCGTGATCGCAAGCGACACGCCGGAACACATCCGCACGAACCACGACGTGCAGGTCGCCTACCTCGGCGACGCGCACTGATGATGACAAGCCCTCAGGCGCCTTCGGCACCATCCCCCGAGGCGACCTCGGGCGGCTTGGGGCGGCCCGGCGCTCGCCCGAACTCCGTCATGCTGCAGATCGACCAGCTCAACACTTATTACGGCGACAGCCACATCCTGCGCGGCGTGAGCCTGACGCTGCCCGCCGGCACCGCGCTCGGCCTGCTCGGGCGCAACGGCATGGGCAAGACCACACTGATCCGCTCGTTGATGGGTTATGTGCGCGTGGCCGAAGGCCATGTGAAATGGCACGGCCGTGAGGTGACCAACCACGTGCCCGAGCGCATGGCCCGGCTCGGCATCGGCTACGTGCCCGAAGGCCGGGGCATCTTCCCGAACTTGTCGGTGCGCGAAAACCTGGTGATGACGGCGCGCGCCGGCGTCGACGGCAAGAAAGACTGGACCTTTGAGCGCGTGCTCGCCACCTTCCCGCGCCTGACCGAGCGGCTGAACCACGGCGGCCAGCAGCTCTCGGGCGGCGAACAGCAGATGCTCTCGATCGGCCGCGCGCTGATGACGAACCCGCAACTGCTGATCCTCGACGAAGCCACCGAAGGCCTGGCGCCATTGATCGTGGCTGAGATCTGGCGCGTGGTCAGCGAGATCCGCGCCACCGGCATCAGCACGCTGATCGTCGACCGGAACTACCGCGCCGTGCTCGCCCACACCGACCACGCCGTGGTGCTCGAAAAAGGCCTGGTCGTGATGGCAGGCGAATCGGCCACACTCGCCGCCGACTCCGAAGGGCTGGGTCGCTGCCTGGGTGTTTAAGGCACGGCCGGTGCGGGCGGCGCCGCGCTTGTAGACTGGCGGCCACCCGTAACGGAGCCAGACCATGATTCTCGAACTCGCCGACATTCGCATCGCACCCGGAAAACAGGCGGAATTCGACGCCGCCATCCAGCGTGGTGTCGAGACCGTGATCTCTCAGGCCAAGGGCTTTCGTGGCTACAAGGTCAACAAGGGTGTCGAGTCGCCCGAGCGCTACATCCTGATGATCTACTGGGAAACGCTCGAGGACCACACCGTCGCCTTCCGCGGCGGCCCGCTGTTCCCGCAGTGGCGCGCGATCGTCGGGCCGTACTTTGCGGTGCCGCCCACGGTCGAGCACTTCACGCTGGTCGTCAAGTCGGCCTGATGGGCAGCGCGCCATGACCCGCTCACTGCCACGCTTGTTCGTCTGCCTCTCGTTGTTGGTGGGGTGCGGCGCAGCCATCGCCGCCGCCCCGACGCCGCCGAAAGTCGTGCCGGTGGTGTTCGCCGAACGTGTCTTGCCCAATGGCCTGCAGGTGATCTCGGTGCGCAGCCAGACCAGCCCGACGGTCAGCGTGCATGTCTGGTACCACGTGGGCGCCAAAGACGATCCGGCAGGTCGCTCCGGATTCGCGCACCTCTTCGAGCACCTGATGTTCAAGAGCACGCGCTACTTGAAGAGTGAGCAGTTCGACCGCCTGACCGAAGACGTGGGCGGCTCCAACAACGCCTTCACGAGCGACGATGTGACGGCCTACCACGAGGTCGTGCCGTCGAACCACCTTGAGACACTGATCTGGGCCGAAGCCGAACGCCTGTCGAACCTGAACGTTGATGAGCCTAACTTCAAGTCTGAGCGAGCCGTGGTCGAAGAAGAGTTTCGCCAGCGGGTGCTGGCTTCGCCCTACGGCCGCTTCTACGAAGCACTCGCGCCTGCGGCTTACCTGACGCACCCGTACAAGCGTCCCCCCATCGGCAGCATCGAAGACCTGGAAGCGGCCACGCTCGCCGACGTGGAAGCCTTTCACCGCACCTACTACCGGCCCGACAACGCCACGCTCGTGGTCGCCGGCGACTTCGACCAGAAGCAGCTCGACGCCTGGGTCGACAAGTACTTCGGCCCGATCGCCCGCCCGGCCGTGCCCTTGCCCGTGCTGAAGGCCACCGAAGCCGCCTGGCCGAGCGACCGCAGCGTGAAGGTGACCGGCCCGGCCGTGCCGCTGCCAGCGGTGGCGCTGCTCTGGCTCGCACCGCCGGTAACGAACCCCGACAACGCCGCGCTGCAGATCGCCTCGGCGCTGCTCAGCGGGGGTGAGTCTTCGCGCCTGAACCAGTCGCTCGTGTACCGCAAACAGCTCGCCAGCCAGGCGAGTTTCGAAGCCGACCTGCGCAGCGGGCCGGGCCTGCTCGCCGCCGTGGCGGTCGCGGCCGGCAACAAGAAGATCGCCGACGTGCGTGCGGCGCTGCTGGCCGAAGTGCAGTTGCTGGCGCGCAGACCGGTGGGCGCGGCCGAGCTGGCCAAGGTCAAGACCCAGTTGCTGACACGCACGCTGCTGGCGCGCCAAACCCCCGACGGCCTGGCGCAGGCGCTGGCCGGCGCGGCCGTGCTCGAAGGCGGCGCGGCCCAGGTCAACGCCGGCTTGCAGGCGCTGCTCGACGTGACGGCGGCCGACGTGCAGCGTGTGATGCGCCAGTACGTTCTGGGTGCCCACAAGGTGAGTGTCGAATACACCCAGGAAGGAGCTGCGAAATGATGCAGCGTCTGAAAACGATGGCCCCATCGCTGCGCCACGCGGCCGTTTTTCTCAGTGCCGCCATGCTGCTCACGCTGGCGCACGGCGTTCGGGCGCAGCCCTACGAAACCCCGCCGCCGCCCGCCGCCCCGCGCGAGCTGCGCATCGATGCACCGATCGAACAAAGCCTGCCGAACGGGCTGCGTGTGGTGCTGGCAGAGCGCCGCGGCGTGCAGCTCGTGAGCGCGCAGTTGCTCGTGCTCTCTGGCAGTGAAGCCGACCCGCCGCAACGCGCCGGGCTGGCCTCGTTCACGGCCGGGCTGCTGACCAAGGGCACCCACCGCTACAGCGCCTCGGCGCTGGTGCAGGCCGCCGAGACCCTGGGCGGTTCGATCGAGAGCGCCAGTGGCTGGAACCAGTCGGCCGTGGGCATCACCGTTGCGGTGCCGCAGCTCGACGCCGCGCTCGCGCTCGTCGCCGAAGCCGTGTTGCGCCCGAGCTTCGCGCCGGCCGAGATCGAGCGCCTGCGCACGCAGACACTCGACGACATGAAGGTCGCGTATTCGCAGCCGGGCACGCTGGCGTCGCTGGCGGCCCAGCACATGCTCTTCGGCACCGGCGCCTACGGCCACCCGGCGAGCGGCACGCCGGAGTCGCTGGCGCGCATCGAGCGCGCCGACCTGCAAGGCTTGCACACCGAGCGCTTCCGCCCCGACAACGCCGTGCTGGTGCTGGCCGGCGACCTCGACGCGGTCACCGCACTGAGTCTGGCGAAAAAACACTTCGGCCACTGGAAAAAGCCAGAGGCGGCGCTGCCGCCGACCAGCCTGGCGGGCAATGGCCTGCCGCTCGACCTGGCCGTGATCGACATGGCCAAGTCGGGCCAGGCCGCGGTCGTTGTGGTCTTGCCCGTCCCCGACAGCGAGCGTGATCGCGCCGCCCGTGACGTGATGAACTCGGTGCTCGGCGGTGGCTATTCCTCGCGCCTGAACCAGGAAATACGCATCAAGCGGGGCCTGAGCTACGGCGCCGGCAGCCGCCTCGAAGCGCGCCGCGAAGGCGGCGTGCTGCGGGTTTCTGTGCAGACCAAGAACGAGTCGGCGGCCGAGGTGCTGGGGCTCGTACAGGGCGAACTCGATGGTCTGATGAAAGCGCCGGTCGGCAACGAAGAGTTGTTGGCGCGCAAGGCCACGCTGATCGGCAACTTCAGCCGCAGCGTAGAAACCACGGCCGGGCTGAACGAGGCGCTGGGCGGGCTGATCGTTGCCGGCCGTGCGCCGGCCGAGCTGCAACGGCGCATCGAAACCCTGGGCGCCGTGAGCGCCGCCGACGTGCAGGCCTATGCCACTGCCACGCTCGTGCCGGCGCGGCGGCGTGTGGTGGTGGCGGGGGTGGCAGCGCAGTTCATCGAGGCGCTCAAGGCCGGGGGCGGCAGCGTCACGGTCGTGCCGCAAGACGCGCTCGACCTGGAACGGGGCGATTCGCTGATGCGGCGCTGAGCGGCCGGGCGCCCGTGCCGCGGCGGGCGAGTTCGACCCCGATCCAGCGCCAAAACACAATCCCTTGCCTGATCCCGGCCCTGCCCTGCACGCGGGCTCACGAATGCTGGGACAATACATGCCTTCGCGGTCGGGACACCCTCCCGGCACCTCGACCGCTCGCATACCTTTTCAGGGACCGCCATGGCCACCCGTCGCCCTTCTCCCGCTTCCACCACCCCCGACACCTCGCAGAAGCTGCGCCAGACGCAAGCCGAGTACGTGGCCGCACGCCCGGCCGGCGAGCCTGGCGTGAAGCCGATGATGTCGAGTTCGAAGATGTACGTCTGCCGCCGCTGCCAGGCCAACTTCAAGACCGGCGACGGCAAGCCCGACGCGCGCCTGCCCGGCCTGGGCAAGTGCAACAAGTGCCTCGCTGCCGCCACGGC
>JBDTTU010000137.1:0-9255 GCA_039930465.1 Burkholderiales bacterium
GTGGTTCATGCGGATGATCTCGGGCTTGACCTTGACGATCAGCTTGCCGAACGGCCTGTCGTCAGACTCGCTTTCCTTCACGACGATGCCGGCGAACGGCGCCTGCAGGCGCAGCCACTGCAGGAACGTCGCCATGTCTGCCGGCGCGCCGGCCACGAACAGGTTGATGCCTTCGTCGGCCAGCAGCACCGTGCCGAGCAGCGCACGGGCCTGCGCTTGGGCACGAATGGCGTCGCGCCAAGCCGCGGGGTCGGAGAGGCTCACGAACTTGTAAGCCGAGACATTGAGAATTGATTTCACACCAGAAATTTTACGGGCCACGCGCTCCCTAAAATGCGCTTCATGGCATTCGTTCACCTGCGCACCCACACCGAATTTTCCGTCGCCGATGGCACCTTGCGCATCGACGAAGCCGTGGCGGCTTCGGCCGCCGACCAACAGGCCGCGCTGGCCATCACCGACCTGGCCAACCTCTTCGGCGCCGTCAAGTTTTACAGCGCGGCGCGCAAGCGGGGTGTCAAGCCGATCATCGGTGCCGATCTCTGCCTGGAGCCGGCCGGTGCTGAAAAGAACGCCAGCCGCCTGCTGGTGCTGGTGCAGAACACGCAGGGTTATCTGAACCTGTGCGAACTGCTGTCGCGGGCCTGGCTGCAGAACGAGCAGCGCGGGCAAGCCTTCGTCAAATGGGACTGGCTTGCCGAACTCGGCGCCGGGCTGATCGCGCTGTCGGGGGCCGAGCATGGTGCGGTCGGCCAGGCGCTGGTCGCCGGCGACACAGCACGCGCGCAGGCGAATGCGCAGCGTTTGGCGGCGCTGTTCCCGCAGCGCTTCTACATCGAACTGCAACGCGCCGGCCTGCCCGGCAACGAAGCCCATGTGCGTGCCGCAGTCGTGCTGGCGGCGGCGTGCGGGTTGCCGGTTGTCGCCTCCCACCCCGTGCAGTTTCTGGCGCCTGACGATTTCGAAGCGCACGAAGCGCGTGTGTGTGTCTCCGAAGGCGAGATGCTCACCAACCCTCGGCGCGTCAAGCGTTTCGGGCAAGAGCAGTATTTCAAGACCCAGGCGCAAATGGAGGCGCTGTTCGCCGACCTGCCGAGCGCCGTGCGCAACAGCGTGGAGATTGCCAAACGCTGCAGTCTCACACTCGTGCTCGGCAAGCCGCAACTGCCCGACTTCGCCACCCCGCTGGTCGACGGCCGGCAACTGGCGATGCCCGAGTACTTCAGCCTCGCGTCGCACCAAGGGCTTGAGGCGCGCCTGCTGCAGCGCTACCCCGATGCCACGCAGCGCGACAAGGAACGCCCGCGCTACGTCGAGCGGCTCGACTTCGAGATCGCAACCATCCTGAAGATGGGTTTCCCGGGCTACTTCCTGATCGTGGCCGACTTCATCAACTGGGCCCAGAAGAACGGCTGCCCGGTTGGCCCGGGGCGGGGATCGGGTGCCGGTTCGCTGGTCGCCTATGCGCTCAACATTACCGGCCTCGACCCACTGCAATACAACCTGCTGTTCGAACGCTTCCTGAACCCCGAACGGGTGTCGATGCCCGACTTCGACATCGACTTCTGCCAGGCCAACCGTGAGCGCGTGATCGACTACGTGAAGGCCAAGTACGGGCGCGACGCGGTGAGCCAGATCGCCACCTTCGGCACCATGGCCGCCAAGGCCGCGCTGCGCGACGTGGGCCGTGTGCTCGGCATGGGTTACGGCCATGTCGACTCGATCGCCAAGCTCATTCCCGCGCCGCCGGGCAAACACGTCACGCTCGCGAAAGTGCCCGAGAACCCCGACCCGGGCCTGATCTACGCCCGCCGCGAAGCGCCGGAACTCGAACAGCGCGAAGCGGCCGAAGTGGAAGTGGCCGAGCTGTTGTCGCTCGCGGCGCGTGTTGAAGGCATCACCCGCAATGTCGGCATGCACGCCGGTGGCGTGTTGATCGCGCCGGGCAAGATCACCGACTTCTGCCCGCTCTACATGCAGCCCGGAAGCAACAGCGCAGTGAGCCAGTTCGACAAGGACGACGTGGAAGCGATCGGCCTCGTCAAGTTCGACTTTCTGGGTTTGGCCACGCTGACGATCCTGGAGATCGCGAAGGAGTTCATCCTCAAGCGCCGCCCGCAACACGCCGGCTTCGACTACGACAAGCTGCCTCTCGACGACGCACGTGTCTACAAGCTCTTCTCCGAAGGCCGCACCGAATCGGTGTTCCAGTTCGAAAGCTCGGGCATGCAGCGCATGCTCAAAGACGCCAAGCCCACGCGCATCGAAGACCTGTTCGCGTTGAACGCGATGTTCCGGCCCGGGCCGATGGAAAACATTCCGTCGTTCTGCGCGCGCAAGCACGGCCGCGAAGAGGTGAGCTACCCGCACCCGCTGCTCGAAACCGTGCTCGGCGAAACCTACGGCGTGATGGTCTACCAGGAGCAGGTGATGCAAGCCGCGCAGGTGCTGGGCGGGTACTCGCTGGGCGGCGCCGACTTGCTGCGCCGTGCGATGGGCAAGAAGAAGGCCGAGGAGATGGCCACGCACCGCGAGATCTTCCGCACCGGTGCAGCCAAGAAGGCCATCTCTGCAGAGCAGGCCGACGAAGTCTTCGACCTGATGGAAAAGTTCGCGGGCTACGGCTTCAACAAGTCGCATGCCGCTGCGTACTCGCTGCTCGCCTACCACACCGCGTGGATCAAGGTGCACTGCACGGCCGAGTTCTTCGCCGCCAACATGACGGTGGAGATGGACGACACCGACAAGCTGCGTGTGCTGATGCTCGACCTGCGCAGCTTCGGCCTGGTATTGCACGCACCCGACGTGAACCAGGGTGTGTACCGCTTCGAGCCGGTGAGCGACAAAGAAATCCAGTACGGCCTGGGCGCTGTCAAGGGCACGGGGCAGGGCGCGATCGAAGCGATCGTGAAGGCGCGCACCGAAGGCGGCACGTTCACGAGCCTGTTCGACTTCTGCGCCCGTGTCGATCGCCAGCGCATCAACAAGCGTGTGGTCGAAGCGCTGATCAAGGCCGGCGCTTTCGATGCGCTTCACCCTGAACGTTCGGCCATGCTCGCGAGCGTGAGCCTCGCGCTCGACTGGGCCGATTCGCAAGCGGCGCACGCCGACCAGGGCGGCCTGTTCGACTTCGGCCCCGACGAAGAAAGCAGCCACGCCGCGAGCACGCAAGAGCCGGCGCTGGTCGAGGCCGACGCGTGGAGCATCAAGGAGCGGCTCACGCTCGAGAAAGGCGCGCTCGGGTTTTACTTGTCGGGCCACCTGTTCGACCAGAGCGGCGAAGAAGTGCGCCGCTTCGCCAAGCGAAAGATCGAAGACCTGCTCGACAGCCGCGAGCCGCAGCTGCTGGCCGGCATCGTCAGCGACCTGCGGGTCATCAACGGCCAGCGTGGGCGCGTCGCGATCTTCAAGCTCGACGACAAGAGCGAAGTGATCGAAGCGGTCGCGAACGAAGACCTGCTCAACGCGAACCGCGACCTGCTGAAAGACGATGAACTGATCATCGTGCAGGGCAAGGTTCAGCCCGATCGATTTTCCGGCGGCCTGCGCCTGACGGTCGCGCAGGTGTGGGACCTGGCCGGCGCGCGCTGCCGCTTCGGCAAGTACCTGCGCGTGGAAGTGAACGGCAGCGTGCCGCCGGTGGCCGACGTGCTGCGCGACTTTCCGTCGCGCCGCGTGGCCACCGAGCACGGTGACCTGGCACAAGGCCTCACCGTGCGCCTGCAATTGCAGCGCGACAGCGCCAGCGGCGAGCTCGACCTGGGCGACTCGGCGCGCTTCTACCCGACCGATGCCGCGCTCGACCGCTGGCGCGCTGGCGCACGCAATGGCCGCGCCGTGGTGGTGTACGAATGACGCAGGCCTGCCGGCCTTCAGCCGCGCTCAGCTTTGGCCGATAAGGGGTGATGGCCAACGCCGACACCTCGTCCACACCGGCCACCGGCCTCGTGCTCACGGGCGGTGGCGCGCGTGCGGCCTACCAGGTTGGTGTGCTCAAGGCCATCGCGCAGATCAGGCGTGACTGCGGCGCGCCCACGACGAACCCATTCCCGGTGATCGCCGGCACCTCGGCCGGCGCCATCAACGCGGCCGCACTGGCGTGCCGCGCCGACAACTTCGATGCCGCGGTCGACACGATCTGCAAGGTGTGGGAAAACTTTCACGCCGAGCAGGTGTACCGCTCCGACTCTTTCGGCGTGATCCGCACCGGCGCGCGCTGGTTGACGATGATGTCGATGGGCTGGGTGATTGCGCGCTGGCGCCGCGCCAAGCCGCGCTCGCTGCTCGACAACTCGCCGCTGCAAGATTTGCTGGCTCGGCTCGTCAGCACCGAGCGCTTGCACCAGGTGATGAAAGACGGCCACCTGAAAGCGCTGGCCGTCACCGCGTCGAGCTACGGCTCGGGCCTGCACGTGACCTTCTACGACGCCGTCGCCGACATCCTGCCGTGGACACGCTCGCAGCGCATCGCGGTGCGCGACGCGATCGGCGTGCAGCACCTGCTGGCCTCGTCGGCCATTCCTTTCGTGTTTCCGGCCGTGGCGCTGAACATCGACGGCCACACCGAATATTGTGGTGACGGCTCGATGCGCCAGGCCGCGCCGATCTCGCCGGCCGTGCACCTGGGCGCAGAACGTATCCTCGTGGTCGGTGCCGGCCGCATGCACGAGCCGCCCGGCGAGCGTGCCGGCAGCAGCGAGTACCCGAACCTGGCGCAGATCGCCGGCCATGCGCTGTCGAACATCTTTCTAGATGCGCTGGCGGTCGACGTCGAGCGCCTGCAGCGCATCAACAGCACGCTCGCGTTGCTCACGCCCGAGGCGCGTGCGCGCAGCATTCTCAAGCCGATCGAGGTGCTGGTGATCGCGCCGAGCCAGCGGCTCGACGACATCGCCGCACGGCACCTGGGCGCGCTGCCCTTGCCGATCCGCGCGATGCTGCGCGGCGTGGGGGTGGAGGGCCGCGGCAACGACGCGCGCGGCGCGGCGCTGGCCAGCTACCTGCTGTTCGAAGCGCCGTACACGCGCGAGCTGATGGCGCTCGGCGTGGCCGACACGATGAACAAGCGAGCCGATGTGCTGAGCTTCTTCGGCTGGTAGCGCCAGCCGGATCACTTGCGCACGGTTTCCTTGGCTGCGGGGCGGGCCTTGGTCGCTGCCCGTGGCGCAGGCGAGGCGGCGGCGGTGTAGGTGGTGCCATTGACGGTCAACCCGTCGCCCGAGAACTTGGCCGAATTGCCGCTGCCGATGCCTTTCACCCGCACGGCGAGGTCGGGCCAGTCTTTGAAGGCACCGGCCTTGCGGGCGTCGAGAATTCTGGCCGACATGGCGGGGCCGACGCCCCGGATGGTTTCGAGTTCGGCCTGGCTGGCCTTGTTGACATCGATGGCGGCGAAGGCGAACGAGGCGCTCAGTGCGAGCAGCGCGGCGAGCAGGATCTTGACGAGGTTCATGGTGATCTCCAGGGTGGCGAGCACTGCGGAATTGCAGGCTCTGACTGGATTGTTCGAGGCGCCGGCGCGCTTGAAAATCGCCACCGCGGGCGACCCCGAAAGAACACCCCCGAAAGGTGGAGTGCCTGCGGTCAGGCCACTCAGTGCTGCGCTTTGGCCAGCCAGCTCACATAGGCCTCGACGCCGTGCGCCACATCGGCAAACCGGTGGTCGCAGCCGGTGGCGCGCAAACGCGCCAGGTCGGCCTGTGTGAAACACTGGTACTTGCCGACCAGCGCCTGCGGGAAGTCGATGTATTCGACCAGGCCTTGCGACACCAGCGAATCGAGCGGCAGCGCCGCTTCTCCCCTGAGAGCGCGTGCGGCATTCACCGTGGCCACCGCGACGTCGTTGAACGGCTGGGCCCGGCCGCTGCCCAGGTTGAAGATGCCGCTGCGGTCGGGGTGCTCCAGAAACCAGAGGTTGACCGCGACCACATCGTCCACGAACACGAAGTCGCGGCTCTGCTGACCGGGGCCGTAACCGCCGTATTCGCCGAAGAGTTTGACCTTGCCGGTCTCGGCGAACTGGTTGAAGTGGTGGAACGCCACCGACGCCATGCGCGCCTTGTGCTGCTCGCGCGGGCCGTACACATTGAAGTAGCGGAAGCCGGCGATTTGCGTGCCGGCGCCGGGCAGCACACGCCGCACCACGTTGTCGAACAACAGCTTCGAGTAGCCGTAGACGTTCAGCGGGCGCTCGAACTCCGGCTCTTCGCGGAACGAGGCACTGCCACCGTAAGTGGCCGCCGAAGAGGCATAGAGCAGGCGTGTGCCTTGCGCCTGGCACGCGTCAAGCAGGTCTTTCGAGCAGCGGTAGTTGGTCTCCATCATGAAGCGGCCGTTGTGCTCCATGGTGTCGGAGCACGCGCCCTGGTGCAGCACCGCATCGACCTTGCCGAACTCGCCGCGTGCGAAGCGGGCGTAGAACTCGCTCTTGTCGACGTAGTCGCTGAGTTGCGCGCCGAGCAGGTTCTTGTACTTGGGCCCGTCGGTCATGTCGTCGACGCCGATCACGTCGTCGATGCCGACCTTGTTGAGCCCGTGAACAAGGTTGCTGCCGATCATGCCGGCGGCTCCGGTGACTATGACCTTCATTCGAACAACTCCTCGTAGCTGACACTCGCGGTGCCGAACTTGCCGACGACGATGCCACCGGCGCGGTTGGCGAGCGGCATGGCTTCGCGCAGGCTCAGGCCGCAGGCGAGCATCGCGGCGAGCGTGGCGATCACGGTGTCGCCGGCGCCGGTCACGTCGAACACTTCGCGGGCCTGCGCGGGCACGCGGGTGTGGCCGCCGTCGCTCGGTTCGGCATCGAACAGCGACATGCCGTCTTCGGAACGGGTCAGCATCAGGCCGTCGAGATGGTGCTCCTTGCGCAACGCCTGGGCACGTTCGACGAGCTGCGCTTCGCTGTTCCACGCGCCGATCACCTGTGTGAGTTCGGCACGGTTGGGCGTGATCACGGTGGCGCCCGCATAGCGGCTGTAGTCACTGCCTTTCGGGTCGATCAGTACCGGCTTGCCGGCGGCACGGGCCAACTCGATCATGCGCGGAATGTGCGTGAGCCCGCCTTTTCCGTAGTCAGAGAACAGCACCGCATCGTGCTCGGGAAGCACACGCTCGTAGTCGCTCAGCATCGCCGAGAGCACTTCGTGGTCGGGCTGGTTTTCGAAGTCCACGCGGATCAGCTGCTGGTTGCGGCCGATCACACGCAGCTTGACGATGGTGTAGAGCTGCGGGTCGCTGCCGAGCAGGGCGGACACGCCTTCCTTCTCAAGCAGCCCGCGCAGTTTGCGCGCCGGCTCATCGTCGCCGACGACGGTGAGCAAGGTGGCCTGGGCACCCAGCGTCTTGACGTTGAGCGCCACATTGGCCGCGCCACCCAGGCGCTCTTCTTCGCGGTTGACCCGCACCACCGGCACCGGCGCTTCGGGCGAGATGCGATCGACGGCACCGAACCAGTAGCGGTCGAGCATCGCGTCGCCAACCACCAGCACACGCGCTTTCGCCAGGCGTTCGCGAGCGATCTTCATCCCAGATCCTCCAGCCGCTGGGGCGGGTAGCTGTCCCAGCTGGAACAGCCCGGGCATTGCCAGAAATAGTGTTGAGCTTCGAAGCCGCAGGCAGCGCATCGGTAGCGCCGCAGCGGCTGTGCGGCGCGGCCCACGGCGTCGCGCAGGGCCGTGGTTTCCGACTCGTTGAACGAGCCGTCGGTCTGCTGGCCGAGCAGGCCTTGGGCGGCGGACAGGGAAGGGTGCTCGCGCAGGTGGGCGAGCAAGCGCTCGCGCTGCCGGGCCGGGTCGGCGTCGAGCAGCGCGATGGCTTCGAGCAGGTCGAGTGTCGGCGCGCGCCGGTAGAGCTCGTGCAGGCGCAAGAGCGCGGCAGCGCCTTCGCCGCTCGCGGCGGCACTCTGCGCGTACTCGCGTGCGACGAGGTTGAAGGCAGCCGGGTGCGCCACCATCAGCACGCCCCACAGCGCGAGCACGTCGGCGTGCTCGGCTCGGCGTGCAGCACGCTGGCCCGCGAGCACGAGCGGGCGGGCGGCCTGTGGCGCAGCTTCGCGGGCGCGCTTCAATGCGGCGTCGGCTTCGTCGGTCTGGTGCTTGGCATCGGCCTCGAGCGCGATCTCGCACCAGTAGTGCGAGATGCGCGAGGCAAAGCTGCCGGTGCCGCGTTGTTCGAGCTTCTGCGCCACTTCGGCGGCGGCGCGCCAGTCGCGCGAGCGCTCGTGCAGCGTCAGCAGGGCCAAGCGCGCTTCGGTGTCGAAGCCCGTGCCGTCGAGCGCCTTGTAGGCTTCTTCGGCGCGGTCGAACAGGCCGGCTTTCATGAAGTCTTGCGCCAGCGCGTGCTGGGCGCGGTCACGCTCGCTGCGGGGCAGGTCGGCGCGGTGCAGCAGGTGCTCGTGCACGCGCACGGCACGTTCGTATTCGCCGCGGCGGCGGAACAGATTGCCGAGGGCGAAGTGCAGGTCGGAGGTGTCGGGATCTTGTTGAACGGCTTCGATGAAAGCGTCGATCGCCTTGTCTTGCTGTTCGTTCAACAGCAGGTTCAGGCCCTTGTAGTACGCCTTTGGCGAGTCTTTCTGTTCACGGCGCCACTGGCGCACGTCGAAGCGAGAAGCGAGCCAGCCGAGCGCGAAGGTCAGCGGCAGGCCGAGCAGCAACCATTGCAGGTCAAAGTCCATCGCGCGGAGGGTGCGGCAATACGGAGTCCGGCGCGAGCGTGGTCGGCACGGGCTCAACCGTCGGTATCAAGACGGGGGTGTGCTTGCGCGCCACCCGGCGGTGCCGCCACCAGCTCGGCACCATCGCGAACACGCCGAAGGCACAACCGAGCGCGAACGCGGCGAGCACGATGAAGACCATGGGCGCGCGCCACTCCTGGCCGAAGAACCAGCGGATGCCAGCTTCCTGCTGGTTGTTCAGCGCGAAGGCAAACAGGGTGAAGAAGATGGCGGCTCGAACGAGCCAGACAAAAATTCGCATCGAGACTCCTGCCGCGATTTTAGCGGCGGGCCGACGCGCAACGGGTCTTAAGTGCCCGAGCCTTCGTGCGGCGTGCGTTGGGCATCGACGGGCGCTGCATCGGCAGGCACATGGGAATCGACGGCTTCGCGCAGCGCTTTGCCAGGCTTGAAGTGGGGAACCAGTTTTTCGGGGATCACCACCTGCTCACCGCTGCGCGGGTTGCGGCCCACGCGCGGTGGCCGGCGGTTGATCGAGAAGCTGCCAAAACCACGGATCTCGATGCGGTGCCCTTTGG
>JBDTTU010000138.1:0-9253 GCA_039930465.1 Burkholderiales bacterium
AGCCGGTTCGGGTTCTCGCCGTAGCGGCCGTCTTTCGGGCGGCGGCTCGGCTGCACGTAGGCAGCCTTCCACGGCTCGGGGCCAAGTGCGCGCAGGAAGGTGGCGGTGTGGCTGGTGCCGGCGCCCACTTCCATGTCGTAGGGTTGCAGCAAGGCGCAGCCCTGCGAACTCCAGTAGTCCTGCAGTTTCAGAATGATTTGCTGGAAGGTGAGCATCAGCGGGCGATCTGCGTAAACCCTTGATTCTAGAGGGCTGGCAGGCTGCTAGCCTCGCTCGATGAGCACGCAGCAACTGATCCTCAGCCTGGTTCTGGCGACCATGGTGCTCTCGGTTGCGCTCGAGCTGAAGCTGGCCGATTTCACCCGCGTGGCGCAGCAGCCGCGCGCCGTGGTCTGCGGGTTGATACCGCAGTTCATCTTGCTGCCGGTGGGCACCTGGCTGGCCACGCTGGCGCTCGATCTGCCACCGAATGTCGAGGCCGCGATGATCCTGGTGGCGGCGTGCCCGGGCGGTTCGCTCAGCAACGTGGTCACGCATTTCGGGCGTGGCAACACGGCGCTGTCGGTCAGCATCTCGGCGGTGGCGGCGGTGCTGGCGCTGTTTCTCACACCGTTCAATTTCACGTGGATGATGAGCACGAACCCGGCCACCGCCGGCTGGATGCGCACGCTCGCGATCGACCCTTCCGACATCTGGTGGAGCCTGCTGGCGTTGCTGGCAATTCCGATGGCGCTCGGCCTCACGCTCGGGGCGCGCTGGCCGGCGTTCACCGAGAAGATCCGCAAGCCGCTGGGCACCTTCAGCATCGTGGCGCTGCTCGCGTTCATTGCGCTCGGCCTCATCAGCCAGCGCGCGCTGCTGACGGCGCAGATCGTGCCGCAACTGGTGATCGTGATTCTTCATAACGCCAGCGGTTTGCTGATGGGCTACCTGTGTGCGCTGGCGTTTCGCGTGGCCGAGCGCGACCGGCGCGCGATCATGATCGAAGGTGGCATGCAGAACTCGGGGCTGGCGCTGGGCATCATCGCGGTGCAGTTCAACGCCGATCTCGGCATGGTGATCATCGCGAGCCTGTGGGGCATCTGGCACATCGTGTCGGGCCTGACGCTCGCTGTTTTCTGGAGGCGCAAGGATGCTCGACTGGCTCATTGAAGGCGGTACGGTGGTCGACGGTTCGGGCGGCGCGCCGTTCACGGCCGACGTGGGCGTGCGGGGCGGCCGCATCGTGGCGGTCGGCAAGATCACCGAAGCGGCGCACGAACGCGTCGACGCACACGGCGCCTGGGTCACACCTGGCTTCGTCGACATCCACACCCACTACGACGGCCAGGCCACCTGGGACGAAACCTTCTCGCCGAGCATCCACCACGGCGTGACCACCGTCGTGATGGGCAACTGCGGCGTCGGTTTCGCGCCGGTGCGCAAGGGCCATGAAGCCGACCTCATCAAGCTGATGGAAGGCGTGGAAGACATTCCCGGTGCGGCGCTGAGTGAGGGCATCCGCTGGAACTGGGAGTCGTTCCCGCAGTTCATGGACGCGCTGGCCGCCACGCCGCACAGCCTAGACTTTCTGCTGCAGATTCCGCACGACCCGGTGCGCATGGCGGTGATGGGCGAACGCGCGTTCACGCAGCAGGCCGCTGGTGTTGATGACATCGTCGCGATGCGTGCGCTGGTGCGCGAAGCGCTGCAGGCGGGCGCGGTGGGTTTCAGCAGCGGACGCAGCGACAACCACCGCACCTCGGAAGGCAAGGAGACACCGGCATCTGAAGCGACCAGCGCGGAGCTGTGCGGCATTGCGAGCGCGTTCGAAGGCTTGCAGCACGGCGTGGTCCAGATGGTCAGCGACTTCGATGTGCTCAAAGGCCCGGAGCGTTTTGATGCCGAGTTCGACCTGGTCGAAGCGGTGGCGCGCGCATCAGGCCGGCCGCTGTCGATGACCTGGCTGCAACGTGACCCCGGCGGCGCGCAGTGGCAGGCGATCCGCGAGCGGGTCGACATCGCGGTGGCGCAAGGCCTGCCGCTCTACCTGCAGACCGCCGCGCGCGGCATCGGCGTGATCAACGGGTTGGAAGCGAGCTTTCACCCGTTCATGGGGTTCCCCGCGTTCAAAGAGATCGCGCAGCTGCCGCTCGCCGAGCGCGCGGCGGCGATGCGCGACCCGGCGCGCAAGGCCCGCGTGCTGAGCGAAAAGTCGGACCGGATGGCCGGCGACGGCACCGCGATCCCGCCGCTGGTCGACATCCTGCTCGCACGCATCGAGATGATCAGCGGGCGCATGTTCCCGCTCGATGCCACGTTGAACTACGAACCGAACGTGATGCAGAGTTTTCTGGTGCGCGCGAAACAGCGCGGCATCACGGCGCTCGAAGCGCTTTACGACCACCTGGCCGAAGGCTCAGGCGAAAACCTCATCTACTTCCCGATCTTCAACTACAACGACGGTTCGCTCTCGGCGGTGCGCAGCATGCTCGAACACCCGCGCGCGCTCGCCGGCTTGAGCGACGCCGGTGCGCACGTGGGCACGGTCTGCGACGCGAGTTTCACGACTTTCATGCTGACGCACTGGGTGCGTGACCGCGCTGCCGACAAATTGCCGCTGGGGCGCGCGGTCGAGATGATGACGAGCCGCAACGCGCTTTATCTCGGGCTCAAGGACCGCGGCACGATCACTGTGGGCCAGCGCGCCGACCTGAACCTGATCGACCCGCAGCGCCTGAGCGTTGGCGTACCGGCGCTGGTGCGCGACCTGCCGGCCGGCGGCAAGCGCTTTTTGCAGAAAGGCGTCGGTTACCTCGGCACCTGGGTCGCGGGCCAGCGAGTGCAACACGGCGGCGAAATCACGGCAGCGCGGCCCGGGCGGCTCGTGCGCGCCGGGCACTGAAGGCTGCGAAGCCGAGCACCACGCCGAAGGCCAGCAGCGCCAGCGGCCACAGGCTGGCCACCGAGGCCCAGCGTGCGAACGGCGTGAGGCCGGTGCGGCCCTGCACTTCGGCATCGAGCACACCTTGCGTGAACGGCGCCAGCGCTTGCGTCACGCGGCCGGTGTGGTCGATCACTACGGTGGCGCCGGTGTTGGTGGCGCGCAGCATCGGGCGCTGGAATTCGAGCGCGCGCATGCGCGAGATGTTCAGGTGCTGGGCGACCGCGATCGTTTCGCCGAACCAGCCGATGTTGCTGATGTTCGCGAAGATCGTCGGCGCCGCGGTGACGTCGGTGAAGCGCGCGGCAAGGTCCTCGCCGAACAGGTCCTCGTAGCAGATGTTCGCGGCCACGCGCTCGGGGCCCACGGCGAACGACGGGGCGACGAGCGGGCCGCGGTTGAAGTCGCCGAGCGGGATGTTCATCATCCGCGTGAACCACTTGAAGCCGTCGGGGATGAACTCGCCGAAGGGCACGAGGTGGTGTTTGTCGTAGCGGTAAAAGCCCTCGGGCATGGCTTTGGTTCCGGCCGAGATTCCGGCAGCGGAGTTGGTGTAGCCAATGACTTCGTTGCCCAGCGGCAGGCCGATCAGCGCCGCCTGTTGGCCTTGCTGGAAGTGCCGCAGCAAGCCGTCCCAGTAGCCCGGGTCGAGTTGCTCGGGAAGCAGCGGAATGATCGTCTCGGGCGCAACGACCAGATCGCCCTTGGCCGCGAGCAACTGCACCCGCGCCCATTCCAGCGCCTTCGGGATCAGCTCGACCACGAACTTTTCGTCTTGCGCCACGTTGCTCTGCAGCAGCGTGACCCGCAGCGTGGTACCCGGTTGCGAGAACTGCCCTGGCCCGGCGAAAGAAAAGCCGATCAGCAAGACAGCGGTTCCCGCCAGCGGCAACGTCGTCGAGCCCCAACCGCGGCGAACGCTCAAGCCCATCCAGGCCGCCAGCCCCGCGCCAACGCAGCCGAGCCCGTACACGCCGAGCCAAGGCGCCAGCACGGCGAGAGGACCGTCGACGTGCGCGTAACCACTGGCCACCCACGGAAAGCCGGTGAAGATGATGCCGCGCGCCAGCTCGGCGAGCAGCCAGAGTGCGGCGAACAACAGCGCATCGGCGCCCGCACGGCCGCTGCGCCAGCGCGCGAAAGCGGCCATGGCCGCGGCCAGGTACAAAGAGAGTGCCGCGCACAGCAGCGTGATCGCCAGCACCGTCATCCAGGCCGGCAGGCCACCGTAGCGATGCATGCTGATGAAGAGCCACCAGGTGCCCGCGCCGAGCCACGCCGTGCCGAAAGCCAGGCCGAGCGCCGCGGCGCGCCAAGGCGTTTCCGAAGCCACCCGCCACGCCAGCAGCGCGACGATGATCAGCTGCAGCGGCCAGGCTTGTGTCCAGACGAACGGCAGGCTGTACAGCGCACCGAGCGCGGCCGCCAGCAGCAGCTCGAGCGCGAAGGGCATGCGCGAGCGGCTCAGATGCCGTCGCCGCTGGCCGCCGGCTCAGGCGCGCGCGTGACCTTGAACCAGCGCACCGCGCCGCCGCGCGTCAGCATCACCGAGAACATCAGATCGCCGACGATGACCGCCTCGCCTCGCCGCGGCACGCGGCCGAGTTCGTGCGCCACCAGGCCGCCGATGCTCTCGAACTCGTCGTGCGGAAGCGCCGTGGCGAAAGCTTCGTTGACGGCCGCGATGTCAACATCACCGGCCACACGCTGGCTGCCGTCGGCCAGGGTGTAGATGCCCGACTCGCCGTCTTTGTCGTCGAATTCGTCTTCGATCTCGCCGACGATCTCTTCGAGCACGTCTTCGATCGTGATCAGCCCGGCAGTACTGCCGAACTCGTCGATCACGATCGCCAGGTGGTTGCGGTTGGAGCGGAAGTCGCGCAGCAGCTCGTTCAGGCCCTTCGATTCGGGCACGAACACGGCCGGGCGCAGCAGCGTGCGCAGATTCAGGTCGGGCGAGCGCTGCAGCTTGAGCAGGTCTTTGGCCATCAGGATGCCGATCACGTTCTCGCGTCGGCCTTCATAGACCGGAAAGCGCGAGTGGGCGGTGTCGATCACCACGTGCAGAAGCTCGTCGTAGTCGGAGGCGATGTCGAGCTGGTCCATGCGCCCGGCCGGCACCATCACGTCGCCGGCCGACATGTCGGCCATGCGGATCACGCCTTCGAGCATCATGCGCGACTCGGGCGCAATCAGGTCTTTCTGTTCGGCGTCGGCAAGCGACTCGATCAGTTCGTCGCGCGATTCAGGCCCCGGCGCCACCAACTCGATGAGCTTTTGCAGCAGCGTTCGGCGCGGGGCCGGCGGCGCTGCGTGCCTGTCGACCCCACGCTGGGGGCGACCGGAATGTGGGTCGGACATCGAGCGAGAAGCGCAGAGTTCAGGTCGGCAGAGCTTACCCGAACGGGGATCGGCCCTCCCGCAAGGCGGCGCGCTTGACACATCTGCTACCTTGAAACAGAGTCGTTGACCCTCATCTCAACAGACGGTTTTGCGGCAGACTGCCGCCGGCCCCCGATTCCTCCCACTCATCAAGGCAGCCCTTCCATGAGCCTCATCCCCGCCACCATCCTCACCGGCTTTCTCGGCTCGGGCAAGACGACGCTGCTCAAGCGCATCCTCACCGAAGCGCACGGCCAGAAGATCGCCGTGATCGAGAACGAGTTCGGTGACGAGAACATCGACAACGAGATCCTGGTGCAAGACAGCACCGAGCAGATCATTCAGCTCAACAACGGCTGCGTGTGCTGCTCGATCCGCGAAGATCTGCGCACCACGCTCGCCGACCTGGCCGAAAAGCGCCGCAAGGGCGAGCTGAAATTCGACCGCGTGGTGATCGAGACCACCGGCCTGGCCGACCCCGGCCCGGTGGCGCAGACCTTCTTCATGGACGACGAGATCGCCGAAAGTTACCTGCTCGACTCGATCCTCACACTCGTCGACGCCAAGCACGCCGAAAGCCAGCTCGACACGCGCCAGGAAGCGCGCCGCCAGATTGGCTTTGCCGACCAGATCTTCATCAGCAAGACCGATCTGGTCGACGGCGCCACGGTCGAGGCGCTGATCCACCGCATCAAGCACATGAACCCGCGCGCCAAGCAGACCCGCGTGAACTTCGGCGATGTGCCGCTGGCCGATGTGTTCGACCTGCGCGGCTTCAACCTGAACGCCAAGCTCGACATCGACCCGGAGTTCCTGAACGCCGACCCCCACGCCGGGCACAGTCATGATCATGACGATCACGAGCATGGCGAACACTGCGACCACCCGCACCACCACGCGCACGACGACGACGTGAAGTCCT
Source organism: Burkholderiales bacterium (assembly GCA_039930465.1). GTDB lineage: Bacteria > Pseudomonadota > Gammaproteobacteria > Burkholderiales > Burkholderiaceae_C > LMDS01. The sequence continues at coordinate 6,228 of JBDTTU010000138.1, forward strand.
TCGTGTTCCGTTCAGACAAAGCCTTCAACCCGGCGAAGCTCGAAGAGTTTCTGGGCGCCATCGTTCAGGTCTACGGGCCGAAGATGCTGCGATACAAGGGCGTACTGAACATGAAGGGCGCCGACCGCAAGGTGATCTTCCAGGGCGTGCACCAGTTGATGGGCAGCGACCTGGGCCCGAAATGGATGCCGGGTGAGAAAAAGACCAGCAAGATGGTCTTCATCGGCCTGGACCTGCCGCGCGACGTGTTCCTGCAAGGCCTGGAAGGCTGCCTCGTTTGACCGGCAGCACAGTCAGCCGCCCCCAACGACGCGCTTTTTACAAACGTGAAAATCTTGCCAACGCCCCGGGAAACAACGTGACTACAATCCGCGGCGGTTAAAACCGCGGCGCCTCGGCGCAAGACCCTCGTTCAAGAGGGTGTCATCGGTGATGTGAGGAGACTCCGTGAGCAAGATACCGGCCCGCAAGGCGCCCCCCCCAAAGCCTGCCGCCTCCAAACCCGTGCCCGCCAAGAAGGCGCCCGCCAAGACCGTCGCCCCGGCCAAACCCGCGGCCAAGAAGACCGCTGCAGCCAAGTCCAAACCCGCTCCCGCAGCAAAGAGCGCGGCCCCCAAGGCCGCGCCTGCGCCCAAGAGCCCCGTCAAGCCGACGCCTGTCGCCAAACCCGCAGCCGCCGCTAAACCCGTACCGCCCCCGATGAAATCTGCTCCCCCGCCGGCTCCCGTGCCCGCCACCCCCGCCCTGCCCCCCGGATCGCCCGCACCCGTGGTGCTGCGCAAGCCCGGGCGTGGCGCCTCGAAGTACGCCGCACCAGCCGTGCAGGCACCTCTGCCACCGCCCACCTCGCGTTTCGCAGACCGCTTCGCCCCGCCGCGCCCGCCGACCCGCCAGATGAACAATCTGGAGCTCGACACCCCGCGCCACGCGCAGAAGTTCGACCCGAAACTGGCCAATGCCTGGAAAACCAAGACCGGGCGCGAGCTGACCGAACCCGAAGTGCTGGCCATGCCCGAAGCGGAGTACATGAACGACAAGCAACTGGAGTTTTTCCGCTTCAAGCTGCAAACGCTCAAGGACGACCTGCTCAGCAATGCCGGCGAAACGACCGAGCACCTGCGCGAAGACACGTCGATCGTGCCCGATCCGGCCGACCGCGCCACCATCGAGGAAGAGCACGCGCTGGAACTGCGCACCCGCGATCGGGAACGCAAATTGCTGAAGAAGATTTCACAGTCGCTGGGTCGCCTGGACTCTGGCGAGTACGGGTTCTGTGACGAAACCGGCGAACCCATAGGGTTGGGCCGTCTGATCGCCCGACCGACCGCTACACTGTCGCTGGAAGCGCAGCAACGGCGCGAACTCAAGCAGAAGATGTTCGGCGACTGAAGCGGGCACACGCTCGCATCGGCCCTGAAATCGAGCCCCGAGATGTCGGAACCCAAAGACACGACCAGTTTTTTCCGCAAAGTCGTCAAGTTCGTGGCGAACCCGTCCACCGACTGGGCGGAGCTGGGCGTGCCCACCGAAGAAGCGCGCGAAACCGAATACGCCAAGGGCGAGCTCAAGGCGATGATCGAGCGCAAGCGGCGCAACGATTTTGTCCGCAAGCGCGAGTTCGACATGCTGCGCAAGGTGCGCCGTGAAGGCCTCACCAGCGAACAACTGGCTGCGCTCGGCGGCACTTCCCGGCTCGACGACTCCGAAGCGCGCATTGCCGACAGCGGCGCCAAGCCCGACAGCGGCGTCAAGGCCAAGATCGACGAGATCGAACAGCAGATGGTGGGCGACAGCTTTGTGGCGCCGCTGCGCCGCGCGCCCGAGATTCGCGTGCCCCCTGCCTCCGCCGCGGCAGAAGCACGCACCCCCGAGTTCTACAACGCACCGACCGAGCCGGTACCGCTGGGCGATGCCCTCGCCCGGCCCAATCTTCCCGCGGCGGCCGGGGGCGGCCGCGTGTCCGACGCCGCACCCGAGCGCGACCGTGCTCCATCGCCACCTGCACCGCTGGCCCCGAACATGGCGCCGCTCTCGCTCGACGCTGCCGCGCCCGACTTCGGTGACCCTTTCGCGGTGAACCTGAGCGAAGTGGCCCACGACCCCGAGCTCGACGAAGCCGTGATCGCCTTCGCGAACGCCGATTTCGACCAGTGCGAGCAGGCCCTCGTCGGCATGACCGCGCCTGGCGGCCCGCGCTCGCAAGACGCCGAAACTTGGCTGGTGCTGTTCGATCTGTACCGCGCGATCGGCCAGCAGCACAAGTTCGAGAGCCTCGCACTCGACTATGCCCAGCAGTTCGGTTGGTCGGCGCCGCAGTGGTATTCCCTGCCCAAGCTGGTGGCCGACGCCGCCAGCGCCGACCGGCCGAAACGGCCACGCCTGGAAGGCCAGGTCGGCTGGGTCTGCCCGGACTACGTGGACGCCGATGCGGTGGCCAAGCTGTCTTCGGTCACGCTGCAAATGCCGCTGCCCTGGGTCTTCGACTGGGCCGCGCTGAAGGGCATCGACGCCGAAGCCTGCGCGCGCCTGAGCGAGCTCTTCCGCAGCTGGATCCCTCAGGATCTGGACATGCGCTGGCTCGGCGGCGAGCGCCTGTTCACCGTGCTGCAAGATGCTGCCCCGACCGGTGTGCGCGATGTCGATCCCGCTTTTTGGCAGTTGCGGCTCGACGCACTGCGCATGGCCTACCGGCCCGACCAGTTCGACGAAACCGCGATCGACTACTGTGTGACCTACGAAGTGTCGCCGCCGTCCTGGGAGCGCGCGCGCTGCGAAGTGCGCGTGAGCGGCTCGGGCGTGAGCACCACCTCGCCGCCGCTGTCGGTCGTGAGCGACGTTTCCACCAGCTTCATGGAATCGCGCCTCACTGAAGACACCGGCGTGTTGCAGGTCGGCAGCGTCGAGCTGTCGGGTCAGCTGGTGGGCGACATCGGTCCAACGCTGACCAAGATGACCGCCGATCTGGGCACATCGAACATCGTCAACGTGTCGTGCGGCCGCCTGATCCGCGTCGACTTCATCGCCGC
>JBDTTU010000139.1:0-9155 GCA_039930465.1 Burkholderiales bacterium
GCCTCCTAGAATGCCGTCTCCACCGCCTGCACTTTCTGGAACCGCCTCATGCTGTCAGATCACGTCGAGAGCCCGACCCGGCCGCCCGACTTCAACCGCCGCCATGCCGTGCGCGCCACGAGCGGCCGCGGCTTCGCGGCCGCCGTGTGGCCTGTCGCCGACCTGGCGCGGAGTTTTGCGAAGCTCGGTTTCCTTGCGATCGCGCCCGAACGCTTCGAGCGGCAGGTTGACGCGCCGCGTGGGCTCAAGGCGAACGGCGTCGTGTGACGCTGCTCTACATCCTCATCGCCACCTTCGTCGGCGGCTTGCTGTCGGTGCTGATCGCCGCGAGCCTCACGGCCACGGTGCTGTCGCGCGTGGTGCAGCATCTGGTGAGCCTGTCGGCCGGTGTGCTGCTCGGCACCGCGCTGCTCGACGTGCTGCCCGAAGCCTTCGAGAGCAAGGCCAGCCCGCAGGCGCTGTTCGGCACGCTGCTGTGCGGCTTGCTGTTCTTCTTCCTGCTGGAAAAGGCCGAGCTCTATCGCCACAGCCACCACCACGAAGGCGACGAGCACCACCACCACCACGGCTTCGACAAGAGCCAAGCCGGGCGCGGCGGCTGGAGCGTGATCATGGGCGACAGCATCCACAACTTCTGCGACGGCATCATCATCGCCGCCGCCTTCCTGGCCGACACGCGGCTGGGTGTGGTCACGTCGCTGGCGATCATCGCGCACGAGATTCCGCAAGAGGTGGGCGACTACATCGTGCTGCTCAACGCCGGCTTCTCACGCGGCCGCGCGCTGTTCTACAACGCGCTCTCGGGCATGGCCGCGGTGCTCGGCGGCGTGATTGGCTACTTCATCGTCGGCCCCTGGGAAGCGCTGTTCCCGTACCTGCTGGTGGTGGCGTCGAGCAGCTTCATCTACGTGGCCGTGGCCGACCTGATCCCGCAACTGCAGCACCGCCTCACACTGCGTGAGACGGTGGCGCAACTGGCGTGGCTCGCGGCCGGGCTGGGCATCGTGCTGGTCGCGGTGCACCAATTGCACGCGCACTGAAGGCGAGTGCTGCAGCCGAGCGCCTAACGAACGACGAGCACCGGCACTTTCGAGTGCGTCAGGACCTTCTGGGTTTCGCTGCCGAGCAGCAGCGCCGAGACACCACGGCGGCCGTGCGAGGCCATCACGAGCAGGTCGCATTCCATGCGCTTGGCATGGTCGATGATCGCTTCCCACGGGTGCAGGGCTTCCACCGTGTGGGCGTGGCACACCAGCCCCGCGGCCTGGCTCAGCTCGACCACGTTCTGCACGCGCTTCGCGGCGATGCGCTCCTGCGCGTCGAAGAACTCCTGCGGCGGCGTGGGCTGCATTTCCGAGATGGCGCTGTACGGGAACGGCTCTTTCACGCTGATCGTGTAGAGCTGCGCGTTCACCGATTTGGCGAGCGCGATGCTGGTCTCTATGGCCTTGGCGGTGATGTCGGAACCGTCGGTCGGAACGAGGATGCGCTTGAACATGGCAATCTCCTTGCGTGGCTGACACGGTGAGACATCATCCTACGACGCTCGTTCCGTTGCGAGTGGTTTTGCAGGACGTGCCTTGATGTAGGACAAGGACGCCGCGCGAGCCGCTTCGCTTCGGCCGCTCAACCACGCGCCACCGGTCGCGCCGGGTTGGCCGACCACTCGCTCCAGGAGCCCGCGTAGAGCACCGAACCCGCCAGGCCGGCGTGTTCCATCGCCAACAGGTTGTGACACGCGGTCACCCCCGAGCCACATTGGTGCACGACTTCGGCCGCGCCGGCCGGCCCGAGCAGCGGCGCAAATTCGGCACGCAGTTGGGCGGCCGGTTTGAATCGGCCGCTGGTAGCGTCGAGGTTGTCCTTGAAGAAGCGGTTCAAGGCGCCTGGAATATGGCCGGCGGCGCTGTCGAGCGGTTCGACCTCGCCGCGAAAACGCTCGCCGGCGCGTGCGTCGATCAGGCGTGCGCGGCCCAGGCGCGCGGCCAGCGCGTCGGCATCAATCGTCGCGCCGAGCGCCGGCCGCTCGGGGTAGGGCGGTGCTGCCGCGGGCGCGCTGGTTTGCGTCACAAGCGTGCCGCCCGCAGCCACCCAGGCGGCCACGCCGCCATCAAGCACGGCGGTGGCCGAATGGCCCATCCAGCGCAGCATCCACCACAGGCGCGCGGCGTACATGCCCCCTTGCCGGTCGAAGCTGATCACCTGCGTTTGCGGCGTGACGCCGCAGCGGCCGAGCGTGGCCGCGAACACGTCGTGCGACGGCAGCGGGTGGCGGCCGTTCGTGCCGTTCTTGGGGCCGCTCAGGTCGCGGTCGAGGTGCAGGTACAACGAGCCTGGCACGTGGCCTTCGCGCCAGCTGCGTTCGCCGGCCGCCGGGTCGGCCAGGTCGAAGCCGGTGTCGATCAGCACGACGGGGCGGTCCGAGCCAAGCAGGCCGAGCAGTGCGTCGGCGGAAACGAGTGTGGTGAGTTCGGTGGTCATCAGGATTCCAGCGGTGCGTTCTTGGGGGTGATGGGGGTGGCGTGGCTGCGCAGCGAGGTGGCCGACAGGCCTGCGACGACGATCAGCAGCATGCCCAGCAGTGCCATCCAGGTGACGTGATCGCCGAACAGCAGCACGCCGTAGGTGAAGGAAAACGCGATGCCCAGGTACTGCAGGCTCGCGTTCACCAGCGTGCGCCCATTGCTGTAGGCCCGTGTCATCAGGAACTGCGCCACGGTGGCCAGCGCCCCCACCGCGAACAGCAGGCCCGCACCTTTCCAGGTGTGGGCATGCAAGCCGCCGTTGAACAGCAGCGTGAGCGCGCCCGCACACACACCACCGATCGAGAAGTAGAAGACGATGCGGTATTCGGGCTCGCCAGCGCGGCCGAGCGCGGTGACCTGCAGATAGGCGGTGGCAGCGATCACGCCCGAAAGCAAGCCCATCAGCCCGTACCAGAGCTGCTGCTCGTCGATGGTGGGGCGCAGCACCAGCGCCACACCGGCGAACCCGAGCAGCACGGTGGCGATGAGCCGGCCGTCGACACGCGCGCCGCCCAGCGCCACTGCCCCGCCGAGCAGGAACAGCGCCATCCACACCGAAGACATGTAGTTCAGCGTCATCGCGGTGGCCAGCGGCAGCTTGCTGATCGCGTAGAACCAAAGGCACAGCGAGATCACGCCCGACAGGCTGCGCCAGAAGTGCATCGACGCCACGCCGGTGCGCAACGTGCCACGCTGCCAGCGCGCCAGCAGCAGCATCAACACGGCGCCCGTCAGGCCACGGTAGAAGACGATTTCGCCCGGCGGGTAGTCGGCCGACGCAAGCTTGACGCACACGCCCATGGTGGCGAACAGGAACGACGAAAGAACGATGAGCCAGGGAGATGCCATGCGTGGATTCTGCCCGGCGTTTTCAATCGTTCTCGATACGCACCCACTTCAAACGGCCCGATGCACCACTCTTGATCGAGACCGCCGATTTGCGCCGCTGGAAGTGCCCGGCCACGAGTGCGATCAGCTCGGCGTTGGCCTTGCCATCGACGGGTGGCGATTTGAGCTGGGCGAGCCAAGTGCCATCAGTTTGCGCCGCGAAGCCTGCGCTGCGTGCGTTGGGCTTGACCTTCACCTGGATCACGAGCGCCGGCATGCTCACGGCGGCACCCCGAAGCGTGCGGCCGAGCGTGCCCGGGCGCGGGCGGCTTCGATCTCGCGGTCACGCGGCTCCGCGCTCGTGACCAGCGACTCGATCAGCGTGCGGGCCGACGCGGCCACCTGTTCCACCGCGCGCTCGAAGGCCTCGGTGTTGCGACCGGAGGGCACGTTGAAACCACTGAGCTTGCGCACGAACTGCAACGAGGCGTCGCGTATTTCCAGCTCGGTGGCAGGCGGCTCGAAGTTGAACAAGGTCTTGATGTTCCTGCACATGGTCGGTGGTTCCGTGGTTGCGTGAACAGGCCGCAGGCGCTGACTGAGGGGGTTCACTGCTTCTTCTTGGCCGTGCCCTGTGTTTCTGCCCACAGCGCCTGGCACTGTTGCTCGATCGGGCTCGACGCCGCCGGGGCCGCGCCCTTGGCGTCGCGCTTTTGCACCAGCGCCTGCTCCGCGCGGTAACTTGCAGTCTTGCGCGCCGCCGCGAGTTCGGCGCGCGCCTTCGGTTCGGGCTTCACTTTCCACAGGCTCAAATAGGCCTCATCACGCTGGCCTTTCATCGCCGGGTTCTTTGCTTCGCACACGATGTAGCCGTGATCGAAACGGGCCAGCGCCTTCGGGTCGATCGTCATGGCCTGCGCAACGGATGCGGTCAGTGTGAACAGCAGCAGCAACGTGATGTGGCGTTTCATCGAGCAGTCCGAATCGAAATGGGCCTCGATCTTACGGGCTGAGCGTGCCCGCAATACCTGGTTTCACTCAGGCGGCATCGCGCGTTGACGGCCGGCGCGTGGACCAACTCAAGGCCGTGCTCACCACATTCAGTGCAGGCCTCTCCGGCACAACGACTGCTTCTCGAACCAGTAGGCGATGTTGCCGGCGATCACGATGGTTCCCGAGACGACCAGCGACGCCGCTGTGATGATGCCGGCGCCGACGATCAGCGCGACGCAACCCTGGTTCGCGCACTGCTGAATGGCCGCGAGCTGCACTTCCTGCAGCACCATCTGGTGGGCCACGACCTGGCATTCCGCATCGAAGACCTGGGTCGTGCGCGGCACCACCACGCAGGCCTGCAGCAGCGCGATCAGGCTGATGGCGAGAAGGCGGTGGACGCGGGCGCTGATCGAAGGTCGAGCTCGCTCGCCTTGGCCGTGCCATTGCTGCGGCCAGGATAGCTGAGCCAGGTCATGGCGATGTTGAGTTCCTGCACGACGTGGGCCGCTTCGATGCGCACGCCGTTGTCGAGCTCCATCGTGTTGGTGGTGTGGGCGTCTTTCACGAGCGTGAGGTCGTAGCCACGTTCCAGCGCTCCGTAGGCGATGGCGCGGATGCACCAGTTGCTGGCCGCACCGGCCAGCGTGATGTGGGTGGCACCCAGACGGGCGAGTTCGGCTTCGAGTGCAGTCTGCTCGAACGAGGAGTTGAAGTGCTTGTGGATCAGCGCCTCGCCTGCGGCGGGCACCAGTTCGGGCACCCACTGCCATTCGGGGCTGCCATGGGGCAGGTCGTCATCGGAGTGCTGCACCCAGATCACCGACACGCCCAGGGTGCGGGCGCGTTCGACCGCGAGCGCCACGTTGCCGACGACGCGGGCGGCTTCCCAGGCTTCGCGCACCACGCCGACCTGCACGTCGACGATCACCAGAACACCTTGTTTGCCTTCACGCACCGTGGCCATGGTTTTCGCCTTTGAGTCAATGAGTACTGGAAGCGAGTTCAGGCGCTACCGGCGGCCTGAACGACGACGCTTTTGCGGAATGTGCAGTCGCCAGACTACGACAAGTGCTCGACCGCGGCGTACTCGTAGGTGGTGATCTCGTAGGGGTTGCCATCAGGGTCGTTGAAATACAGGGACCACGACAGTTGAAGGTCTTCGGACGTGGGCGGTGCTTCGAGCGCAGCGCAAAGGTGCTCGCGCCAGGCGATGAACTCGCGGGCCGTCACACCGAAGGCGATGGTCGAGCGACAAGGCTGGGCCTTTCGCTCGAACAAGGCCAGGTGCACCGTTCCGGCTTTGTTCGCGATGGTCAGCGGGCCACCGTCAGCCGCCCAGCTCTCGAGCGAGGGCATGGGCGACAAGCCGAGAACCTCGCGGTACCACAGCTCCGAGATTTCGCGGTCTGTGACATAGACGTGGATGTGGTCCACGCGGTCCAGGGAAGGCGTCATGCTTGAATTCCGCAAGGAAATGGGTGGAGCCCTCAGTGGGCGGGTGGCCCTTTGAGTTCGACGACGTTGCCTTCGGGGTCATCGAGGTAGATCGACGGGCCTTCGCCTTCGGCGCCGTAGCGGGTTTCGACCGGCCCGGCCTTGATGCCGTGCGCCGCGAGCTGCCGCCGGATCTGCGCTTCGACGAAGGGTGCAATGCGCAAGCAGAAGTGGTCCAGGTTGCGTGCCTCTTTGCCAGGTGCCGCACCGCCGGCCCGACCGAGCTGGCCGGCAACAGGCACCAGGTCGATCAGCGCCGCACCGGCCCGCAACTGCACGAGTCCGATCTCGTCTTGCCGGCGCTCGATGCTGCAACCGAGCGCATTGCAATAGAAGGCCAGCATCGGGTCGAGTTCTCGCACCCGCAGCACCAGATGGTCGAGCCCGACGATGCTGAACATGGGCAGGGCCGCAGTTTCACACGGCGAGGCACTCGGCCATCACGGGCAAATTCATTGGCCCGTTGACGATGCCGATGTTCTGTTGGGCGAGTTGGTGTGCGGCCATGCGGTTTCCCCAAAACGATGCGTGACGATACCGCAGCCCGCGCCGCGCCGTCAGCGTTGAGAGACCACGCGCAGCACCACCGCGTCGTGCTGGCGAAAGCCCATGCGTGCATAGAGTTCGCGGGCACCCGTGTTGCCTTGCATCACGTGCAGGAACGGTGTTTCGCCGCGCTGCATTTCGCGCGCGATCAGCGTGTGCATCAGGCGCCGCGCGAGGCCGCGGCCCTGGAACTCGGGGTGGGTGCACACGCCGCTGATCTCGCGCAGCGTGCCCGCATGCATGCGTTCGCCGGCCATGGCGACGAGGCGGTCGCCATCGAAGCAGCCGAAGTACTCGCCGAGCTCGGTGGTGCGCGCCCCGAACGGGCCAGGGCGCGTGAGCGTGGCCAGCTCATACGCTTGCCTCGCGTGCTGCGGCCCCAGCCGAACGGCTTCGGGTGCTTCGCCGGCTTCCGGCATGCCCGCCTGCCAGACCATCTGCAGCATCGTGGTTTCGTGCTCGACCTGCCAGCCGCTCGGCACGGCCCCCGACCAGCCTGCGCAGTAGAGTTGTTCGCCGGGGCTGCAGAACGGCAGCAGCGCATCGAAGCGTGCTTGCGCCGGGTTCACGAAGCCCACGATCGGCGAGAAGCCGGGCGCGTAGCGGCGCGCCTCGTCTGTGCCCGCGGCGTATTGCGCCTGCGTTCCTGTGAGCGCGTGCCAGATGATGTTGCCGAGCAGTTCGGTCATGCCACAGTCTCACGCAGAAAAGTGGAGCTTGATGGGCGTTTCGCTGCGCCGCTCATGCGGTACGCTGATCTCTATCGTGTCAGCGATCCGTTTCGGAATGGCGTGGATCAGGAGTTCGCAGCACGCCGAGGCGAGCACCACGTGGTCGCTTTCGGCGCGAACTGCGGGCAGGCCGAGCAGCTCTTCGCAGAACATCGCAACCCGTTGAAGGTTCTTCGCGAAGGCAACGGCGCCGGCCCGCGCTGCATTCGACATGGATTTCTCTCGCGGGTTGAGACACCATCGCTGCGGCCGAGCTGCGACCTCAGCCGCTCACGTAGCCGAAGTTCACGGCCGTCTGTCCGGCCCGAGCGCAGCGCTGGTAGTAGGCAATGACGTCTTTCGTGACGGCATCGACCCTCGGGTTGCGCGCCAGCACCGGCAGCTCGGTCGCGGCGAAAACCTTGTCACTCTTCTCGATGCCCGAGCCAATGCAGAACGACACCGCGCCCACCGCGTTGGCTGCGAAGATGCCCGAGAGCGCACGCCACACGATGAAGCCGTTTTCCTTCCAGGGTGCCAGCGTGTCGAGCGCTTTGGCCCAGGCCAGCAGATTGGGCTGCGCCTGCCCCGGTGTGCCGATGCGCGCCAGCACTTCGGGCAGCAGCTGCTTCGCGAGCATGCTGGCGTTGCTGCGCTTGAGCTGCTCAAGTTCCTGCCAGACCGGGCGGAAGAAATGGCCGGCGTACAGCAGCGTGGTGTTGGGTGCCGCGGCGATCTGCGCACGGACCGCCGGGTTCGTCTGCAGGAACGAGAGCAATTCCTTGGTCTGGGGCAGCAGCGACATCGAAGCACTCCTCGGTGTTGAACAGGCACGTGCCTCAGTGTGCCAGCGTCTGGCTGATAGAGAACGGGTTGCAGGCAATGTGCATCACGATCGGCACCAATGGCGGGGAATGCGACCTTGCTCAGTGTCGACAGCATCGGATCGGCCATCGCGCGTGCGCTGTGAGTCTTCGGGGCGGTGGCAGACGGCCTCGACGTTGTGGCAGTCGGGCCCGATCACGAACGCGCCGTAGTAGTTCGGGTGGTAGTGCGGGTGCACGAAGCTACCTCTTGCTCGAATTACCTGCCCGGGTCGCTCGGCTTGCCGGGTAGCAGCCCCTCAATCCACTTCCATTGCTCATCACGAAGTTGCTTGCGCATCGTCCCTCCAACCAGATCAACAGGTTGGAGCGGTATTGTCACCTCGAATGTCAACACACCCTAACATTTGTTCTTGCTCGCGCTTCAGCGCGAGCGCTGGATTTGTCTTCTTGCAGCGCCGCTCGAAGCACTGCATTGTTCCCAGTTCTGGACCGCGGCCTTGAATTGGCACGCCCAGTCACGCGCGAGGTGTTGAATTCATGGACCCCTAGCCTACTGAATCCGAAGAATCGGATGTGATGCGTCGAGTTGGATCGGCGAATGTCCACTTCAGCGGTTTGGGGTCTTTGTTGTACTGGCGGATGTATCGCGTGAGCTTCTTGTCGAGGTCTTTGATGGCACGTATTTCGGCGAACGTGACCGACGATTTCGAGAACGTGACCGGTTTGAGCGGTCGGTGGTGAGTAGCGTGGAATGGATTGTAGGAAGTGCCTGTTTGAAGGTGGTTGAGCGGCTCCGTGGTTGACGTTTGTCGTAGGCGGCGTCGCGGTGTCGCTGCCTTCGGTATTCGCGGTGGCTGCCTTGCCCGGCCGCATCGACTTGCCCTTGAGGTTGAGCCGATGGCTGCGCGACAGCAACCGGTCGAGGATCGCTTCGGCGAGGGTCGCATCGCCGATCCACGCGTGCCAGTGCTCGACGGGCAGTTGGCTCGTCACGATCGTCGGGCGCCTTGTTCCCGCCCGGTCGTCGATCACCTCCATCAGATCGGCGCGAGTCGGGCCGTCCATGGCGGCCAGCCCCCAGTCGTCCAACAGCAAGACATCGGTGCGCGCCACCGCGGCGAGCCAACGCCCGAAGCCGCCGTTGCCGTGCAGCACGCGCAGGTCCTCGGCCAGGCGTGGCACCCGCAGGTACAGCGCCGAGTGCCCGCGCCGGCAGGCGTACTGCGCCA
>JBDTTU010000140.1:0-9115 GCA_039930465.1 Burkholderiales bacterium
GCCCGACGGACGAACCTGAATGGCCAACAAGCAAGCACTGCGCGAACTCCAGAGCCGCCTGGCCGAGCGTCTGCAGGCGGCGCGCACCCAGGCGCGCGGCAAGTCGTGGCTGGCGGTCGAGTGCAGCGGCCGTGGTCTGCTGTTCCCGCTGCGCGAGGCCGGCGAAATCTTCGCACTGGCGCCGATCCTTCCGGTACCGCACAGCCACCGCTGGTTCCTCGGCGTGTCGAACCTGCGCGGGCACCTGCACGGCGTGGTCGATCTGGCCGACTTTCTGGGCGTCAAGTCGCAGGAACTCGGCCGCGAACAATCCCGACTGGTCGGTTTCAACCAGTCGCTGGACATCAACTGCACCCTGATGGTCGACCGGCTGTCGGGGCTGCGCAGCGAGGCCGAGCTCACGCTCGAGCCCGAGATAGACGGGGCTTCCCGGCCCGCGTTCGTGGGCGTGCGCCTGCGCGACGAGGCCGGGCGGGTCTGGCAGGAGTTGAACCTGGCCGAACTGGCCACTGACGAAACATTTCTGCGGGTCGTGGGCTGAACCCCGCGTCCGCGCAGATACACACACGAGAGTGCACGAGGTCGATATGAGCTTGCTGAACAAGATCAAGGGTTGGGGCCAAAAGGGCGGGGCCAGCCCCGACCACGACCTGGCGGACGAAGTTCCCTTCGGCGACGCCTACGCGCCCGCCGGCGGTGCTTCGACCCAGGGGCATGCGGGCGACCCGAACTCGATGTCCAGCCTCGAGGTGCCGACCCTGCAGCAGCCTATGGACCACGACACCTCAATCATCTCCGAGGCCGCGCCTTCGGGCATGGCCGAGTTCTCCGAGACGCGCCTGCCCGATGCGGCGGCGCCGGCCCTTGCGGCCGCGGGCAGCGGGCTGCCGGTGATCGGCGGCCGGCCCGTAGCGGAGCAGCAGCGCATCCTTTTCTTCATGATCGTGCTGGGTTTCATCGGCCTGATTGCGATGACGCTGTTGTCGGTTCGTTCGGCGAGCCAGGGCTCGGCTCAGGTGGGTGCCAGCGGCCAGGCCCTGATGCAGTCGCAGCGGCTCGCCAAGTCGGTGTCGCAGGCCTTGATCGGCAATGTGCCGGCCTTCACCGAAGTGCGCGAGAGCATCGACGTGCTGGCGAAGAACGTGCGCAGCCTGAAAACCGGTGAAGGCGCTGTGGTTGCCGCACCGTCGGCCGTGCAGGGCCTGCTCGAACCCGTGCTGCCGCTGGTGGAGAAGGCCGAAAAGAACGCTGCCGTGATTCTCGGCCAGCAGAAGATCCTGACCCAGGTGGGCGAGGCTTTGCGCACGATCAACCGGCAGTCGTCCGACCTGCTCGAAATCGCCGAGACCATCTCTTCTCTGAAGCTGCAGCAAGGCGCTTCGCCGTCAGAGCTGTCGGCCGCCGGCCAGCTCGTGATGCTGACGCAGCGCATCGGCAAGTCGGCGAATGAATTCCTGACGATGGAAGGCGTGAGCCCCGAGGCGGTGTTCCTGCTCGGAAAAGACTTGAACTCGTTCCGTGAAATCGGCCAGGGCCTGTCCGACGGCAACGCCGAACTGCGCCTGGCACCCACGCGCGACCCGGCGACCAAGGAACGCCTCGACGCCCTGATGAAGCAGTACGAAGAGACGCGCAAGCAAGCCGGCGCGATTCTCGGCAACCTGCAAGGGCTGGTTGCCGCGCGCGAAGCGCAAGCCACTGTCGTGGCCGACAGCGAACCGCTGCGCAAGGGCCTGGAGGCCGTGCAGGAGAAGCTCGGCAGTGAAACCGGGTTCAGCGGTCTGGAATTCGTGATGCTGTTGCTGAGTGCGGCCGTGATGCTGCTCGGCGGCATCGGCTTCCTGCGCCTGTATGTGCGTGACCAGAGCGAACGCCGCACGGCGGCCGACGAGCAGCGTCTCGCGGCCGAACGCGAACAGCAGGAAGCCAAGCGCGTGAACGACGCCAACCAGGCGGCGATTCTGCGGTTGATGAACGAATTGCAGGCGGTTGCCGAAGGTGACTTGACCCAGCAGGCCACGGTGACCGAAGACATCACCGGCGCGATCGCCGACTCGGTGAACTACACGGTGGAAGAGCTGCGCACGCTGGTGTCGCAGGTCCAGGGCACGGTGGGCCGCGTGACTGAAACGACCGAGAAGGTCGAGGCCAACTCGACCGAATTGCTGGCCACGTCGAGCGAGCAGCTGCGCGAGATTCGCGACACCGGCGAGTCGGTGTTGCAGATGGCGGGCCGCATCAACAACGTCTCGGGTCAGGCGCAGGAAACTGCCGCGGTGGCGCGCCAGTCGCTCGAAGCGGCCGAGTCGGGCCTGCGTGCGGTGCAGAACACGATCGGCGGCATGAACTCGATCCGCGACCAGATCCAGGAAACCTCCAAGCGCATCAAGCGCCTGGGCGAATCGTCGCAAGAGATCGGCGAAATCACCGAGCTGATTTCCGACATTACCGAGCAGACCAACGTGCTGGCGCTGAATGCCGCCATTCAGGCCGCCTCGGCCGGTGAAGCGGGCCGAGGCTTCTCGGTGGTGGCCGAAGAAGTGCAACGCCTCGCGGAACGCTCCGGCGACGCAACACGCCAGATCGCGGCGCTGGTGAAGACCATTCAGGCCGACACGCAGGATGCGGTCGGCGCCATGGAGCGCAGCACCCAGGGTGTGGTCGAAGGAACCCGACTGACCGACGCGGCCGGTACGGCGCTGGGCGAAATCGACCGGGTTTCGCGCCAGCTGTCCGAGCTGATCGCGCAGATCTCGAACCAGGCGCTCAGCGAAGCGCAATCGGCCAACGTGGTGGCGGCGAACATCCAGCACATTTTTGCGGTGACCGAGCAGACCGGTGAAGGCACACGCTCCACCGCGCAGATGGTGCGCGAGCTGTCACGCACGGCCGAAGAACTGAAACAGTCGGTGGCGCGATTCAAGATCGAGTGAGCCGACTCCAACAACGATGAGCGCGACGATGAGCCAGATGCCCGCCGGAACCGGTGACGACCTCAGCGCCCTGGCGTGGGTGCATGAAGAGCTGCGACGCTCGCTCGACGCTGCGCACAAGGCGCTGCGCCGCTTTGTCAAGGAAACCGAAACGCTCGCCAGCTCCGACATCGAAGCCGTCGACCCGGCCGTGCTGCGCGGCGCGCGCACGCAACTGCACCAGGGCGTGGGTGCGCTCGAACTCGTTGGCCTGCCGGCCGCTGCCATGGTGCTGCGCGCCAGCGAAGCGGCGGTTCAGCGTTATGTCAGCAAACCGCACAAGCTCACCACGCTGGTGATCGACGACATCGAACGCGCTTCGTTCGCGCTGCTCGACTACCTCAATCGAATGCTGGCCGGCAAGCCGGTGTCCACGCTGGCGCTGTTCCCGCAGTACCGCGCGGTTCAGGAAGCGGCGGGCGCAGACCGGGTGCACCCGGCCGACCTGTGGGCCGTGGACTGGCACTGGCGCGACCTGCCCGCCGACCTGAAGGCCACGGCGCGCCAGCCCGACGCAGCGACCCATGCTGCGCTCGAAGCGCTGCTGCTGGCGATGATGCGCGCCGCCAACCCGCTGGCGGTGGCCGAACGCATGAGCGACATCTGCGCCGGGCTCGGCGCCGGTGCCACGCAGGCGCGGACCGGCAACCTCTGGAAGCTCGCTTCGGCAGTGTTCGAGGCCCAGGCCCAGAGCCTGTTGGGTTTCGACGTGTTCAGCAAGCGCGTGGCATCGCGCCTGCTGGCGCAGTACCGCATTCTCGAGCGCGGCGAGCCGGAATTGTCCGAGCGTCTCGCGCAAGACCTGCTCTTCTTCTGTGCCCAGAGTGCCGCGCCCGGCCCGGCCGACGATGCACCTCGCCTGACCGCCGTGCGCCAGGTTTATGGCTTGGCGAAATACCCGCCGACCGACTACACTGTGAGCCCGCTCGGCCGTTTCGATCCAGCGCTGATCGGCCAGGCACGCAAGCGTGTCACGGCCGCCAAGGAAGCCTGGTCGGCTATCGCCGGTGGCGAGATGCACCGCCTGGCCGGCCTGTCGGAACAATTCGCCCTCGTCGGTGATTCGCTCAAGCGCCTGTTCCCGCTCGGCGAAACCTTCGCAGTCGAATTGCAGCAGGCCGTGGGCCAGACCCAGCAGACCGGCGCGGCGCCTTCCGCACCGCTCGCAATGGAGGTGGCGACCAGCCTGCTCTACGTCGAAGCCGCGCTCGAAGACGCGGAGTTCGACAGCCCCGAGCAGGCCACGCGTGTGAAGCGCCTGGCGGAACGCCTGGCCGCGGTGCGCCAGGGTCGCGCGCCCGACGCGCTCGAATCGTGGATGGAAGAGCTGTACCGGCGCGTCTCCGACCGGCAGACGATGGGCAGCGTGGTGCAGGAACTGCGCGCGTCGCTCTCCGAAGCCGAGAAGTTGATCGACCAGTACTTCCGCAACCCGGCCGAGCGCGACGTGCTGATCCCGGTGCCGAACCAGCTTTCCGCGATGCGCGGCGTGCTCTCGGTGCTCGGCATGGACCACGCTTCGCACGCCTTGCTGCGCATGCGCGACGAAGTCGATGGCCTGGCGTCGACAGAAGTCGATCCGGCCCGTGTTCACCAGGCCGGCGTGTTCGACCGGCTCGCGGGCAACCTCGGCGCGCTCGGGTTCCTGATCGACATGCTCAGCGTCCAGCCGCAGATGGCGAAATCGCTGTTCCGCTACGACGCCGCAGCCGGTACGCTGAGCCCGGTGATGGGCCGCAGCGAAGTGCATGCGCCGAGCGCCACCAGCGCGCCCGCCGTGGACCCGCGCCTGATCGAGCAGGCGCAGTTGCTGGCGGTCTCTTCGATCAGCGAGCACGTGCCGATCGAAGATGTGGCGCGCGATCTCGAGCGCCTGTCGCACGAAGCACAGGCCGCCGACCAGCCCGCGCTGGCGGCCACGGTGCTCAGAGCCCAGGAAGCACTCGAAGCGGCGCAAGACCCCGACGAGCTGGCCAGTGTGCGCGGTGACCTCTCCGAGGCGCTGGCCGACTTCGTGTCGACCGCGTCCGACCCGGTGGGCCTGGAGCCCGAGCGTTCTACCGGCCGTGTGACCACGCCGATGAGCTTGAGCTTCGCCGATGCCGGCGCCGATCTCGCCGAAGACGACGAGATGCGCGAGATCTTTCTCGACGAAGCGACGGAAGTGCTGGCCGCCGCCCGCGCCGCTCATGCCGATCTGGCGCGTGCACCGACTGACCTGTCTGCGCTCACCACGCTGCGGCGCGCGTTCCACACGCTCAAGGGCAGCTCGCGCATGGTCGGGCTGAAAGAGTTCGGCGACGCCGCCTGGTCCGGCGAACAGCTCTACAACAGCCACCTGGCCGACCAGGGCGCCGCCGAGCCGGCGCTGCTCGAATTCACCGCCTGGGCGCTGGCGCACCTGAGCGACTGGGTCGGCGCGATCACGGCACGCAACGACGCCGGGCACACCGCAGCCGCCGTGAAAGCCGCGGCCCAGCGTGTCAGCGAAGGCCTGGCCCCGGCAGGCACGACCGACACGTCGGACATCGCACTGCCGCTGCTGCCGCCCGATCTGCCGAGCGCCGCCGACCTTGACCTGAGCGGCCTGCTGCCGGTCGCCGTCGACATGACGCCGC
This sequence comes from Burkholderiales bacterium, assembly GCA_039930465.1. Lineage (GTDB taxonomy): Bacteria > Pseudomonadota > Gammaproteobacteria > Burkholderiales > Burkholderiaceae_C > LMDS01. The sequence continues at coordinate 5,591 of JBDTTU010000140.1, forward strand.
TGCCGCCCAGCAACGAGCCCTTGCCCGAAGTGTCGTTCGAGTTCGATCTGAAGGGTCTCGACAGTGCCCATGGGCTGCTCGACACGAGCGTGCCTGAGCTGCTCGACCCGTTCACGCAATCGGCCACCGAACCAATGCCGCTGCGCGCGCCCGAGCCGATCGTTGAACCCGTTGTCGACCTGATCGACTTCGACCTGAGTTTCGACGCGGTCGTGGAAGCTGCGCCCTTGCCCGAAGAGGCCGCCGAATCCGTTCATGCGGCGTTTGAAGAGCTGCCCGAACCAGCGGCCGCCGAACCCGAACCCGAAGACGAACTCGTCAAGCAGGTCGGCCATCTGCGCATCGGCATCCCGCTGTTCAATATCTACCTCAACGAAGCCGACGAGCTGTCGCGCCGCCTGACGACCGAAATCGCCGAGTGGGCGATGGAGCTGCACCGGCCGATCGGCGAAGCGCCGATTGCCCTGGCGCATTCGCTCGCGGGCAGCTCGGCCACGGTCGGGTTCGGCGAGTTGTCGCAGCTCGCGCGCGCGCTTGAGCACGCACAAATGCGCTCGCTCGCCATCGGCCACGGTACGCCCGAAGAAGCGCGCCTGTTTGTCGATGCGGCCGAAGAAATCCGCCGCCTGCTGCACCAGTTCGCGGCCGGTTTCCTGAAGGAGCCGACGCCCGAGTTGCTGGCCCGCCTGGCTGAGCATGAGCTGACATCCGCGCGGCGCCTCGAAGCCGCGACCGCCGCGTCGGAACTCGAGATCGAAGCACCGGCAGCCGAGCCCGAAGCATCCTTGCCACTGATGGCGCTCACGCCGGCCGACTCGCTCGCGCCCGATGCCGCTCCGCCGGTTGCCGAGTTGGTGATGGACACCGCCCATGCGGCCTTGTCGGCGCCTGCACCGTTCACCATCTCGGCCTACGGTGATTCGCAGTTCGGCGCCCTCGGCCTGACCGAACTCAAGCCTTTCGGCGACTTGCCGGTCGAAGCGATGCGCAGCGCTGGCGCCGCGCATGCGCTCGTCGACGGTGACGACACGATCGACGCGGTCGACGCGATCGACGCCGAACTCTTCCCGATCTTCGCAGAAGAGGCCGAAGAACTGCTGCCCGAACTCGCCGCGAAGCTGCGCGACTGGGTGCGCCGCCCCGGCGAAGCGGCTCACCCCGCGGCCTGCATGCGCACGCTGCACACCCTCAAGGGCGGCGCGCGCCTGGCCGGTGCGATGCGCCTGGGCGAAATGGCACACCGGCTCGAGACCCGCATCGAGCACGTGCTGGCCCAACAGCCCGTCAGCGCGCCCGATGTCGAAACGCTGCAGATCTACGGTGACGCGCTGGCGCAGACCTTCGATGCGCTGCGCCAGCTGGACAACTCGGCCGCGCCACAGCCCGTGGCCGGCGCGCCGCGCGCGGCCGTGCTCGCGCCGGTGCGGTCCGAGCCGGCTGCGCCCGCGGTGCCGCTCGCAGTGCTGTTGACCGAAGCCCCGCGTGAGTTGGTCGAAGAGGCCGCGCCTGTGGTGCCCAGCCAGGACGACGTGATCACCCGACCGGCCTCGCTCGACGAAACCGCCGCGCCGCTGCCTGACGCTTCGTTCAGCGAACCGGTGGTGTCGCCGGCCGAAACAAAACCGGCGCCGGCCCCCGCGAAGCCGATCGACTTTGCCCGCTTCACCCGCGCCGAACCCGCGGTGCGCAAGGCCCCCGAGCGCGCACAGGGCACGCAGTCGGCGGTTCGCGTGCGTGCGCCGTTGCTGGACCGCCTGGTGAACCTGGCTGGCGAGGTCAGCATCACACGCTCACGCATCGATTCCGGCGTGTCGCAGATCAAGGGCTCGCTCGGCGACCTGACGGAAAATCTGGAACGCCTGCGCGCACAGTTGCGCGACATCGAGTTCCACGGCGAAATCCAGATGACCTCGCGGCTCGAGGCCGCGAAGGCTGCGTCGCAAACTTTCGACCCGCTCGAGTTCGACCGCTTCACGCGCTTCCAGGAACTCACGCGCATGATGGCCGAGTCGGTCAACGACGTGCACACCGTGCAGCGCAGCTTGCAGCGCTCGGTCGAAAGCACCGAAGACGAACTGGTGGCGCAAGCGCGCATGACGCGCGACCTGCAAGACGACCTGCTGCGGACCCGCATGGTCGAGTTCGAGGGCTTGTCGGACCGGCTCTATCGGGTGGTGCGCCAGGCCGCGAAAGAGACCGGCAAGGCGGTGCGCCTGGACATCGTCGGTGGCTCGATCGAAGTCGACCGCGGCGTGCTCGACCGCATGACCGGCTCGTTCGAACACCTGCTGCGCAACTGCGTCGGCCACGGCATCGAGGCGCCCAACGTGCGCGCGGCCGCCGGCAAGGATCCGACCGGTTCGATCATCGTGGCGCTCACGCAAGAGGGCAACGAAGTCGGCGTCGAGTTCCGCGACGACGGCGCCGGCCTGAACCTGGAGCGCATCCGCGCCAAGGGCATGGCGCTCGGGCTGATCGACGCGAACGCGCATTCGACCGACGCCGAACTCGCCAACCTGATCTTCACCCCCGGTTTTTCGACCGCCGAATCGGTGACCGAACTCGCTGGCCGCGGTGTCGGCATGGACGTGGTGCGCTCCGAAGTGAACGCGATGGGCGGCCGTGTCGAAACCGCCACGGCGGCCGGCAAGGGCACTTCGTTCCGCATGGTTTTGCCGCTGACCACCGCGGTCACGCAGGTCGTGATGCTGCGCTGTGGCGAGACGAACGTGGCCGTGCCATCGACCTTGGTCGAGGTGGTGCGTCGCAGCACGCCGCAAGAGATCGCGCAGTCCTACGCAAGCGGTGTGTACACCATGCCCGAGCGCACGGTGCAGTTCTTCTGGCTCGGCGCGTTGTTGCAGCTCAGCCCGCGCTCACTGGGGCAGCCCGAGCGCACGCGCACCATCGTCGTCATTCGCAGCGCACAGCAGCGCATTGCATTGCACGTTGACGAAGTGTTGGGCAACCAGGAAGTGGTGGTCAAGAACCTCGGGCCGCAGCTCTCGCGCATGCCGGGTCTGGCCGGCATCACGCTGCTGGCTTCGGGCGCTGTGGCGCTGATCTACAACCCGGTGGCCCTGGCCACGCTGTATGGCGAGGCGGCACGCGCTGCCACGGCCGCGGCGATGCGGGCCCCGGCCCTGATGCCGGCCGTACCGGTGCGCGCCGAGCCCGACGAAAAGTTGGCGCCGCTCGTGATGGTGGTCGACGATTCGCTCACGGTGCGCCGCGTCACGCAGCGCCTGCTGGTGCGCGAAGGTTATCGTGTGGTGCTCGCCAAAGACGGCCTCGATGCGCTGGAGCGGCTCGGCGAAGAGCTGCCGCAGATCGTGTTGTCGGACATCGAGATGCCGCGCATGGACGGCTTCGACCTGGTGCGCAACATGCGCGGCGATGCCCGGCTGCGCGAGTTGCCGGTGATCATGATCACCTCGCGCATCGCGCAGAAACACCGCGATTACGCTGCCGAACTCGGTGTCGACCACTACCTCGGCAAGCCGTATTCGGAAGAAGACCTGCTGG
>JBDTTU010000141.1:0-9032 GCA_039930465.1 Burkholderiales bacterium
AGGCCACCGACGCCGACATGGTCGAGTTCACCAGTGTGGCCGGCCTGCCGGCGCGTGCCGTCGCAACACCGTGGCTGAAGAACTACCTGAAGGCCGAGCCCAGGCTGCAAAGCGTGGTCCACGTTAAGCCGCGCTGCACGCTCGCGTTCGACTGCCTGGCGCAGTGCGGCCTGCGCGACGGCCTGCCCGGCTGGGGCCAGTTCTGCATCGACACCCAACTCGCCGCGGCCTTGCGCGGCGACCTGAAAAAAGGCCTGTTCTTCCGTGGTGTGGGTGCGCTGCCCTTCGGTGCACAGATTCGCAGCGTGCGCGAGCTGATGTTGCGCTTGCTGACGCCGCACGGCGCGCTGGCAGCCGGGCCGACCGGATGAGGTCCATCCCGATGCGTCAGCAGCGGCCACAGCGGGCGCTCGCTCGCCGCCGACGACGACACGGCCTGGGCGCTCTACGGAGTCCTGCAGAGCGCGGTGCTGTTGCGCGTGCTTGCCGCGCTGTGGCCGGCGCTGGCCACGCTGCTCACCGTGCTCGCGGTGCTGGCCTGGGCCGGCGCCGCCATCGGCTGGGCACTGCGTTACGGCAACTGGTTCGTGCGCGCGCGGGTCGATGGGCGGCTCGGATGAGCGCTCAGCGCGCCAGGGCCGTACTCAGTTGAACTGAATCGGCTGACCCTGGGTGTCGAACGGGATGTAGCCGCCGATGTCGCCGGCCTTGATCGCCTCGACCATGCGCTGCAGCGGTGCCTCGGCCTGTGCCGCGGTCGGGCTGCTGCCGGCTCGGCCCGACATGGCTGCCACGAAGACGATGTCCCAGGGCTGACCGAATTCGCGCGCCTGCTCGATCAGGGTGTCGAAAGAAACGATGTCGTCGGGCGCCTTGTCAACGCACATCAGCGGCTCGAGCGTGCCGCCGTGCCCGGCCGCGAAACGCGCGTGCTGCGCGGGCGTGGCGTCGTCGGGCAGGCCGGCGGTGGCGAACACGAACAGCAGGCGTTGCGGCTCGGTTTGTTGGCGTGAGGCCTGCAGCAGTTCGTCGAAGCTCGAGATCGTCATGGCGCGGTTTCATTCAAGGGGGAAGCGGAGTGCAGCAGCACCGTGACCAGCAGCGACGCGTCGGTCAGCGCCTGCACCGAATGCGGCTCGCCACCGTCGAGCATGACCAGCCGGCCGGCCCCGAGCGGGCAGCGGCGTGACGGGGTCGTCACGACGGCCTCGCCCTCGAGGCACAACACGGTGATCGCGCCCGGCACGCTGTGCTCGGGCATGCCCTGGCCGGCCTGCAGCACGAGCCGCATCAACTGCAAGCTCGGTGTCTTCAGCAGGCTCGTGGTGACTGCACCCGGCAAGGCCGGGCCGAGCGGGCTCAGGTCGATGATGTCGAGCGGTTGAGCGTGTGGCAGTGCCATGGAAACTCCCGTTCGTTCGTCGGTGGATCGGTCGAGCCTAGGGGCACGCGAGCAGTGGGGTCTTGCATTGAATCAAACGGTTTCGTTCGACCCCGGCCCGCTCAGGGATGCTGATTCAGATCAATGATTGTGGAGCGCAGAAGGCCAAACTGGCGCCCTGGGAAAAACGAAAGATCACCATGCACGAGACCGAACCCAACGCCGCGCACACGCTGCAGAACCTGCCCGCGCAGGACATCAGCGCCGAGGTGCTGCTGGAGAAGTACGCAAAGGGCGACGAGCGCAGCATCGACGCGGTGAATCAGCGTGTGGCGCGTGCGCTCGCGCAGGCCGAACCGGCCGCGCAACGTGCGCAATGGGAACAGCGCTTCGCCGAGGCCCTGCGCGCCGGCTTCGTGCCGGCCGGGCGCATTCAATCGGCCGCCGGCACCGGCCTGGCCGCCACGCTGATCAACTGTTTCGTGCAGCCGGTGGGTGACTCGATCGCGCACGCCGAAGACGGCCACCCCGGCATCTACACCGCCCTCACCGAGGCCGCCGAAACGATGCGCCGTGGCGGTGGCGTGGGTTACGATTTCTCGCGCATTCGCCCGCGTGGCGCCTGGGTCGGCAGCACACAGAGCAGCGCCTCGGGCCCGGTGAGCTACATGCGCGTGTTCGACCGCTCGTGCGAGACGGTCGAGTCGGCCGGCGCGCGGCGCGGTGCGCAGATGGGCGTGCTGCGCTGCGACCACCCCGACATCGAAGAATTCATTCACGCGAAAGACGCCGGCGACCTGAAGAACTTCAACCTTTCGGTCGGCGTGAGCGATGTTTTCATGGAAGCGGTGCAGGCCGACACCGAAGTCGAACTCGTGCACCGGGCCGAGCCCGGCACGGCCCAGAAGCAGGCCGGCGCCTACCAGCAGACTCAACCGGGTGGCGGTGGGCCCTGGGTCTACCGCAAGCGCCGCGCGCGCGAGCTGTGGGACCAGATCATGCGGTCGACCTACGACCACGCCGAGCCGGGGGTGCTGTTCCTCGACCACATCAACGATGACAACAACCTCTCGTACTGCGAAAGCATTGCCGCGACCAACCCGTGCGCCGAGCAGCCCTTGCCGCCGTACGGCTGCTGCTGCCTGGGCTCGATCGACCTCACACGCTTCGTGCACGACCCGTTCGAAGCCGCTGCACGTTTCGATGAAGCGGGGTTCGTGCACGTCGCGCAGGTGGCCACGCGCATGCTCGACAACGTGCTCGACGTGACGGTGTGGCCGCTGCCGCAGCAGCAGGAAGAGGCCCGCAGCAAGCGCCGCATCGGTCTGGGCTTCACCGGCCTGGGCGACGCGCTGGTGATGCTGAACCTGCGCTACGACAGCGCCGACGCGCGCGCGATGGCGCGGCGCATTGCCGAGCTGATGCGCGACGCGGCCTACGAAGCTTCGGTCGAACTGGCGCGCGCGCGGGGCGCCTTCCCGCTCTTCAACGCCGACCTGTACCTGAGCGGAACCACCTTCGCTTCGCGCCTGCCGCATCCACTGCGCGAACGCATCCGCACGCACGGTCTGCGCAACTCGCATCTGCTGTCGATCGCGCCCACCGGCACGATCAGCCTGGCTTTCGCCGACAACGCCAGCAACGGCATCGAGCCGGCGTTCAGCTGGAGCTACACCCGCAAGAAGCGCATGCCCGACGGCAGCTTCAAGGAGTACGCGGTCGAAGACCACGCCTGGAGGCTGTACAGGCACCTCAAAGGCGAAAGCGCGGCGCTCACGCCGGCCTTCGTGACCGCCCTCGAGATGAGCGCGCAGGCGCATGAAGCCATGGTCGCGGCGGTGGCGCCGTGCATCGACACCGCGATTTCGAAGACCGTGAACGTGCCGGCCGACTACCCTTATGCCGACTTTCAGCATCTGTATCTTGAAGCTTGGCAATCGGGGTTGAAAGGGCTGGCGACCTACCGGCCCAACAGCGTGCTCGGCTCGGTGCTGAGCGCGACGCCGGCAAGCACCTCACCCCCGGCCGCACCTTTGCAGATCGACGGCGCGAACCGCCGCCTCGCGCTTGAGCGCCTGCCGGCGCCGGTGCTGTCGTCGCTGCGCTGGCCGGGCCGGCCCGAGCTGCCTTCGGGCAACCCGGCCTGGACCTTCATGGTGCACCACCCGTTCGGCGACTTCGCGCTCTTCGTCGGTGAATTGGCCGCGGCCGACGGCGGCCCGGCGCAGCCCTTCGAGGTGTGGGTCAACGGCGCCGAACAACCGCGCGGTCTCGGCGCGCTGGCCAAGACACTCTCGATGGACCTGCGTGCGAACGACCCGGCCTGGCTGCAGCTCAAGCTCGACGCGCTGGCCACGGTGGCCGAAGAGCGTGCGTTCGAGATGCCGTTCCCGCCCCACGGCGAGCGCCGCCTGTTCCCCGGCGTGGTGGCCGCCACCGCGGCGGTGATCCGCTGGCGTTGCGAGCAGCTGAAGGCCTTGCCGAGGCTCGGGCGCAGCGCGCCGACGCCGGTGATGGACGCGATGTTCAGCGTCGACGAGCCGCACACCGGGCCTTCGGGCACGCTGGCCTGGGCGGTCGACATCGACAACCCGGCCAGCGGCGAAACCTTCACGCTGACGCTGAAGGAGGTGACGCTGCCCGGGCCCGACCGGAGCACGGTCACGCGCCCGTGCGCTGTGGGATTTTCTGGCAACTACCCGCGCGCGCTCGACGGCCTGGCGCGACTGCTCTCGCTCGACATGCGGGTGATCGACCCGGCCTGGATCGGCATGAAATTGCGCAAGCTGCTGAACTACGCCGAGCCGCTGGGCCACTTCATGGCCTTCGTTCCGGGGCTGCCCCACGGCGAGCGGCGCCAGCAGACCTGGCCATCGACGGTGGCCTATCTGGCGCGGCTCATCATTCACCGCTACGCGATGCTTGGCGTACTGAGCGAAGAGGGTTACCCGCTGCGCGACATGGGCGTGCTGGAACCGTCGGGCGACAAGGCCGAGCGTGGGCGCGTGCTGGCCGGGCGGGTCTGTCTTGAATGTGGCAACGCAACCGTGATCCACAAGGACGGCTGCGATTTCTGCACCGCCTGCGGCGACGTGGGGCAATGCGGATGACGGCCCAAGCTCGTAGCGCACCACTCACGGCGGCCCGTGGTACTTCGGCATCGCCGCGCCGGCCAGCGCTTCGAGCGCCGAGCCGACGCTGTTCGAGCCTGCTGGCAGCAGGCGCAGGATCTTACGGAACAGTGGGCGGTAAGCTTCGTCGGCTGCGTGGCCGGTGAGCGGGTCGCGGTTGGTCAGGAACGCGGCATCGAGTTCGGCCCAGTCGGCCGCGACGAGGGCGCTTTCGGCGAGCGGCAGCACGACGGTTTCTTCGAGGCGCATGTGTTCCAGGTAGAAGGCAACGTATTTCTGCACTGCCGACTCGAAGACCGCCCGACGCGCCTCGCACTGGTCGGTCTCGGCTGTCATCTCGAAGGCGATCAGAGCGTGCTCCAGTTCGCGCACGGCGTGCTCGCCACAGGCATGGTCGTGGTCGAGCCGGTCGAGCACGCTGTCGACATGCGCGTCGAAGCCGCGCAGCTTCGGGAACAGCAGCCGCGTTTCCTTCGGGTGGTGTAGTTTCTCGGGGAATTCGTCGACGTAGAACAGCATGGCCCGCAGCGCGTCGAAGTCGGGCACAGTGCCACGTCGACGGTGCTCGCCGAGCAACAAGATGATGGACCGCAGCATCGCCGATAACGCGCGGTGCTCCTGGCGAATGATGCTGACGCTGGCGTGTGTCATCGAGCCTTCTCCTGCAGGAAGTACTGGCCCAAGCGTCCTCCTTTTGGAGGCTCGCTGGTTTGATGCCTGTCAACGCCCGATGCGTGCAGCAGGCGTTCGTGCCGCCTTCCGGCCGCTGCAGCAACGCCGCACCGCCGCTGTGGTGTTTGCGCCCCAAAGCTGTGAACATGTCACCACGGACTTGCAGGGGCGATGACATCTTTGCGCGCCGATGTCACAGTGCGCTCGGCCCGAGCAGGGCATTGATCGGGGCGCCACGCCCCGGCCAACCAAAACAACTTGAGGGGATTTTCAAATGAAGGCATACGCCGCAGAGTGCTTCGGAACGTTCTGGCTCGTCCTGGGTGGTTGTGGAAGCGCGGTGCTCGCCGCGGCGTTTCCGGGTGTGGGCATCGGCCTGATGGGCGTGGCGCTCGCGTTCGGGTTGACGGTCGTGACCATGGCCTACGCCATCGGCCACGTCTCGGGCTGCCACCTGAACCCGGCCGTGTCGATCGGGCTGTGGGCCGGTGGCCGTTTCGAGGCGGGCAAGCTGCTGCCGTACATCGTGGCGCAGGTGCTTGGGGCAGTCATTGCCGGTGGCGTGCTCTACCTGATCGCCAGCGGCAAGGCCGGATTCGACGTGACGGCCGGCTTTGCATCGAACGGCTACGGCGAACACTCGCCGGGCAAGTATTCGATGTTCGCAGCGCTGCTGACCGAAGTCGTGATGACGGCGATGTTCCTGATCATCATCATGGGCTCAACCGACAAGCGCGCGCCGCAAGGGTTTGCGCCGCTCGCCATCGGGCTGGGCCTGACCTTGATTCACCTGATCAGCATCCCTGTGACCAACACCTCGGTGAACCCGGCGCGGAGCACCGGCGTTGCGCTGTTCGTCGGCGACTGGGCGCTGGCCCAACTGTGGGCGTTCTGGGTCGCGCCGATCGTCGGGGCCGTGCTGGGCGCGCTCGCTTACCGCAGCTTCGGAGAAGGCGAGAGCTGAGGCGCAGCAGCCGCCTGGGCAGCAAGGTGCTTGGGGGCGCGGGCGTGCCGAGTCAGGCGCTCCCGCCCACATTTTTCTAAGGCGTGAGCCCCCTTCGGGGTGATTGTGTGGGGGACACGAGGCGAACAGACTTCGCAACGTGAACCCCATTCGAGAGAGACGCCTGATGCGGCGTCAAACCGCATGATCGAGCAACTTGGCAGGCGCTGCGCGCTGGTCCTGCTGGCTTCGATGTCGCTCGCGACCCTGATGGGCCTGATGGCGTGGGGCCCGGTGCTGCTGTCGTCGCAGGCTCACGACTACGCAGACAGTCGGGCCTGGCTGGGTATTCCCGGCGCGGCCAACGTGTGGGTCAATCTGGCGATGCTGGCCGTGGGCACTTGGGGCTGGCGCGTCACGCGTGCGAGTTCGTGGCCACCGCAGTTGCGCACGCCCTGGCAGTTGTTTCAGGTTTGCGCGGTCGTGTTTGCCTTGCTCGCAGCGCTGTATCACAGGTGGCCGGGCGATACCTTGCTCGTAACAGCGCACGCGGCCACGGCGGGCGGCTTCATGATGCTCACGCTCGGAATGCTCGCAGAACGTGTGCACCCACGCTTCGGCTCATCGCTGTCATGCGGGCTACTTCTGCTCGTCGCGGCGCTGTGGGCCGGAGCGATGTTGATCGGCCATTCTCTTGGCAACCCGATCGACATGCGGCCCCTGCTGCTGCTCGAGATCATCCCCGTGCTGGTCATCCCGGCCGGCGCCTTGAGCTTGCCGGGCGGTGCGACGCGGGTGCTCGACTGGATCGTTGTGTTGTCGCTCTATGCGCTGGCCAAGGTGCTGGAGTCGAGCGACGCGCTCATCCTGCAAACTTCGGGCTGGGTCAGCGGCCATACGCTGATGCATTTGGCTCTCACCGCCGCGGTGGGCTGGATGGCCTACTGCGCCGCGCGGGCCCGAACGGCGCTCACGCCATCGGGTTCGGCGAAAGTGTCGGGCGACCTCAGCCATCGCGAGACTTCGTTGAACACCTCCGGCTGAAACGCCATGTGCACGTGCGCCGTCGCGGCGAGGTGCCGGTTGTCGGCGCCTGCCAGCATACCGGCCACGGCTGGAAAGACGATGTTGTCGCAGTTGCTGTAGAAGCAGGTGAACAGCGCATTCCGGCTCGGCTTGTGCTGCTTGGCCATCTGGTTGAGCCATGGGCTGTTCAACGCCATCTCCCTGCTGTTGACGGTGCGCCCATAACGCGCGAGCCACGTCCCGCCATGGGGCGTGCCGATCGTGACGACACGGTGGACGCGGAGGTCGGCGTTGAACTTGTCGAGCCAGGCGCGAACCGCCAAGCCGCCCATGCTGTGCGCAACGACGATCGGGCGGCGGCCGGTGGCCATTTCGACTCGGCGGACGGCCTCGTCGACGGTGTCGGCATAAGCACTGATCGAGCCGAACAATGGCTCGAGGTTGACGGCGACAAATCCCACGCTCTCAGCTCGCAGCGCTTTCATCCACGGATTCCAGAAGCCGCGGTTGCAGACAAAGCCGTGCACCAGCACCACACCTCGCGCTGCGCCGGGTGCAAGGTCGAGATGGTCTGGCTCGGCGTTGCTGCGAAACGGCTGCCGCCAGCAGAAGACGAGCGGTGCGCTGAGCACCTCGCCACACCAGGCCCGAAAAAGTTGCGGGGCGGTCGCGCGCGGAACGGGCCCCGATTGCTGAACGCACGCCAACAGAACGAATTCAAGGGCCAGGAACAAGGCGTATGCGAAGAGAATCAAGACCGCCCCCAAGGCAGCCCATTCCGCATGGCCCGTCCTCGCAAAATAGGCGGCCCACAGCACTGCCGCGGCGACAAGCGTGATCGTGATGGTTTGCTGTAGCCGCGCAAGCATGTTGGGTAGGCATTATCGAGGTGACTGCATCCAAGTCGGGCACCGTCACGCAACGCGAGCCAAACCGAACCTCGAATCATGTCTTTAGGCCTTCATATCCTGGAGCACTTGAGCGTTGTCGGCGCCGAGCGCGCTGCGCGCCACAGCGAACCCGGGCTGAACGCAAGAGTCCTCGCAGTGAAGAGTTTTCAGCAGCGGCGCTTTCGGCATACGTACGCCGATCTTCTGAACAGCACACGCTACCGGCCCGCGGCGACATTCTTCCTGGAAGAACTCTACGGCCCAGACGACTTCAGCCAGCGGGACGCACAGTTTGCGCGGGTCGTTCCCGCCATGGTGCGGCTCTTTCCGGCAGAGATCGTCGGCACCGTGGCAACACTCTCGGAACTGCACGCGTTATCGGAGCAACTTGACACCGCTATGGGTCGGGCACTGACGAGCACTTCGGTAAGTACCGCCGACTACATCGTGGCGTGGCGCGCCAGTGGCACGCCGTCACGGAGAAGCGAGCAGATCGACTTGACGCTGCGCGTGGCCAGTTCTCTTGACGGGCTGACGCGAAGATCACTGTTGCGAAACAGCCTCCGCCTGATGCGAAGGCCGGCCAACGCCGCTGGGCTTGGTGAGTTGCAGCGGTTTCTGGAACGAGGCTTCGACAACTTTAAGGCGATGAACGGCGCTCGCGAGTTCATCTCGCTGGTTGAAACAAGGGAACGCACACTGGCATCTGCACTGTTCGGCACGTCTTTGGCGGGACCGGCATGCGACCAACAGGATGTATTCGCGCTGCTTCCTGAATCGCCTTAGCCTTTCGCCCCATGGCGTGGCCGTACGGGCATCGACTCGTTTATTGGGCGTTCGGATTTCGTTTGGGGCGATCAGCCTTTTACGAAGAACTCGCTCGCCGAAAATCGAAATAGTAATAGCAAAAAGGCCTCCGTCTTTCGACGGAGGCCTTTTCTAATAGTAGCCTGACAATGTCCTACTTTCACACGGGAACCCGCACTATC
>JBDTTU010000142.1:0-9001 GCA_039930465.1 Burkholderiales bacterium
TGAACGTCAGCTTCTGGGCGTCGAACTTGGCGAGGTGTATGTCCGTAGTGGGTCGCAAGTCCGCATTCAGAGCCTTGAGCATCGGCCATTCAATTGGCCTCGGGGCGACTCTCTGCGGGTCAGTGTCGTCGGACGGGCTGTTGCCAGAGCTTGATTCACCGAAACAGCAATCGGCGAGCGCCAAGCTGCGGCCAATCCGAAGCGGTCGATGCGCTTACGACATCCGCCGATTCGACCCCAGCGAGCTGAATGAAAGCGCCGTCAGTGGCCGACCGAAGCGCCGACCCACGTGGCGAGCAGTTGTGCTTCCTTTTCGGGGGTGAGCTTGCTGCTGCGGCGCTTGTCGTCCGGCGCCGGCACGCCTTCATCGAGCACGGCGCTCACCGTTTCGCGCAGCGAACGCGTCCGCAGGCCTGCCGCGCGCGCACGGCTCAGGTCGACGCGGTTGAAGCCGGCGTATTCCGGGTCGCTCGAAGGCAGCCACAACGGCAGCTCGCTCCAGGGCTGAACGCCTTGTTCGACCAAAAACGACTCGGCGACCGGCACGCTGCGCGCCGGTACAAGACCGCGCGAGGCCACGGCTTCGGTGCAGGTCTGCAACAACGTGGGCCAGTCGCACACGGCATCGTCCACGTCGTTCAACGGCCCGGTCGCATTGAACACACCACGCTGCTTGGTTTCGAGCAAACGCAGCATCCACTCGCCGAGGTCGCGCACATCGATGAACTGCAGCGGCTCGCCCGGCGGCGCGGCGGGTACCAGCATGTCGCCGCCGGCCATCGCGCGCCACGGCCAGTGGCTGAAGCGCCCGCTGCGGTCGCCGGGACCGACGATCAGACCCGGCCGCACGGTCAGCGCGCGTTCGCCGAACACACGCTGCACCTCGGCTTCACAAGCAGCCTTCTGCGGGCCGTAGTGCTCAAGGTTGCGGTCGTCGCGGGCAAGCGTGTCGAAGCGCGCGAGCGGGTCGGTCTCGCGCACCGGCACCTGCGTCGTCGTCGCGTAGACCGAAATGCTGGAGACGAACAGATAACAGCCGCAGCCGCGCAGCGCTTCGGCGCTCGCCTGCACATCGGCCGGCACGTAGCCGCAGGTGTCGATCACCGCGTCCCAGTGGTGACCTTGCAGTGCGCCGAGGTTGGTGCTGCGGTCGCCGCTCAGCACCTGCACGCCTTCGGGCCAGGTGGTGCAAGAACGGCCCCGGTTGAAGACCGTGACCGAGTGGCCTCGCTGCAGCGCTGTTTGCAGCGCCGCTGCGCCGAGAAACACACCGCCGCCGAGGATCAGCAGGTTCATCGAAAGCTCCGTGAGTTCAGGCCAGCGTTGCCGGGTCGAGATTCGCGCCGCAGACGATCAGGCAGACCTTTTCGCCGGCACGTGGCCTGACCGCGCCGCTGCGCAGCGCGGCCAGCGGCAAAGCCGCCGCGGGTTCGACCGCGAGCTTGAGCTCTTTCCACATCCAGCGCTGGGCGTCACGGATCGTGTCGTCGCTCAGCAGCAGAGACTCTGCGACGTGTTGTTGGGTCACACCCCATGCAATGCCACCGATGCGGCGCGCGCCGAGCGAATCGGCGGCGATGCCGCTCACGGCCACGTCCACCGGCGTGCCGGCGGCGCGCGCGGCGAACAGGGTCGGCGCCAGTTCGGGTTCGAGCGCCACCACCCGGCTGCGGCCCGCGAACCAGGCCGCGATGCCGGCAACGAGCCCGCCACCGCCCACGCTCACCAGCACGCTGTCGGGCGTGCCTTGTTGCGCTTCGAGTTCGCGCGCCAAAGTGCCGGCGCCGGCCACCACTTCAGGCTGGTCGTAGGCGTGGGTCATCAATGCGCCGGTTTCGCGCTGGCGCGCTTCACAGGCGGCCAGCGCATCGGCGTAGGCGTCGCCTGCGATCACCACGGTGGCGCCGAGCGTGGCCAGGCGTTCGCGCTTGGCGGCGGTGATCACGCGGGGCACGTAGATCTCGGCCGGCGCACCGAGCGCACGTGCTGCCACGGCGGTGGCGATACCTGCGTTGCCACCCGATGCCACGATCACACCGGCAGCAGGAATCGGGTTCGAGAGCAAGCGATTGAACATGCCACGCGCCTTGAAGCTGCCCGAAAGCTGCAGCTGTTCGAGCTTCAGCCAGACCTCGAATTCGGGCGTGCCGGCAGGCAGGCCGAGTGCGGCGCTCGGCAACAACCACAGCGGCGTGCGTCGCACGTGCGCTTCGATGCGTGAGGCCGCGGCGTTGATCTGGTCGGGGGTGATGTTCATGGGCGCCGTGCACTGAGGTGGGTGCAATGTATCGGGTGCCGGCGTGCGTGCCAGCGAGCGTGCGTCGACAGAATCATTCCATTCGCATCAGATGTGCTGGCATCAGATGCACACGCATCACAGATTACGCCATGCGCACCACCCTCGATCTCGACGAAGACGTGCTCGCCAGCGCCAAGGAAATCGCGCGCCGCGAAAACAAGACCGCTGGGCAGGTGTTGTCGGAATTGGCGCGCCGGGCGCTGACGCAAGGCGCGGGTTCGGGCGCTGTTTCAGGTTCAGCGCGTGCGGCGAAAGCCGAGCCCGCCTCGCTGCTCGGCTTTCGGCCGTTCGCATCGCGCGGCGCGGTGGTCACGAACGCACTGGTTCAGAAGCTGCGCGACGAAGGCGAGTACTGATGGCCTCGCGCAAAGCCGCCCCCGGCGTGCGGGTGCCGGAGCCGCGTCCCCGGTACGCAGGGCGGCCGCTGCCCGCCGCGAAGGCCAGACTCAAGACCAAACTCGAGCCTCGCCGCGCGCTGCTCGACGTCAACGTGCTCGTCGCCCTGCTCGACGCCGACCACCTGCACCACACGCGCGCCATGGGCTGGCTGGCCGAGAACATCGCAGCCGGCTGGGCCTCGTGCGCGATCACGCAGAACGGGTGCGTGCGCATCATGTCGCAGCCGGGTTACCCCAACGCGCTTCCGGCAGCCGGCGTGGCACAGCGCCTGCGTGAAGCCACCGCGACCGAGCACCACCTCTTCGTGTCCAGCGACCTGAGCCTGCTCGATGAGCAGCACTTCGACGCCGAGCAACTGCTCGGCCACCGCCAGGTGACCGACGCCTATCTGCTCGGTCTGGCGGTGTGGCACGGCATGCGCTTCGTCAGCTTTGACGCGAGCCTGCCCGTGCGCGTGGTGCGCGGAGCCACGCTCGCGCACCTCGTGGTGCTCTGAACTGCGGGCGCGTCAGCCCAGCGGTGCGGCGCAGTTCGAGCAGAAGCGCGCGCCGGGCGCGGCCTCGGTGCCGCAGGCGCTGCAGAAGCGCTTCGCGACCGGTGCCGCCGACGAGGCCAACGCCGCGGCGGCATGCAGGTGGTGCTGCACCTGCGCCGCCGAAGCCGCCTGGCCAGCCGGCAGCATGGCCTGTTCGCCCGCGTTCAGTGCGGCGATGCGGGCCTGGTCTTCGCCGCTGAAGGGGGCCACCAGCACGCTCTGGCTGCGCGCGAAATGCATCAGGTCGGCGGCCAGCGCCTTGGCGTCTTCTTCGGTCGAGAACATCGCCGTCACCTGGCGCGCGTCGTCCTTGCCGAACACCACCGACTCGATGCGCGCGCGCCAGACGCGCAGCGTCATCGCTTCGGTGCGCACCACGTCGTTCTCGGTGTTCATGCGGCTCGTGAAGTTGTTGCCCGTGCCGATGCGCGAAGTCTGGTAACTGCCGACCATCTCGACCCAGGTCAAGACCGACTCGAAGTTGAAGCGGCCCCACAAACGTGCCGAGGCCTGAAAACAATAAGCCGCCACGAACGACAGGATCGCCGAGGTGCCGACCAGCGAATAGCGGTTCTGCTGCCACGGTGCCGAGGCGTCGAACTCGCGCACGAACACGAGCGCCATGCCGATTGCGGACACCACCATCAGCGTGGCGTACAGGTCGAGCAGCAGCAGCGCGCGGTGGCGCGGCTCGGCGAGTGCGGCGCCGAAGGCCGGCGCCTTGGTGCCGGCCACGGGCAGCGGCTGGGTCTCTTCGAACAGCTCGCCCGCGAAGCTGCCACTCGGCGTGGCGGCTTGGGTGACCGGGTCGATGCGGGCGTAGCGCCGGTTCGGAATGCGCTCGGTCCAGGTCGCCTGCATCGTGCGGTCGAGCTCGTCCATCAGGCTGCCGGGCGGCGCGTTCATCGAGAGGCGGTTCTGCTCGACGCTGGCGCGTGTCTGCGGGGCGTTGTCGACCTGCGCGAGCACGGCCGCGACCGCCAGTGCACACGCGAGCAGCGCGGCGCCCAGCATCACGAAGGTCTGCACGTTGAGCGAAAAACCATGCAGCGAAGGCAGCTTCGCACCCACGAGGCCGACCGCCACCGGCGCCAGAATGGCCGCGGCGATCAGCCCGACCAGCGAGGCCGTGGTGAGCCGCGCGCGGCCCTGCGAGAGCAGCGGCTTGAGCAGAAAGTACACACCGAACGCGAAGTACAACATGCCGATCCACGGCCGCGTGGTCTCGCTGCCGAAGACCAGCCACGACACGACGAAGCTCAACAACGTGGCCGCGAACGCAGCCAGGTTGAACACATAGCGCCGCGCCAGCGACTGCACCTCGTTCGGCGCCGTGATCAGGCGGGGCGCCCAGTGGTACAGCAGGCCCTCGATCGCGCCTTGCGGCTCGGGGTAGGTGAGGCCGCCCTGGCGCAGCAGCTCCTTGATGTGGTCGGCCGCGGGCGAGCCGCCGGTCGCACCGACCGGAATTTCCGGGGCGAGCGACGCCGGCCGGCCGCGGCCGAAGAAGAAGCGCAGCCGGCGTGCGGCCGTGGCCGCAGCGATCAGCCCCGCCGCCACCATCACCAGGCCCGCGAGCAAAGGCGCGGCGACGAGCCGCAGCGCGTTGTCCTGCATCGCGGCGCGGGCCCAGAACAGGCTCGTCACGCCGGCCACGATCAGCAGCGCGGCGCACAACCAGAGCAGCCGGTTCTGCAACTGGTAGGGGTTGGGCAGCTCGAGAAGTTTGGACTCTGAGCTGTAGTCGTAGGACATGGGGTGTTTGTGCGCGAAGCAAAGTTGCGCCGAGTTTAGTGGCGCTCCGCGCCCGCCCGCGGAGCGCCGCGGCCTACTCGAGCACCAGCGCGAACAAGGCGTTGCGGTGGTGGATGCCGAGCCGCCCAAAAGCGCGGTTGCGGTAGGTCTTGGCGGTGCTGGGCGACACGCCCAGATCGGCGGCGATCCCGTCGAAGGTCCAGCCGCGCAGCAGCCGCTCGCAGACCGCGAGTTCGCGCTCGGTGAGTTCGGGGCAGTGGTGGTGCAGGCGTTGTGCCGCCAGTCGGGTGGGCAAGGGCGCGATGTCGTCGCCCACGAGGGCGTCGCCCGTTTCGCGGCCTGATGCCGCTTGGGCGCTCAGCTCGACGTGGCGGCGCACCACCGCCAGCAGTGGGGAGGCCAGGGCGAACACGGTGTCGATCTCGGCGGCGCTGAAGCGAGGCTGGGCTCGGTGGCGGAAGAGGTTGACCGCCAGCAGCGCGCCTTCGTGGCCGTCATCGTCGGTGCTGACAAGCGAGAGCCGCTCGCTCAGGCTGTGTGCCTGGTAGATCTGCTCGCGGTGCGCCCGGTCGAAATCGTCGGCCACGCAATGCGTGACCACGGCGTTGGCGGGCGCGCCGGCACGCACCTCGGCGCGCGCGGCATGGAAGTGCGTGTCGGCGAGGTAGACGCCGCGGCGGTAGATGCGCCAGCAGTCGAGCGCGATGTCGGGCGCGTCGAAGCTGCCGTGGGCGCACAGGCGCGGCGCCTGATCGTCGAACACTTGGTAGACCGTCCACCATGCCAGTGGCAGAGCGCAGTTCAATCGGGCGAGCGTGCGGCGGCCGAAGTCTGGCCGGGCGATGCAGTCGATCAGGCCTGCAGCGGCGCCATGCGGCGCCTCGTGGGTCGGCAGGGGAACGGGCCAAAGCTGCATGGGACGAAAGCTCCAGTGAAGGTGCCCATGGTCGGTGCGGAACGGCGGCGCGGCAACCCGGGGGAACGCGCATCGCACCCGGCCCTTGTCGTCTTCGGAGATGACAGACACCGCGACCGCGAACGCCTACGCTGCCGGCATGAACAGATCAAACCCGGAGACCCGCCCATGAACGCCCACCCGCTCGCCCCCATCACCGACGACCAGGTCGACAGCTTCTGGCGCGACGGCGCCGCCTGCCTGCGCGGGATGTTCGGCAATGAATGGATCGAACACATGCGCGAGGCGGTTGAAGACGACCTGGCAAACCCCGGCCCGCTGGCGCGCGAATACGCCACCAAGCAAGGTCAACGGTTTCTCGGCGATATTGGCGCCTGGGCCGTGAAGCCGGGGCTGCGCCAATTCGTCGAAGAGTCACCTGCAGCCGAGATCGCGGCGCGCCTGCTCAAGAGCCGCAAGGTCAACTTCCTGTACGACCAGCTGTTCGTGAAAGAGCCCGGCACCTCGGCGATCACACCCTGGCACCAGGACGGGCCCTACTGGCCGGTGCGCGGCGACCAGATCCTGTCGATCTGGTTCGCGCTCGACGACGTGACGGTCGAGTCGAGCGGCGTCGAGTATCTGAAGGGCTCGCACCGTTGGGGCAAGGAGTACCGGCCGGTGAGCTTTGGCGGTGACGCCGCGATGTACAAGATGCTGCCCGGCGACACGCTGCCCGACATCGAGGCCATGCGTGGCCAGTTCGAGGTGATGAACTGGGACATGAAAGCCGGCGACTGCCTGATCCACCACTGCATGACCGTGCACGGCGCGCCCGGCAACGCCAGCTCCACACGCCGGCGCCGCGCCTACGCCACACGCTGGACCGGCGACGACGTGGTCTACGCGCCGCGCGAAGGCCAGGCCGCGATCACGATCGACAAGCCGGGCATCGAGCCCGGGCAAGCGATCGACTGCGCGGTGTTTCCCCGCTTGTGGCCGCGCTGATGCGCGCCTTCGGTGCCGAGCCAAACCCACACAAGGAATCTGGAATGCATCTCAAAAACTCGCCCCTGCGCCGCGTGCTGGCGCTCATGGCCGGCCTCGGTCTGGCCGCTGCCGCGCACGCCGACATCAACATCGGCGTGATCGTCTCGCTCACCGGGCCGGGCGCGTCGCTCGGCATTCCGGCCGACAACACCATCAAGCTCTGGCCGACCGAGCTCGGTGGCCAGAAGGTCAAGCTCATCGTGTTGAACGACGCCACCGACCCGACCACGGCGGCGAAGAACGCGACCAAGCTGATCACCGAAGACAAGGTCGACGTGATCATCGGCCCGTCACTCACGCCGACCTCGCTGGCCGTCATCGAAGTGGCGGCGCGCTCGGGCGTGCCGGTGATCTCGCTCGCCAGAGGCGGCGCGATCGTCGAGCCGCAAGACGGGCCGCGCCGCTGGGCCTTCAAGATGGCGCCGACCGAGACGATCTCGATCAACGCCGTGCTCGATCACATGGCGAAGAACAAGGCCAGCACGGTCGCGACCATCGGCATCACCACCGCCTACGGTGAAGGTTTCCTGAAAGCGATCGAGCGCCTCGCGCCGGCCAAGAACGTGAAGATCGTGGCGGTCGAGAAATACGCGCAGGCCGACCAGAGTGTCACGCCGCAGGTGCTCAAGCTGATGGCGGCCAACCCCGACGCGGTCTACATCTTCAGCGCCGGCACGCCGGGGGCGCTGCCGCACATCGAACTCGTGAAGCGGGGCTACAAGGGCCTGATCTACCAGACGCAGGGCGTGGCGAACGCCGACTTCCTGCGTGTTGGCGGCAAGGATCTCGACGGCAGCTTCATGACGGTGGCGCCGGTGCTCGTGCCCGAACAGCTACCCGATGCGAACCCGGTCAAGGCTGTCGGTGTCGACTACGTGAAACGCTACGAGGCGAAATACGGCGCCGGTTCGCGCTCATTGTTCGGCGCAACCGCGTGGGACGCGAGCCTGTGGCTCAACGCGGCGATTCCGGTGGCGCTGAAATCCGGCAAGACCGGCACGCCGGAGTTCCGCACCGCGCTGCGCGATGCGATCGAAGGCCTGAAGGAATTCGTCGGTTCACAGGGCGTGTTCAATCTCAGCGACAAGGACCACAACGGCGTTGATGCGCGCAGCCAGGTGATGGTGAAGGTCGAAGCCGGGCAATGGAAGCTGGTGAAGTGAACACGCCGGCCGACCCGCTCGCCGCGCCGGCGCTCTTGCGCCTGGCCGATCTGTCGGTGCAGGTGGCGGCGCCGATCGAAGTCGGCAAGGTCGGCCACGGCACGCGCCGCGTGATCGCCATCCTCGGCGGCACCTGCACCGCGCGCGACTGGACGGCGCGGGTATTGCCCGGTGGCGCCGACTTCCAGTTGATCGTCAATGAACGTTTGGCGCGGCTCGAAGCACGCTACGTGCTCGAGACCGACGCCGGCGACCGCATCTACGTGCACAACGACGCGGTGCGCACCGCTGCGCCGGAAGTGATGGCGAAGCTGGTGCGTGGCGAGCCGGTCGACCCGGCTTCGGTCTACTTCCGCTGCGCACCGCGCTTCGAGGCCAGCGCGCCATCGCTTGCGTGGATGATGGAGCGCATGTTCCTCGGCACCGGCCTGCGCCGGCCGAACGACGTGGTGATGCGCTTCTTCGAGGTGATGTGAAGCAGCGTCAGGCCGCGTGCGCCAGAGTCTCTGCCGCGTAGACCCGGCCAAAGCGGTTCGCGAGAAAGGCCGCCAGCGGCACCTCTTCCTGGCGCACGAAACCTTGTTGCGGCAGCTCGCCCGCGGCCAGCATGTCCAGCATTGCGCACAGGCTCGACGCGGTCGTGATCTGGATCGCGCTGCGCATCTTGCCGGCCAGCACGTGGCTGTAGATCTTGCGGGCGTAGGTTTCCTGCTGCAGGCGGCCGTCGCGCAGGCCGGCGACAGTGACGAACACGATCACCACGTCTTGCATCGTCGTGGGCAATGATTTTTCGAGAATGTCTTTCAAGACATCGCGCCGGTCTTTCAGGCGCAGGTCGTGCAGCAGCGCTTTCATGATCGCGGCGTGGCCGGGGTAGCGGATCGTGCGGTAGTTCAGCGTGCGCA
>JBDTTU010000143.1:0-8839 GCA_039930465.1 Burkholderiales bacterium
GGCCGGCACGAAAATCTTGACGACCCGCAGGTAGTCGGCCACCGAGAGCAGGCTGGCCACCATCAGCAGCATCGACGCCAGCAGCAGCGGGCGCGTTCTGGCCCGATCGGTCGGGGCGATGGCTGGGGCCGCCTCGGCCGGGCGCTCGACGCCGAGGCCGAACGCAAACGCCGCCGGCAGCAGGAAGTAGGCGTACCAGAGCGGGTACTCCAGCAGGCTGTGCAGCAGCACCATCAGCACGATCACGAACGCGGCACGGTGCACACCGGCGGGTTCGGCTTCTCCGGCCAAAGGCTGGCGCAGCGCCTGCTGCAGATTGCCCCAAAGTGCCCACAGCAACAACACGAGCACCAGCGCCGCGAGCGGCAGGCCGAGTTCGACCGCGAATTGCAGCGGCAGGTTGTGGGTGTGGTCGAAGAACGCGACCGGGCGGCCCGGGAAGGGCGTGAGGGTCCAGGCAAAATTGAACTCGCCGAAGCCGACACCGAACCACGGGTGGGACCGGATCAAAGCCAGCGTATTCGTCCAGATGCCGAAGCGCGAACTCGAGATGTCGCTCTTGTTGAATTGCGCGTCGCCGCCGAACACGGCGTGGCTGTGGTGGCTCCACGCTGCCGCGCCCCACCAGAACACGGCGAAGATCACCGGCGCGAACACAAGCGCGGCGCGTGCCTGGCGCGACAGGCGGCGGTCGAGCAAACCCCACGCGGCAAGCAGCCCGGTGCCGAGCATGCCGGTGCGCGAGCCGCTGAGCACCAAGCCGAACAGCATCAACAGCAGCGCGCCACGCATCACGGCGCGGGCCGCGCGGGTGGCTCCGGCGGTGTCGCCCAACCACACCGCGGCGATGACGCCCCACAACAACAGGCTGCTCATGTGGTTAGGCTGGCGCATGTTGCTGACGGCCCGACCGGGGATGCCGCTCGGTGCGATCCAGTTGCCGTCAGCCCATGTGGGCAGGTAGACCTGCACGATGCCGATCAGGCTGCTGGCCACGCCGGCCACGACCAGGCCTGTGCACAGCGCGCGAAACGCCAGCGTGCCGCGCCCGGCGCGCTGCAGCGAGGCGCCGACCAGCGCCGTGAGTGAAGCCGCGCCGATCAAGCAAGCGGCTGAGAGCGCGAGCGACCAGGGCGTGCCGGCCCAGAGCGGCGCGGCGAGCGCGCAGAGCAGCAACAAGGCGAGCGCGGCCTGCAAGGCACGTGCGCCGCTTGACCAGCGCAAGGATGCCCAGGGCATCGAGCCCGCGAGCACCGTGAGCAAGGCGCCCCAGCCGACCAGCGCCGCGGCCTGATTCAGGAACGTGGACGAGGGCGGCAGGTTGAAGGCGAGCAGGGCCGGCAGGCCAATGGCACTGACGGCGAGTGCAGTCAGCAGCGGTATCAGTGCGGGAGCGTCTGGAGGGGCTTGCGCGCCGCTGAGGCCACCCTTGTTGTCGTGCATGGCGCCGCATTTTAGGGGCCGCTGGGCAGGCTTCAGGATCAACGCCAGTCGCGCCGCCACGCTCACCGAGCGCGGCGAAGAGCGGGGCGCACTCGCTCGTTCTCCGCTGCTTGCCGATCGCAAAGGCAAAGCAACTTTGACCCGGGCCACTGCGGAACTCAGGTGGACAATCGCCTCCCATGGCGATGAACTTCAAGAGCCTTGGCATGTCGGCCCAAGCGGTGGCTGTCGTTTACGCCACCTCGCTGGCCATCGTCATGCTCAATGTCGGCCCGGCGCTGGAAGTGCAGCTTCGACACGAAGCGGGTCTGTCGGTCGGCCGGATCGGCGTGCTCTACTTCGTCGAACTGGCCGCCATGGGCCTGGCCACGCTCCCGGCCTACGCCTGGCTCGGCAGGGTCGACGAAGCACGGGTGGCGCAGTGCGCGTATGCCGTCTTCGTGCTGGGCAGCGTGCTGTCGGCGCTGGTTCTGAACTCCTTCTTCCTGCTCGTCGCCGCGCGTGGCGCGACGGGCATGGCCGCCGGGACATTGATGGTCCTTGGCATGACGGCCGGCGCGCGGGCGCACAACCCGAACCGGATGTACGCCACGATCACGTTCGGCCAGCTCGCCTCGGGCGCGATCATCCTGTACTGGTTGCCTTCCTTGAGCGTCGGCGGGAGCGGCGTGCGTGGCGTGTTCTGTCTCGGTGCGCTGCTGGGAGCGTTCGGCCTGCTGTTGACCCGGCCGTTTGCCGCGACGGGGTACCGCGGCGCGCTGCCGGCGGACCGGCGGTTTCTGCTCACCCGTGTTGAACTGCGCGCCATGGTGTTCGCCGTGGCGTTCGCAATGGTGTTCAACATGGTGGTCGGTGGCTTGTGGGCTTTCATCGGCGAATACGCATCGGGCGCGGGCGCGTCAGACGCGCGCATCGCTCAGGTGTTGACCTACGGCACGCTGGTCGGCATGGCCGGCGCCGCCGCGGCATTCGCGGTCGGGGACCGGGTTGCGCGCCGGGCCTTGCTACTCAATGGCTACGCGGCAATCGCGTTGGGTTCGGGCATCCTGCACGTCGTCCGCGGTGACTCCGGGTTTGCAGCCGGCTGTTATGTCCTGTCGTTCGGCTGGAACTTCAGCGTCCCGTTCGTCTTCGCTGCCGTTGCCGCTCATGACTCGACTGGCCGGGCCGTGTCCTCCATGAACCTGGCATTCGCTTTCGGGCTCGGGCTGGGTCCACTGCTCGCCGGAGCGGTGATCCAGTCTGCCGGGCTCGACGCCCTCGGGCCCTTCCTGCTGGGTGGCCTGGGGCTCGGCACCCTGTTGATGTTTCATATCACTCGACGGCCCGTGCCGTTGCCGCATTGATGCCGCAAACGTTCAACGACAACGCCTTGCGCAACTTCAGCGCCAGCTTGCTGGCGCTGAGCCGCGTGGTGCGCGAAGCCGGCCCCGAGCAGCTGTTGCACGAAGCCCTGCTGGTGCTGCGCCCGCTGGTCCCGTTCCGCTCGGCATGGTGGGGCGAATGCTCCGATGCCGGCGCCGGCAGCCCACCGCGCAACTGGCTGCACGGCCGGATCGGGCTGAGCCCGGCGTTTGCGCAGGAATGGAACCGCCTGGCCCAGGGCGATGTCTTTGCCCGCGAATCGATGCAAAACCTCGGCATGGTGGTTCGCGCCGTCGGGCATGAAGACCCGGTGCCCGAGGTGGCCGCGTTCTCGCGACGCCACGGCCTGTACCACGTGATGGCGCTCACGGTGGAGCTCCCCGGCAGCGGCCTGATGTTCTTCGTCTCGCTGTACCGCGACGAGGCGTCGCCCGCGTTCGACGACGGCGAGAGCGTGCTGTTCAGCGAGTTCAGCACCCACCTGCTGCAGCATTGGCGCAGCCGGGTTCAGGGCCTGCTGCTCGGCGCGGCGCCGCAGTCCTCCGACGCTTTCGCGCTGGCCGACGCCCACGGCAACCTTCTCTACCTGGGCGGGCGGCTCGCTGCCGTGATCCACCAGGCCTGCCCGGGATGGGATGGGTCCACGCTGCCCACCGAACTCACCGCCGCGCTGGCCCGTGCGCCGTGCGCCATGGTGCTGGGCGGGCACGAATTGACGCTGCAACCCTGCGGCGAATTGGTGGCCCTGGCACTCGACCGCGGCAACCGCCGGGCGCGGCTGCCGCCGCGTGAGCGCAGCGTGGCCATGCTGTACGCCCAGGGGCATTCCTACAAGGTGATCGCACGGCTGCTCGGCCTCAGCCCCGCCACGGTGCGCACCTATCTGCGCAGCGCCTATCTGCAGCTGGGTGTGCGCAACAAGATTGAACTGGGCAGCGCACTGCTTGCCGAGTCCCGGACCCGCTCGTAGGTGTCGTCCCGCACCCTCTGCATCTGCAGAGGGCCGGTTTGCCGCGCCGCCGATATCGTCAACCTCGACCGAAACAGCGAGGAGATGAGAGATGGCGTGGACAAGAAACGTGGGCGCTGCAGCCGCCTTGGCGGCCCTGGCCCTGGCCGCGGTGGTGGGAGGTTGTGGTGGTGGTGATTCCGGGGAGGGCCCGGCCGACACTGTTCTGCGCAACGGCCACGTGGTCACGCTGGACGCCAACGACTCCGAACGGCAAGGGGTGGTGGTGCGCAACGGCAAAATCGTCTTCGTCGGGTCAGACGCCGGGGTCGAGAAGTGGATTTCTCCCACCACCCAGGTGATCGATCTGGGTGGGCGCATGCTGATGCCCGGCTTCGTCGATGCCCACCTGCACACGCTGGCGGGAGGGCGCGCGTTGCTGCTGTGTGACCTGGCCTACGCCCCGCTGTCGCACGCGCAGATGCGCGCCGGCATCCAGGCCTGCCTGGATGCCAGCGCCGACAAGGAGCCCGACACCTGGCTCGAAGTGGTCAACTGGGACCGCTTTTCCACCTCCGCGATCGACGGCGATCCGACCAAGGCCGTGCTGGATGCCCTGACCACGCAGCGCCCGATCGTGGTGACCTCGAGCGACTTCCACGCCGTACTGGCCAACTCGCGCGCCTTGACTGTCGCGGGGATCAGCGGCGCCACGCCCGACCCGACCGGCGGCAGGTTCCTGCGCGACGCAGGCGGCGTGCCCACCGGCATCTGCGAAGACGCGGCCGGCTGGCAGATCAAAGGCGCCATTCCGCCCGACACCGACGCCGACCTGCTGAAACAGGGGCGCGCCGCGTTGGCGGCACTGCGCGAGCAAGGCATCACGACCTTCATGGACGCCGCGGCCGACGAGACCCATGCCCGGACGTTCAAGACTCTGCACGGCGCCGGCGAGCTGACCGCGCGGGCGAACTTTGCGATCACCCTGTCGCCCGACGCCGCCGCGTCCAGCCCCTCCGGCACCATCGCCGCGGCCAAGATGCTGGCGACCAGCATCGACCAGGGCGCGCTGGTCGCCGCACCGGGCCTGAACTCGCGCGTGGTCAAGATATTCATGGACGGCGTCGTCAACGCGCCGGGCGACACCGGCGCGTTGCTGACGCCGTACTACACCAACGCCGGCACCAGCGCCGCGCCGAACTGGGTGCCCGGCACCAACCTTGGCGCGATCTACTACCCGGCCAATGTGATGAAGCCGCTCGCGCTCGCCGCAGCAGACGCCGGGATGGACATTCACCTCCATGCGACGGGCGAGCGCGGGGTGCGGGAGGCGCTGGATGCTTTCGAGAACGTGCGCACCCAACGGCCGGGCGTCGACTTCCGCCCTGCCATCGCACATGACGAGACCGTGGCCGTGGCCGACTACCCGCGCTTCGCGGCGCTGGACACAATCGCCACCATGTCGTTCCAGTGGGCCGTGCGGGCGCCGTACTCGATCGGCGAAACCGAAAGCCATCTTGGGCCCGACCGCTTTGCCCGCATGGAACCATTCGGCAGCCTGCGCAACGCCGGTGCGCGCGTGGCCTACGGCAGCGACTGGCCGATCGACCCGTTCGACACCTTCCTGGCGCTGAAGGCCGGCGTCACGCGCTCGGGCGACCCTACCAACCCGCACAGCCCGGCGAGCCTGGCGCCGATCTTCGAAGGGCCGATCAACGCCGACCCGGCACTGTCGCGCATTGACACGCTGCGCGCGATCACGCTGGTCGCGGCGCATCAGTTGCGCACCGAACAACGGGTCGGTTCGATCGAAGTCGGCAAGTTCGCCGACCTGATCGTGCTCGACAAGGACTTCATGACGGTGCCGGACGACGAACTGGCGCGCAACCGGGTCCTTCTGACCATGGTGGGAGGCAAGGTGGTGATGGCCATCGACGCCTTCAGCGGCACGCTGGGCGCCGACTCGCGCGCACTGAACGCCCGCGCCGGCATCCTCAGTCCCCGAGCCTCGACCGGCCACGCGGTGTCGGCGCAAGCTCCGGGCAGCCCGCACGGGGACGGGCACCGGCACTGACTGATTGAGATCGGGTTGGCGATGCGCTTTTCGTCGATGTTCGGCGCCGAGCCGTGCATCGACTGGAACGGCGGCGGAAAAAGGCGATCTGAATTCGGATTGGCGCTCGGCGCCAATCCGATGATGCCGGTGGTCGCCGGTCCGAGGTGTGTTCGGCGGGTTACGCGGTCAGCAGGCATTCAAGCCTGAGCCGACCTCCGTTCCGGAATGCCTGCTGCGCAAGGGCTGAACCCGGGCACGGGCCCGCGCCGCTCAGCGCGCCCGCAGCCGTTCGCGCAGAAACTGACCCGCCACGAAGAGGTCTCTCTCGATCGCGCGGCGTACTCCCGCGGTGTCGCCGCGCGACAGCGCTGTTACCAGGTCAGCATGCGCGTCGTTGAGCACCGCGGCGGCCTCGGGCGTTTCGAAGAGCCAGTTGCTGATCGGGCCGGCCTTGAGCCACAGCGTGTCGATCAGACCCCACAGCGTGGGCGACCCGGCGGCGCGATAAAGAATGACGTGGAACTCTTCGTTGGCCGCGAGGTAATCGGGGTAATCACCGCGTGCCAGCGCCTTGCGCATGCGGTCGCACAGTGCGCGCAAGGCCTCGGGCTGCCCGGGTGCCAGCCGCGCCGCGCCGCGCTCTGCCGCTTCGCCTTCGAGCAGCATGCGGGTCTGCTGCAGGTCGTCGAACTCGGCCAAACTCAGCCGAGGCACGGCCACGCCGGCATGGGGCACGTTGATCAGCGCCCCTTCGGCAGCCAGTCGTTGCAGGGCAGCTCGCACCGGCATCAGGCCCACACCCAGTTCTTCCGCCACCGTGCGGATCTTCAAGCGTTCCCCGGGTAGAAAACGGCCCACCGTCACCCATTGCCGCAGGCGCGCATAGACGGCGTCCTGCTGGGTGGAGGAGGGTTGGGTGGTATCGGTCATCAATGGCCGGCACTCAGGCCGAAGTCCAGCATCACATTGGCTCGTGAGCGAGGTTCAGGCCCTTTCGCTCCTGCAGGCAATTGCCGCCATCCACGACGATCATTTCACCCGTGATGTAACTCGCTCCCGGCATGGCCAGGAAGGCGATCACGGCCGCCATCTCGGCAGGGGTGCCGGACCGCCCGACGGGCGTGTGCGCGGCAGCCAGCGCTTCTTCCGGTGCCTGCGAGCCGGTGGCCACCCAGCCAGGGGCCACGCAATTCACGGTGATGCCCCGGGGGGCCACTTCCAGCGCCAGGGCGCGGCTCATGCCGACCATGCCAGCCTTGGCCGCGCTGTAGGCAGCTTCACCGGGGTTGCTGACCAGCGGCCCGGTCACCGACGATACGTTGACGATGCGCCCGCGCCGGCGCGCCAGCATGCCAGGCAACACGCGCCGGGTGACGAGATAGCAGGTGGTGAGATTGCGGGCGATATCAGCGTGCCAAGAAGCATCGTCGATCTCGGCCATGGGCGTGAATGATTCGGGGTTGCCTGCTGAAGCCATGCCGGCATTGTTGACCAGCACGTCGATGTGCCCAAATTCAGTCAGTACCTCTTCGACGAGCCGGGTGGCCGCAGCGGCATCGGTCAGGTCGGCGACGTAGCCGCGTGCCACATGGCCTTGCGCGTTCAATTCGTCGGCGCGGTCGTGGATGCGCTTGCCCGTGGCGCACACGGCCACCTGGCAGCCCAGTTCGGCCAACAGTCGAGCGCAGGCGAACCCGATGCCGTCGGGACTGCCGGTGCCCGTGACCAGGGCGACCTGGCCTTGCAGATGGAAGAGGGGATGCGCAAGCTTCATCCGGCGCACAGCTGCGTCAGGGCAGCATCCATTGCCGCGACCAGGCGGTCGACATCCGCGTCGGTGGTGTCGGGACAGATCAGCATCATGTTGTGGAACGGTGTGATCAGCAGGCCGCGGTTGAGCAGGTAGAGGTGCAACGCATGCTCGAGTTCTGCATCCATGGCTGCACCGGCCTGAGTGCCGTTGCGAGGCGGCACAGGGCAGAACTGGAATTCCGTGCGCGCGCCCACCTGGGTGACGCACCAATGCAGGCCGTGACGGGCAAACAAGGCTTGAAGCAATCCGGCCAGACGCCTGGCACGATCGTGCATCGGCGCGAAGACCTCGGGCGTGATCAGATGCTCTAACGTGGCGCGCATGGCGGCCATGGCCAGCGCGTTGGCCGTCAGCGTGGTGCCGATGCCCGAGTGCCCAGGCGCAGCGGCATTCTTCGCGGCTTGGGCCCGTGCGGCCAGCTCGGCCGTGAAGCCGTAGGCAGCGCAAGGCATGCCGCCCCCCAGGGCCTTGCCCACCACCACGGCGTCGGCCTGGATGTCGTGCGCGCGGGCATAACCCCCAGGGCCGCTGCTCAGCGTGTGGGTCTCATCCATCACGAGCAGGCTGCCCTGGCGACGGATGAGTTTCTGGGCCTCGGCCCAGAAGCCAGGTTCGGGCATCACCATGCCGATGTTGGTCATCACCGGCTCGGCCAGCACGCAGGCCACGTCGCCCGGCGCCAGCGCAGTTTCCAGCGCCACCAGGTCGTTGAACTCGACCACCCGGGTGGTCGTGAGAAGGTTCTGCACCTGGCCCAGCAAGCTCGGGCGCTGCACGGGGCGGCCGTCGATCAGATCGACGAACACGTCGTCCACTGTGCCGTGGTAACAGCCGTTGAACACGAGCAGCACGGGCCGACCCGTTGCGGCACGCAACCAGCGCAGCACGAAACGGTTGGCGTCGGTGGCCGTCATCGCGAACTGCCATTGCGGCAGGCCGAAGCGCTCGCTCAGCAGCCGAGCGACCACCGTGGCATCTTCCGATGCGAGCATGGTGGTCAAGCCCTGCGACGCCTGCCGCTGCAGCGCCGAGACCACGGGCGCCGGCGAATGGCCGAACATGGCGCCGGTGTCGCCCAGGCAGAAGTCCACCAGCGTGTGGCCGTCGGCATCGACGAGTTGCGCACCCTGGGCACGGGCCACCTGGAGCGGGAAGGGTGTGCTCCAGTCGTTCATCCAATGCAGCGGCACGCCGAACATCATGTGTTCCGCGG
>JBDTTU010000144.1:0-8462 GCA_039930465.1 Burkholderiales bacterium
CGCTCGACGCTGTCCCCATCTCGACACGTTTTGCAATTCCTTGCAGGATGCCGGCGAGGCGGAACATGTTGTAGGCGAGGTAGAAGTTCCAGTCGGCCATCACGGCGGCCGGGTCGGGGCGGCCCGTGCGCTCGCAGTAGCGCTGCACGTAACTCTTTTCGTCGGGAATGCCGAGGGCTTGCAGATCGAGCCCGCCGACGCCGCGGAACTGCCCGGGCTCGATGTGCCACGACATGCAGTGGTAGCTGAAGTCGGCCAGCGGGTGCCCCGTGGTCGACAGCTCCCAGTCGAGCACGGCGATCACGCGCGGCTCGGTGGCGTGGAACATCAGGTTGTCGAGCCGGTAGTCGCCATGAACGACCGAGATCTGGCCTTCGTCGCGGGCGCTGGCCGGAATGTTCGCGGGCAGCCACGCCATCAGCTTGCCCATCGCGTCGATCGGGTCGGTGATGGACGCGAGGTACTGCTTGGTCCAGCGGCCGATCGATCGCTCGAAATAGTTGCCGGGCTTGCCGTAGCCCGAGAGCCCCGCCTTGTTCACGTCGACGTTGTGCAACGCCGCGATCACTCGGTTCATCTCGTCGTAGTAAGCGGCGCGCTCGGGCTTGGCGATGTCAGGCAGCGACTGGTCCCAAAGCACACGCCCCTGCATGAATTCCATGACGTAGAAGGCGCGGCCGATCACGCTTTCGTCGTCACACAGCAGGTGCATTTTCGGCACCGGCACGTCGCTGCCGTGCAGCGCGCTCATCACCGTGAACTCGCGTTCGACCGCGTGCGCCGAAGGCAGCAGCTTGGCGGCCGGGCCGGGCTTGGAGCGCATCACGTAAGAGCGCTGCGGCGTGATCAGCTTGTAGGTCGGGTTCGACTGGCCGCCCTTGAACTGCTCGATCGTCAACGGGCCGGCGAAGCCTTCGAGATGGGTTTGCAGATAGGCCTGCAGCGCGGCGCTGTCGAACCGGTGCGATTCGGCAACGGGCTTGGTTCCGGCGTTGGCTTCCATGAGGCGGTCTCGGTCAGATGTGGCGTTGAATCAGGCGCAAGAGGCGAAGACGGTTGGCGTTTCTAACGGCTCGAAATCGCCAGCAGTTTTTCTTTCGACAACACCACCAGCCGGGTCGGCTCGATGCGCACCGCACCATCGCGCTCGAAGCCCTTGAGTTCCTGGTTCACACGCTGGCGTGAGGCGCCGAGCAGCTGCGCCAGGTCTTCCTGGGCGAGCTGCAGGCCGATGCGGATCTCTTCGCCCTCGTTGATGCCGTAGCTTCGTGCCAGCAACAGAATCTGCTTGGCCAGGCGCGATGCGAGCGGGCGGGTGTTCAGGTCTTCGACCGCATCGAACATGAGCCTCAAGCGGCGGCAGTTCAGGCGCAGCAGCGCTTCGTACAACTCGGTGTGCTGCGCCAGCAGTTCCTTGAAGTCGGCCTTGCGCACCACCAGCAAGGTGGTTTCGCCGTGTGCGTTGGCGTCGTGCGTGCGGGGCAGGCCGTCGAACAGCGAGATGTCGCCGAACCAGGTGCCGGGCTCGACGTAGGTGAGCGTGACCTGCTTGCCCGAGAGCGACACCGAGCTGATCCGCACCGCGCCTTTGGCCACGCCGCACCATTCGTCGGCGGGAGCGCCGCGGGCCGACATCATGGCCCCGTCTTTCAACCGGCGCACCACCGACCGCGACAGGATGGCATTGCGCAAGGGTTGAGAGAGTCGTGAGAACCAAGAGCCCGAATCAATGTTGGATTGTTCGGCAATTGTAAGAACAGGGGTGGTCATGTTCAGTCGCTGATGTGACAGCATGATGCTGCGCCGCTGACCTATTGTCCATGACACGCGGCAGCCGATCTCAGCCCCGCAAACGCCTGTGCCTGTGCACACGAAGGAGACCCGCATGAACGCCGCCGCCGCACTGAAGATTCCGAGCCTCAAGAACGAGGTCAGCCCCGAAGAGTGGCAGTTGCGTGTCGACCTCGCCGCGGCCTACCGCCTGGTCGCAGCGTTCAAATGGGACGACCTCGTGTTCACGCACATCAGCGCGCGCTTGCCCGGCAGCCACGACTCGTTCCTGATCAACCCTTATGGCCTGATGTTCGACGAGATCTCCGCGTCAAGCCTGATCAAGATAGACGCTCAAGGCAACAAGCTCGACAACTCGCCGTACCCGGTGAACCCGGCCGGTTTCACGATACACAGCGCAATCCATTCGGCGCGCCACGATTCACAGTGCGTGATGCACACGCACACGCTGAACGGCATCGCGGTGTCGGCACAGAAGGCCGGCGTGTTGCCGATCTCGCAGCAGTCGATATTCGTGCTGTCGAGCCTGAGTTACCACGACTACGAAGGCGTGGCGCTGCGTGACGACGAAAAGCCGCGCCTGGTGGCCGACCTCGGCCCCGACAGCAACTACCTGATGCTGCGCAACCACGGCCTGCTCACGCTGGGCCCCACCATTCCCGACGCGTTCCTGGCGATGTACCTGTTCGAGGCTGTCTGCACGATCCAGGTTCGTGCGATGGCGGGTGGCACCGAACTCACGCAAGTCGACCCGCGCATCATTGCCGGCGCCTCCGAGCAAGCCCGCGTGGGCACGCGTGGTGTGGGTGGCGGCGCGCTCACCTGGCCGGGCCTGTTGCGCCGGCTCGACCGCAGCGACCCGAGCTACGCCAGCTGACCGAACTGGCGCTTCACTCGAAGCGCGGCGGGCGCTTTTCCATGAAGGCCTGCAAGCCTTCGGCGCCATTGGCGTGGAACAGGTTGGCGACGAAGTGATCACGCTCGGCGCCGAGCTGCCGTGTGAGCGTTTGCGAGCCGGCCTGCTGCACCAGTTCTTTCGCGCTGGCGACCGCGTTCGGCGCCATCTCGGCCAGCCGCTGCGCGACCCGCAGCGCTTCGCTGAAAGCCTGGCCGCTGCCCGCCAGCCAGCCGACGAGGCCCCAGGCGTGCAGTTCGCTGGCCGTGACAGGCTCTCCGAGCCAGACCAGCTTCTGCAGCAGCGCTCGCGGCAACGCCTGCGACAGGCTCCAGGTGGCGCCACCGTCGGGCGACAGGCCGATCCGGCCATACGAAAGAATGAAGCGCGCATCGTCGGCAGCGACGATCAGGTCGCACGCCAGTGCGAGCGAAAAGCCGGCGCCGGCGGCCGCACCCTCGACGCAGGCGACGACCGGCTTCGGGCAGGCGCGCAGCGCTTCGACGAACTGGTTCAGGTGTTCCAGCATCTGGTGCTGCGCCGGCGGCCCGGCGGCACGGCGCTCCATCAGGCCCAGCAGGTTGCCACCGGCGCAGAAATGCGCGCCATCGCCACGCAGGATCACGCAACGCAGGCTGGCGTCGGCTTCCGCCACGCCCAGCGCCTCGATGCCGGCAGCGATGGCCTGCTGCGACAGCGTGTTGCGGGTGGCCGGGTCGCTGAGCGTCAGCACCAGCACGGAACCGACACGTTCGGTCAGCATTTCAGAAGGCATGGGTCTCCTTGGTCGAGCGTGAAGCGCTGCGCGGCCGTGCCGAGGCAGGCAAGTCACGCCCGGCCTGCGGCGAATTGTGTCACGCACGGCACCCTTGCCGGGCGTAGAACGCCGGGGCGTGCAAGGTCTTCATGCTAGAGTCCGCGCGTCACTTTCAAGCCAAACTTCACGCCGAATTCACTGCCTGCATGCGAGCTTCCGCTACCGCTTTTTCCCTCAGCCTGGCCGCGGCGCTCTGGGTCGCCGCAGCGCCCGCCGAGGCCCTGGGTTTCGGTCGCATCGGCAACACCACGCAACTTGGCCAGCCGCTGAATTTCGCGGCGGCGATTCGGCTTCAGAACGACGAGGCCTTGTCACGCGAATGTGTCTCGGCCGAAGTGCTGGTCGGCGAAACCAAGCTGCAACCAGGCCAGGTTCGTGTGACGCTGGAAGCCACCGCGGCCGCAAACGAGCACCTGGTGCGTGTCACCACCAGCACGCTGGTCGACGAACCGGTTGTGACCGTGAGCATCTCGGTCGGTTGCAATTCGAAGGTCACGCGCAAGTTCGTCGCTTTCATCGACCCGCCACTCATCAATGCGCCGCAAACAGCCGCGGCCGACACCTCGATGATGGTGCCCCAGCGTTCCGATTCCCAGGTAGCACCGCTGGTGGCCATCGTCGAAGGGGAAAAGGCGCCGCTGGCCGTGCCATCGCGGGCATCGACTCCTGAGCGGTCGACCCGACCGCCACGGCCGCGCCGCGAAGACGCCACCGCGCTTCGCACCACGCCGCGCAGCCGCCCGGCCGTGATCGCCCGTGCGGCGGATGGCATTGCCAGCGCCCCGTCGGCCGAACAAGCCCCTCGCGCGAAACGGCGTGCACCGAGGGCACGTGCAGCGCAGGCACCGCGCCCGGCGACATCAGGCCCGCGCCTCGAACTCGAAGCGGCGCCGGCCATCGTGGCGCGCGCTGCATCGGCACCGCCTGCCGTCGAATTGCCGGTGGTGGCCGCGGCTGCCGCCAGCGCCGCTTCGGCCGCACCGCCGGCCGACCAGACGGCTGCGATGCTCGCGCTTGAGCGTGAGCGCATTCGTTTGCTCGAAGAGGGCTTGGCTCGCCTGCGCAGTGACTCGCTGGCCACTCAACAGGCGCTGGTGACCTTGCAGGCGCGCCTGCAAACGGCAGAGTCCGAGCGTTATGCCAACCCACTGGTGTACGCGCTGGCCTGGTTGTCGGCGCTGCTGGCGCTGGCCGTTGGCGCTTTGTGGTGGCGCCAGTCTCGTGCACGTGGCGGGGCCCAGTGGTGGGCGCCGCCTGCGCCCTCCGTGCCGGCTGCAGCGGCGCGGACCGCTCGGTCGAGGCCGGCCGAGTTCGAACCCGCGACGCCGACCACGATGTCGGGCGTGGCCCCGGCCTACGAAGTGTCGATGCTCGATTCGGGCGAGATGTCGATTGCGCCGCACGACCTGCCAATGACGATCCCGGCCGCAGCGGCACTTCGCCCAGCGCCCGCTTCGTCGCCGGTGATCGCCGAGCCGGCGCGCGAGCTTTCGGTCGAAGAGCTGATCGATCTGGAACAACAGGCTGAGTTTTTCGTGGTGCTCGGGCAAGACGAAGCGGCGATCGAGCTGCTGATGAGCCACGTGCGAAACGACGGCGGCATCAGCCCGTTGCCCTACCTGAAGCTGCTCGAAATCTACAAGCGCCGTGGCGAGGCCGATGCCTACGAGCGCATTCGCGACCGCTTCAATCGTCGCTTCAACGCCTATGCCCCCGAGTGGATCGCTGACTTGCAGCAGGGCTTGCCGCTCGAGGCCTATACCGAAACCGTGCAGCGGCTGCAGGAACTCTGGGTCTCGCCGGCCAAGGCCATGGAAACGCTGGCCGCCGCGCTGTTCCGCCGCGACCCGAGTGACCAGACCTACGATTTGCCCGCCTACCGCGAACTGCTGTTCCTCTATGCGATCGCGCGCGACTTCCAGGAACACGGTGTGACCGATATCGGCCGCGACGTCGACCTGTTGCTGCCGATGCACGACGACGAGCCACCGGCGCCGATTGCCCACCTCGTGTCCAGCGGCAACACCGGATTCCAGAACAGCGCGCTGATGACGCAGCCGCTCGATCTCGACGTGTCATTGCTGCGGGGCGAGGGCGACGACGGGCTCAATGCCCCGGCGCCCACCGGCCTTGAGCGCCGTGCCAGCGAGCGCAGCTCGGAGGTCGATTCCAACCTGATCGATTTCGATCTGAATCTCGACGCGCCAGCCCCCGGGCCACCCGGCAGCCGCTGAAGAGCGCGGCGTCTACAGGCGCGACAGGCGCTCAAGCGCGAGGTTCAGGGTTTCCTCTTTCTTGGCAAAACAGAAACGCGCCAGGCGCTGCTCGAACCCGCCCTGGTAGAACGCCGACACCGGAATCGCCGCCACGCCGACTTCAGCCGTGAGCCAGCGGCAGAACGCCTCTTCGCTCTGGTCGCTGATGGCGGAATAGTCGACACATTGGAAATAACTGCCCGCGCTGGGCAGCAGCTTGAAGCGCGTTTGCGCCAGGCCGCTGCGGAACAGGTCGCGCTTGCGCTGGTAGAAGCCGGGCAGGTCGAGGTGGCGCGAGGCATCGGCCATGAAACTGGCCAGGCCGTGTTGCATCGGCGTGTTCACCGTGAACACGTTGAACTGGTGCACCTTGCGGAACTCGGCCATCAGCGTTGCCGGCGCCGCCGCGTAGCCCACCTTCCAGCCGGTCACGTGGTAGGTCTTGCCGAAGCTCGAGACCACGACGCTGCGCTGTGACAGCTCGGGGAAACGCGCCACGCTCTGGTGCAATGCGCCGTCGAACACCATGTGTTCGTAGACTTCGTCGGCGATCACCACGATGTCGGTCCCTCGCAGCAGTTTGGCCAGACTTTGCATGTGCGCGGCCGACCAGACCGTGGCGCTCGGGTTGTGCGGCGTGTTGACGATGATGGCGCGGGTGCGCGGCGTGATCGCGGCCTGGATCAGCGCGAAGTCGGGGGCGAAGCTGCCGGGCGTGAGCGGCACGTGCACCGCCACGCCACCGGCCAGCTCGATATTGGGCTCGTAGCTGTCGTAACACGGGTCGAGCACGATCACTTCGTCGCCCGGGTGCACGAGCGCCAGGATGGCGGTGATGATCGCCTGCGTGGCGCCAGCCGTCACGGTGATCTCGCTCCCAGGGTCGTAGGCGTGGCCATACAAGCTGGCCACCTTCGCCGCGATCGCTTCCCGGAACAGCGGCACGCCGGCCATCGGCGGGTACTGGTTCAGGCCGCTGCGCATCGCCGTGTTCACCGCGTCGAGCAGCACGGGCGCGCAGTCGAAGTCGGGGAATCCCTGGCCGAGGTTGACGGCGTTGTGCTGTTGCGCGAGCGCGGACATCACGGTGAAGATGGTGGTGCCCACGCGCGGCAGGCGGCTCGTGACCGAAGGGGTGTGAAAGCTTGTCGTGCTCATGCTGAAAGTTCGGGCTGGAAGTTCGGGCGCCGGGTGCGGGCGGGAATCAAAGCTGGTAGTCATGCGGGTCGCCACCCATGGAACGCGTAATGAGGGCGCGGCTCAGGCGGTCGGACATCATCTCGGCGAACGCGTAGACGAAGTTGCGCAGGTAGGCGCCGCGCTTGAAGGCGATGCGGGTCACGTTCTGGCCGAACAGGTGGCCGACCGGGCGCGACACGAGGTCGCCGCCGGGCGGGTCGTCGCGCACCGCGAGTTCGGAGACGATGCCCACGCCCAGGCCGATGCGCACGTAGGTCTTGATCACGTCGGCGTCGATCGCCTCGAGCACGATGTCGGGCTTCAGGCCGCGCGCCGCGAAGGCCGCGTCGACGCGGCTGCGGCCGCTGAACGACGGGTGGTATGAGACCAGAGGCAACAGCGCCAGGTCTTCGAGCGAGACCCGTTCGACCTGCGCCAGCGGGTGGCTTGCCGGCATCACCACCGCGTGATGCCATTCGTAGCAGGGCAGGGTGACGAGCCCTTCGTAGCCGCTCAAGGCCTCGGTGGCCACGGCGATGTCGGCAACTTCGTCGATCACCATGCGCGCCACCTGGTCGGGTGCGCCCTGGTGCAGGCTGATGTTGACCTTGGGGAAGCGTTTGCGCAGCAAGGCCACCGGCCCGGGCAGGAAATAACGCGCCTGGCTGTGGGTCGTGGCGATCGACAGCGTGCCGGCGTCTTGCTGCGAATACTCTTCGCCGATGCGCTTCAGGTTGCCGACCTCGCGCATGATGATCTCGACCGCCTTCAGCACCTGAACGCCGGGCTCGGTGACACGCCGCAAGCGCTTGCCGTGGCGCGCGAAGATGTCGATGCCGAGTTCGGCTTCGAGTTCGAGAATCGCTTTCGAGATGCCCGGTTGCGAGGTGAACAAGGCCTTCGCGGTTTCGGTCAGGTTGAGGTCGCGGCGAACCGCTTCCTGCACAAAACGGAACTGGTGCAGGTTCACGCCGCGGTCTCGTCGAAGGTGAGCGCCAGGGCGGCTTGGGCCATCGCATCGACGACGCTGTCGACTTCGCCGATGGCGCTGC
Organism: Burkholderiales bacterium; assembly: GCA_039930465.1. GTDB lineage: Bacteria > Pseudomonadota > Gammaproteobacteria > Burkholderiales > Burkholderiaceae_C > LMDS01. The sequence continues at coordinate 7,990 of JBDTTU010000144.1, forward strand.
GCAGCTGCCAGCGCACCTGCGGGTGCAATCGGGCCAGTTCGTCGAGCAGCAGCGGCAGGTCTTTGCGCACATGGCCACCGGCGCCGAGGAACAGCGGCACCACGTCGACACGCGTGCAACCGGCCTGCGCCAGCGTCTGGCCGGCATCGACGATGGCCGGCGCCATGAATTCGAGGAAAGCGAGTTGCACCTCGAGCTGTGGGTCGCGATCACGCACCCGTTTTGCCACCGCTTCGAAGGGCAGCGACCAGCGTGGGTCGCGGGCGCCGTGGGCGAACAGGATCAAGCCACGTTGCATTTTCAGTGCCCTATCGGTAGCGAACCAGCCAACTGAACGCGGCGAGCGACATCAGCAGGTACAGCGCGCTCGGCGTGGCGGCCACGATCCAGGGGGTCCAGTTGCGCAACAGCCCAAGGTGGCCGGCCACGTTGTTGAGCAGCACGAAGCTGATGCCCAGCATGATGCCGCCGAA
>JBDTTU010000145.1:0-8459 GCA_039930465.1 Burkholderiales bacterium
CCGGGCCGGAACCGTCGAGCACGAAGTGCGCGTGGCGCGTGGCGGCGCAGTTCGGGATCATCGCCACCGGCTTGCTCGCCGCATGGGTCGGGTAGGTCGCGATCTTCACGTCGAGCACGGTCGTCAACCCACCCAGACCCTGCGCGCCGATGCCGAGTGCGTTGATCTTGTCGCAGAGTTCGATGCGCAATTCCTCGATCTTGTTCTGCGGGCCGCGCGCTTTCAGCTCGTACATGTCGATGTCGTCCATCAGGCTCTGCTTGGCCATCAGCATCGCGCGCTCGGCCGTGCCGCCGATGCCGATGCCCAGCATGCCGGGCGGGCACCATCCTGCGCCCATGGTCGGCACCGTCTTCATGACCCAGTCGACCAGCGAATCGCTCGGGTTCATCATCACGAACTTGCTCTTGTTCTCGCTGCCACCGCCCTTGGCCGCCACCTGCACGTCGAGCGTGTTGCCAGGGATCACGGTCATGTGCACGACCGCGGGTGTGTTGTCCTTCGTGTTCTTGCGCTCGAAGTGCGGGTCGGCCACGATGCTCGCGCGCAGCTTGTTGTCGGCAAAGTTGTAGCCGCGGCGCACGCCTTCGTTGACGGCGTCCTCGATGCTGCCGGCGAAGCCCTCGAAGCGCACGTCCATGCCGATCTTCAGGAACACGTTGACGATGCCGGTGTCCTGGCAGATCGGGCGCTTGCCTTCGGCGCACATCTTCGAGTTGGTGAGGATCTGCGCGATTGCGTCTTTCGCCGCCGGGCTCTGCTCGGCTGCATAGGCCCGCGCCAGGTGGGCGATGTAGTCGGCGGGGTGGTAGTAGCTGATGTACTGCAGCGCGCCGGCAACGCTGTCTACCAGGTCGGCGTATCGAATCGTGGTCATGAGGGGGCTCGGTGATGGCGGGGTGAGGGCGTGCTCGGCGGCGGGCCGAAGCTGGCCGACAATGCAGCTTCCCAGTTTACTGAACCGAAAGGCCGCCCTTGGTCAGCAGCATTCGCCGTTTCATTGCTTCGGAGTCGGCCGGCGGCGTCGTGCTGGCACTGGCCGCGGCGGTGGCGCTGATCGTCAGCAACTCTTCTCTCGCTCCGTTGTACCGGCAATTCGTGGAACTTCGGGGCGAGGTTCGCATCGGTGGCGACTGGCTGGTACTGGCCAAGCCGCTGCTGCTGTGGGTCAACGACCTGTGGATGGCGGTGTTCTTCTTCCTTGTCGGCCTTGAGATCAAACGCGAGGTGCTGGCGGGTGAGCTGGCGTCGGTCAAGCAGGCGTCTTTGCCGGCCGTGGCGGCGGTCGGTGGCATGCTGGTGCCGGCATTGAGCTACGTGGCGCTGAACCACGCCGACCCGGTGGCGCTGCGCGGTTGGGCGATCCCCACTGCCACCGACATCGCCTTCGCGCTCGGCATCCTGATGCTGCTCGGTTCGCGCGTGCCGGCGTCGCTGAAGATCTTCCTCACGGCGGTGGCGATCATCGACGACCTCGGCGCGATCATCGTGATCGCTTTGTTCTACACCGCACAGTTGTCGCTGCCGATGCTGCTCGCAGCGGGAGGCGGCATCGTGCTGCTGTTCCTGCTGAACCGCGCGCGGGTGATGCATATCGGCCCTTACGTGGTGATCGGGTTGGTGGTGTGGGTGTGCGTGCTGAAGTCTGGCATTCACGCCACGCTGGCCGGCGTGGCCACGGCGATGGCGATCCCGCTGCGCGACAAACAAGGCGGCTCGCCGCTGGAGACTGCCGAGCACGCCTTGCACCCATGGGTCGCGTTCGCGGTGCTGCCGATGTTCGCCTTCGCCAACGCCGGCGTGTCGCTCGAAGGCGTGTCGCTCGGCACGCTGGCACAAGGCATTCCGCTCGGCATCGCGCTCGGCCTCGTTCTGGGCAAGGCGGTCGGTGTGTTCGGCGCGGCGTGGTTGCTGATGCGCTTCGGCGGCGCGAGCCTGCCGGCGGGGTCGAACATGCGCCAGTTCTTCGGCGTGTGCGTGCTGTGCGGCATCGGCTTCACGATGAGCCTTTTCATCGGCGGCCTGGCGTTCGTCGGGCAAGATGCCGCCTATGAAACCCAGGTGAAGCTCGGGGTGCTCTGCGGGTCGTTGATTGCCGGATTGCTCGGTTCGGCCTTGTTGCTGTGGCGCGCCCGGCCCGCCCTGCCATGAGCACGTCGGGCGGCCCCAAAGGCGAATACCTGAGTGCGCGGCACGAAGGTGATTCAGTGAGCACGATGCCCAGCTTCCAGGCGCCCGAAGTCGAACCTTCGGCCATTGTCGACGCCCTGCGTGCCCTGCAGGTTCGCACCCATTTCAACAACCTGCCGTCGGCGATCGGCGGCGCGATGTTCGCCGCGGCATTGTTTTTCTTGATGGAACGCGATGTCGTTCCCGTGGGCATGCTGCTGGCATGGTGTGCTGCGCTCGCGTTGGTGCTGCTGCTGCGGGCGGGCACCGCGCTGGCCTTCCGGCGCGCCGCGCCCGACCCTGATTCGTACCGTCGCTGGCTGCTGAGGTACCGGCTGGGCATCGTCGCGCATGGTGTTGTTTGGGGGCTGACTTGCGCTTTGCCGATTCCCGCTGACGACGCACTGCATCAGGCGGTGCGCATCATCATGCTGGTGGGTTTCACCGCCAGCAGCTTCACGTTGACGGCCTTCGACTTGCCGGCCGCGATCGGTTTCGGCGCACCGGCTTTGGGCCTTCTCTGTGTCCAGCTCTTCGGCCTGCCCGACGCCATCTACCGGACGCTCGGCGTCGCCGTGATCGGCGTGCTCGTGTTCCTGAGCCTGGCAGCGCGACGCTCGGATCGCGTGATGCGCAACTACGTGGTCTCGCGGCTGGCCGTGGCCAAACAGGCCGAAGCGCTGCGCCGCAGCGAAGAGCTGCTCGAACGCACCGGCGCCACCGCGGCTGTGGGCGGCTGGGAGCTCGATCTTGCGACGATGGCGTTGCGGCTCACCGCGCAGGCCTACCTGATCCATGACGCCCCGCCGTCGAGCCGCCCCAGCTTCGACGGTTTCGTCAGCCTGTACCCGGCAGATCAGCAGGCCGTCTTGCGTGCCGGGTTGACCGAGGTGGTGGCCAACGCCATGCCGTATGACCAGACCCACCCGCTCACCACCGTGCGCGGGCGCCAACGGTGGGTGCGCCTGATCGGCCGCCCGCAGGTCGAAGAGGGCAAGGTGGTGCGCATCAACGGCGTGGTGCAAGACATCACGGAAGCCAAGGCCGCCGAGCTGGCGTTGGCCGAAAAACACCACCTGCTGACCTTGCTGGTGCAGACCACGCGCGAGGGTTTCTGGTTCATCGATGCCGAGGGCATCACGACCGATGTGAACCCGGCGATGTGCGAGATCCTGGGTCGCCGCCGCGAAGACATCATCGGCAAGGGACTCTACGATTTTGTCGACGCCGCGAACGCGGCGATCTTTCGGGCGCAGGTCAAGCGCCGCGCGGCGGGCGAAGCCAGTGGTTACGAGATCGCCTTGTCGCGCCCTGACGGCAGCCAGGTCGACTGCTTCAACAACGCCACGCCGATCTTCGACACCTCCGGGCGGCGCATTGGTGCGATCGGCATGTTCGCCGACATCAGCGCGCGCAAGCGGGCGGAAACCAGGCTGCTCGCCACCGGTGCCGAGCTGACGCAGAAGACCCATGCCTTGCAGGTCACGCTCGACAGCATCGCCCAGGGCATCGTCAGCCTGGACGCTGAAGGCCGCGTCAGCGTGCACAACCGGCGCATGCTCGAACTACTCGACCTGCCGGAAACGCTGCTTCGGCCCGGCACAACGCTCGCAGAGATCGCCGTGTTTCAGAACGAGCGTGGCGACTTCGGTGATGGTTTGTCGTATTTGGCGCCCGAGTCGCGCGATGTCATCCGCGCGATGAAACACCTCGACCTTCCACAGCTCTATGTGCGCGAAACACGCACGGGCCGGCGCATCGAAGTGCAGACCCGGCACCTGCCCGACGGCAGCATGGTGCGCACCTACGCCGATGTGACGGCGTATTTCGAGGCCCAGCAGGCGCTGCACGACAGCGAAGCACAAATGCGCGCGCTGCTCGACGCCTTCCCGGGATACATCGCGGTGGAAGACGCGCAGTTCATCTACACCTACGCCAACGAACGGGTCGCTGCGTTGCTGGGCCGGCCGCGCGAGCAGATCGTGGGCCAGTCTTCGCGCGAGGTGCTGGGCGAAGAGCGCTTCGCCCAGCTCCAGGCCGTGGTGGCGCGCGCCGAAGTTGGCAAGCCGGTCACGGTCGAGGGCGAGTACCCCGCCACAAGCACCCGGCCCCATGCCTGGCTGCAGATCACGCACGCCATCAGCGCCGATGCGGCCAGCGGCCGGCACGACCACTTTGCGTTCGGCATCGACATCAGCGAACGCAAGGCCGCCGAGCTGGCGTTGACCGACGCGAAAGAAGAGGCCGAGCGTGCCAACCGCGCGAAGTCGGAATTCCTCTCGCGCATGTCGCACGAGCTGCGCACGCCGATGAACGCGATTCTCGGCTTCGGGCAATTGCTCGTGTCCGACACCCTGCACCCGCTGGCCGAGCAGCAGCGCGCGCATGTGGGCGAGATCCTGCGTGGCGCGCACCATCTGCTGAACCTAATCAATGAGGTGCTCGACCTGGCGCTGGTCGAAACCGGCAAGCTGCAGGTGTCGCTCGAGCCGGTGCAAATGGCCGAGCTGCTGCAGGAATGCATGGGCTTGTTGCACCCGTTGGCCCGCGCAGGCGGCATTGACGTGAAAGTGCTCGACGAAGCCGGCTGCGCCTGTTTCGTGCTGGCTGATCGCACCCGGCTGAAGCAGGTGCTGCTCAACCTCGTCTCGAACGCGATCAAGTACAACCGCCCGGGCGGCCACGTGCACATCGCCTGCGTGGCCGCAGCGCAGAGCTTGCGCATCAACATCAGCGACAACGGCCCGGGCCTGAGCCCGCAGCAGGCGGCTCGCCTGTTCCAGGCCTTCGAGCGGCTCGACGCGGTGCGCACCGGCGTGGAAGGTGCGGGCCTGGGCCTGGCGCTGAGCAAACACCTGATGGACGCGATGGGGGGCGAGATCGGGCTCGACAGCGTGGTGGGCCAGGGCAGCACGTTCTGGCTGCGCCTGCCGCGGGCCGAGCGGCCTGAGATGCCGGCGCCCGGGGAAGCGGCGGTGTTGCCGTTGCCGGGGCGAAACCTGCCGCCGGAACGCATGCGCAAGGTGCTCTACATCGAAGACAACCCCGTCAATGTGCTGCTGATGGAAGCCATGCTCGGCCGCATCGAAGGGCTGCAGTTCATCAGCGCGCCGCTGCCGATGCTCGGCCTGCAGATGGTGCTGGACGAACACCCCGATCTGATCCTGCTCGACATCCAGCTGCCGGGCATGGACGGGTTCGAAGTGTTGCGGCGTCTGCGCCTGACCGATGCCGGCCGCCACGTGCCGGTGATCGCCGTGAGCGCCAACGCCATGGCGCACGATGTGGAGCACGGCCTGGCGGCCGGCTTCGTGCGCTACCTCACCAAGCCGATCGACATGCGCGAGTTGCTGATCGTGGTGGAAGAAGCGCTTGCCGAGAGTCAGTGATGCGCCGGATGCGACGCGTTGAGCAGTTTGTCGGTGTAGGCGATGGCAATGGCCGAGAGCAGGAACGCGATGTGGATGATGGTCTGCCACATCAACACTTCGGGCTTCAGGCTGGCAGCGCTGATGAAACTCTTCAGCAGGTGGATCGAGCTGATGCCGATGATGGCCGTGCCCAGTTTCACTTTCAGCACCGACGCGTTCACGTGGCTCAGCCACTCGGGTTCGTCGCGGTGGCCTTCCAGGTCCATGCGGCTGACGAAGGTTTCGTAGCCGCCCACGATCACCATGATGAGCAGGTTGGAAATCATCACCACGTCGATCAACGCCAGCACCGCGAGCATGATCACGGTTTCGGTCAGCTTCGGCGCGTGTTGGCCGATCACGGCACCGGCCGCGTCTTTGAGGTCGGGGAACTGGTAGCCCATGCCATCGACCAGCGAGTGCAGGGCGGCCTGGTTGCCAAACGCCGCTTCGATCAAGTGAACCAGCTCGACCCAGAAATGGAACACGTAGACACACTGCGCCAGAATCAGCCCAAGGTAGAGCGGCAGCTGCAACCAGCGGCTCATGAAGATGAAGTTCGGCAAAGGCCGCAGCTTCACAGCCGCAGGAGAAGGCGAAGGCGTGTGATCCATGAAGACGTTTCGAGGGATAGTCCGGTTGCTGGAAATTGTAGTGGCCGCACCATCGGCAACTGGCCTGCCGGTGGCAGAGTAAGGCCTTCGTAAGAGCACCTGTCCAACATACTGCATGGCCACACGAGCCGAGCACAAACAGATCACGAGCCCACAGGAGACATGCCCGATGAGCGCAGCCGACAACCACCTCTACCCCCCGCCCGCCGCCCTGGCGAAAGCAGCGCACGTGTCGGGCATGGACGCCTACAACGCGCTCTGTGCCGAAGCCGAGGCCGACCACGAGGCCTTCTGGGCCCGCCAGGCACGCGAACTCCTGAGCTGGAAGAAGCCCTTCACGAAGGTGCTCGACGACAGCAACGCACCGTTCTTCAAATGGTTCGGCGACGGCACGCTGAACGCCTCGTACAACTGCCTCGACCGCCAGGTCGAAGCCGGCCTGGGAGACAAGGTCGCGATCATCTTCGAGGCCGACGACGCCAAGGTCAGCAAGATCACCTACGGCGAACTGCTGGAGCGAACCTGTCGCCTCGCCAACGCGATGCGTGCGCGCGGCGTGAAGAAGGGCGACCGGGTCGTCATCTACATCGGCATGTCGATCGAAGGTGTGGTCGCGATGCAGGCCTGCGCGCGCATCGGCGCCACACATTCGGTGGTGTTCGGTGGGTTCTCGGCGCAAAGCCTGCGCGATCGCTTGGCCGATACCGGCGCGGTGATGGTGATCACGGCCGACGAACAACTGCGCGGCGGCAAGCAGCTGCCGCTCAAGGCCATCGTCGACGAAGCGCTCGCGCTCGAGGGCTGCGAAGCGGTGCGCGACGTGATCGTCTACAAGCGCACCGGTGGCAAGATTGCCTGGAACGCGCCGCGCGACAAGTGGCTCCACGACGAAGTGAAGGCGCAGGCCAGCACCTGCGAGCCGGAATGGGTCGACGCCGAACACCCGTTGTTCCTGCTCTACACCTCGGGCTCCACGGGCAAGCCCAAGGGCGTGCAGCACGCGACCGGCGGTTACCTGCTGCATGCCGCGCTCACCACGAAGTGGACCTTCGACCTGAAGCCCGACGACGTGTTCTGGTGCACCGCCGACATCGGCTGGGTCACCGGCCACACCTACATCACCTATGGCCCGCTCGCGCTCGGCGGCACCGAAGTGGTGTTCGAGAGCATTCCCACCTACCCTGATGCCGGCCGCTTCTGGAAGATGATCCAGGACCACAAGGTCACGGTCTTCTACACCGCGCCCACGGCGATCCGTTCGCTGATCAAGGCCGCTGAAGGCAACCCGGCCGTGCACCCCGACCGCTACGACCTGAAGAGCCTGCGCATCCTCGGCTCGGTCGGCGAACCGATCAACCCGGCCGCGTGGGAGTGGTACCACAAGCACATCGGCGGCGGCCGTTGCCCGATCGTCGACACCTTCTGGCAGACCGAAACCGGCGGCCACATGATCACGCCGCTGCCAGGCGCAACCACGCTCGTGCCGGGCTCGTGCACGCTGCCGTTCCCCGGCATTGCCGCGGCCGTGGTCGACGAGACCGGCAAAGACGTGCCTTGGGGGCAGGGCGGCATTCTGGTCGTGAAGAAGCCGTGGCCGAGCATGATCCGCACCATCTGGGGTGACCCAGAACGTTTCAAGAAGAGCTACTACCCCGACGACTTCCAGGGCAAGTACTACCTCGCCGGCGACGGCGCGATCCGCGACGCGAGCACCGGCTACTTCACCATCACCGGCCGCATCGACGACGTGCTCAACGTGAGCGGCCACCGCATGGGCACGATGGAGATCGAGTCGGCGCTGGTCTCGTGCACCGAACTGGTCGCCGAAGCCGCGGTGGTGGGCCGGCCCGACGACACCACCGGCGAAGCGATCTGCGCCTTCGTGGTGCTGAAACGTTCGCGGCCCACCGGCGATGAAGCCAAGGCCATCGCCAAGCAGTTGCGCGACTGGGTCGGAAAAGAAATCGGGCCAATCGCCAAGCCGAAAGACATCCGCTTCGGCGACAACCTGCCGAAGACACGCTCGGGCAAGATCATGCGGCGCTTGCTGAGGTCGGTGGCGAAGGGTGAGGCGATCACGCAGGACACGTCCACGTTGGAGAACCCGGCGATTCTGGAGCAGTTGGGCGCGAATTACTGAGTGCGCGTGGCGGCGCGGGATCAGGCTTTGAGGGACTTCGTAATACCTACATCGCCTTGAACAGGTGAACATAAGCCCGGCTCACCGGCAGCTCGGCCGGGTGCCCGTGCAGCCGCACGAACAGGC
>JBDTTU010000146.1:0-8424 GCA_039930465.1 Burkholderiales bacterium
CCATTGGTGCGGCAGGACTCATAAACGTTCCCACAAGAGTGCAACACTACAGTAGCGGCTGACCAAGAAGCCCCACGACGAAGGACGGCTCCTTGTCTACATCGACCCTGTGAGTCAGACCGCGGTGGCGCACCAATGGGGTGGCTTGGTGGTACCGGGCATCCTCGAGGTTCGCAACGACATACGTGGCCGGGGCATCGGCCAAGTGCTGGTTGAGCATTGCCTGGCCGTTGCCAAGCAGGCGGGAGAGCACACCCAGTGCAAGCCGAGCACGCCCATCCCGTTCTGGCAAGACCGATGCCGGTGGCCCGCACGAGCACTATGCGATGCGGCTGATGCAGGAAAAGCGCGAAATGCCCGACGAGGGTGAACCGGCAGAGGTGGCGTTTGAGTGTCTCCCGGAGCGTCGGAAGCCCACGCCAATGCTAGCTCCCCCGGTTTCATTTGGCCATTTGTGTAGTAAAATCCCTGCCCACGAAAAAGGCCGCCCGAAGGCGGCCTGTCAGGGGCGCGGAGACTCAGGAACCGGTCTGGTTGCTGCGGAACACGCGGGCCAGGATCGACTTGGCCGTCTTGTCGGCCGCGCGGCGCGGCGCGGCGTTCTGGGCGAATTCGTAGTCGTTGTGCGGGATCGTGCCCTGGGCGATGGCCTCCAGCGTTTCAGCTTTCACCTGGGCGCGCGTCAGCGTCGAGGCGACATACCTGTCGGCACCGAAGGGGTTGGCGTCAAGGCTGCTGTTGTGGTCAACACGCGCTGGGTTCGTCTTTGCGGCGGCAATTTCAGCCACCACGTCGGAACGGCTGCGAACCGAACGAACCGCGCGGTCAGCGTTGTTGAAGTCGTACTCGGTGCGTTGCAGCGTGCCGTCGGCGCGGGCCTGCTCGAACTGCGCAACGACTTGCGCGCGGGTCAGCGGCGCGTTGATCTCGTCGGCCAGCACAGTGGTGCTGGCAAAAGTGGCGAGGGCGGAAACCGCGACGGTGGCGGCGAAGAGAAACTTGGCGTTCATGGTGACTTCTTTCGATCAAAGGTTTTCGACTTGTCCGGGCCCGGCGGCTTTGAAACACCGTCTTGTCCAGCCTCGGTGAGGACTTCCTCATCGATGGGTTGAACTGTAAACATTGCTGATGCATCAATAAACTACCTGTGCTTCAATTGCGCATTGCTGAAATAGAAACAAACGAGGGCCTTGAAGATGGACCGACTGCACTCCATGCGCGTGTTTTCCCGGGTGATCGAGCAAGGCAGCTTCGCAGGCGCTGCGCGCGATCTGAACCTGTCGCCGGCGGTGGTGACGCGCCTCGTGGCCGATCTGGAAGAGCATTTGGGCGCGCGGCTGATCAACCGCACCACGCGGCGGCTGTCGCTCACCGACACCGGCGAGAACTACCTGGAGCGGGTGCGCCACATCCTGACCGAGGTCGACGAAGCCGAAGCACTGGCCACGGCCGCCACCTCGGAGCCGCGCGGCCACCTGCGGGTGTTGTGCTCACCAGCGTTCGCGGTACACCAGATCGCCAAGATGCTGCCGAAATTCAGGGCGCTGTACCCGCGCGTCACGCTGGAACTTTCGGTGCCCGGCCCGGTGGAAACGGTGGACGAGAACTTCGACGTGAGCATCATCACCGAGGGTCGTCGTGCGCTCGACGGCAGCTTCGTGGCGCGGCGCCTGGCGCGCTCGGAAGTGATCGCCTGTGCCTCGCCCGAGTACCTGGACAAACACGGCCGGCCGAAGCACCCGAAAGATCTGGCGCACCACGAAGCGATGGTCCCTAACTTCGTACACGAGCTGACATTTCACGCCGTCAACTGGGACGGCGAAGACGCCGCCGCAGAGTCGGTCACGCTGCCCATGCCCCGCCCGGCGCTCAGCACCATCCACACCGACACGATGTACGCCGCTGCGCTGGCCGGCATGGGCATCACCGGCCTGCCTTCGTTCGTGGCCGAAGACGCGCTGCTCGAAAACGCACTCGAACGTGTGCTGCCGCAATGGCACCTGCTGACGACAACGCTCTACGCCGGCATGCCCACGCGCAAGCACGTGCCGGCCCGCACGCGCGCATTTATCGACTTCCTGGTGCAGACCTTCGGCGGCGAAGACCGCGACCCGTGGTTGCTGGCCGCAGGCTGCGAAACGCAGCGCCGCGGCGAGCCGGCCAAGGTGGTCGACGACGCGCAGGCTTCGCTGGGCTTCGCGGGCTGAGCTGCGCTCAGCGAAACACCTCGACCCGCTCGGCCCCCATCAGCGGCTCAAGTAATCGCGAGAGCGGGCGCAGCGCGTTGTAGCGCGCCGATACCTTGTGCGCATAAGCGAAGAAGCGCGGCAGGTCTTCGCTGTACTTCGGTTTGCCATCGCGGTGTTTCAGGCGGCAGAAGATGCCCAGCACTTTCAGGTGGCGCTGCAGCCCCATCCACTCGGCCTGGCGCCAGAACTCCCCGAAGTCTTCGCTCAGGGGCAGGCCGGCCTTTCGCGCCGCCTGCCAGTAGCGCACGGCCCAGTCGAGTTCCTGCTCTTCTTCCCACGAGATGAAGGCGTCGCGCAGCAGCGAGGCCAGGTCGTAGGCGATCGGGCCGCGCACCGCGTCTTGAAAGTCGAGGATGCCGGGCGAGCCGGCGCCGTTCGCGTCTTTCGCGCAGACCATCAGGTTGCGTGGCATGTAGTCGCGGTGCACGGCCACGCTGGGCTGGGCGAGCGCACTCTGCACGAGCAGGTCGCAGGCACCTTGCCACACCGCGTGTTCTTGGGGCTCCCACGTCACACCCAGCTCGCGTGCCACGCACCACTCGGGGAAGAGCGCGAGTTCGCGGCGCAGCAAGGCGTCGTCGTAGGGTGGCAGGCTGCTCGCATCGGCACGCACTTGCCACTGGATCAGCGCGGCGGTGGCGTCGCGCATCAGTGTGTCCGCCGTTTGAAGGTCACCGCTGACGACGGCCGCCTGCAACACGCCCAGGTAGAGCTGCGCGCCCAGGTCGGTGAGCAAAAGGAACCCATGGCCGACATCCTGCTCGACGATGCGCGGGGCGTTCAGCCCCGCGCCTTGCAACAGCGCGGCCACGCTGACGAAGGGGCGCACGTCTTCGAGCGGCGGCGGCGCGTCCATCACGATGAAGCTCGCACCCGAGGCCGCGTCGATGCGGAAATAGCGCCTGAAGCTCGCGTCGGCCGAGGCGCTGCGCAGCGTCGACACGATCAGGCCGTGCGCCGGCGCCACGGTTTGCAGCCAGGTGTCGAACGCGTGTTGGCGGGCCGGGTCGGCCCATGTGATGAGGTCAGCAGCAGAGTCGCTCAAACGAAGGCCCGGGGTGGGTGGCCGGCGGGGTGTCACCAACCGTTTTGCAGGCGAGGCAAGCAGGTGCCTCGTGGATAATCGATTCTACAAACCACACTGCCGGGCGGCGCGGCGCTGTCGAGGCTGCCGGTGCCCGTTTTTCGCGCTGCCGCGGCGCATGCCGCTTGCCGCGCGCCGCAGCCCACTGTCTGTTGCCATTGTCCTTGTTGCCCCTTCGCCGATCCCACGCCGCTGCGCGCCTGCGCCTCACGCCGCTGGCCGCCGCATTGGCGGCTGCAGCGGCGACGCTGCTTTGCGCACCGGCCCGGGCTCAGGAAGACGCAGCGCCCGATGGCATCGAGCTGCGTCAGGCCCCGGCCCTGCAACCGGCGCCGCACGGTGATGCGGCGCGCAAGCTGTCGATCATTCTGCAAGCGCAGACGCTGAGTGGCCGGCCCGACCTGGACACGGTGGCCGAAGGCAACGCCGAGTTCCGCCGTGGCGGCACCGTCGTCCGTGCCGACCGCCTGATCTACCAGGCGCCCGATGACCTGGCCATCGGCAAGGGCAACGTGCGCATCAGCCGCGACGGCAACATCTACACCGGCCCCGAGGTTCAGCTCAAGGTGCAGCGCTTCGAAGGGTTTTTCCTGAACCCGACCTACCGCTTCAGCCGCATCGGTGCCGGCGGCAGCGCGCAGCGCGTCGATTTTCTCGACGAGCAGCGCGCCGTGGCGAGCCGCGCCACCTACACGAGTTGCCCAGCCGATGGTTCCGGCACGCCGGCCTGGCTGCTCTCGACCGACCGGGTGCAGATCGACTTCGCCAACAACGAAGGCATTGCCGACCGCGCGGTGCTGCGCTTCTACGGCGTGCCCATACTGGCCGCGCCGCGCTTAAGTTTCCCGCTGACCGACGCGCGCAAGTCGGGCTGGCTGCCGCCGAATTTCGACCTCGACACGAAGAGCGGTTTGCAGTTCTCGATTCCGTATTACTGGAACATCGCACCGAACCGCGACGCCACCTTCACGCCGCAGCTCAGCACGCGCCGCGGCGGCGGGCTCGAGAGCGAGTTCCGCTACCTCGAACCGGGCCACCGAGGCGACGTTCGCCTGAACCTGCTGCCTTTCGACCAGATCACCGGCAGCACACGCTACGCGCTGACCGGGTCGCAGCAGACCGAGTTCGCCGACGACCTGCGGGTGCAGTTGCGGGTGCTGCGGGTCTCCGACAACGACTACTGGAAAGACTTCCCGCGTGACCTGACCAGCCTCACGCCGCGCCTGCTCGCGTCTGACCTTGAGGTCACGCGCCCGTTCGGCGACGCCTGGAACGGCTACGCGCGCGTGCAACGCTGGCAGGTGCTGCAGACCGCCGACCTCACGACCCGCATCGAAGCGCCCTACGAGCGGCTGCCGCAGGTCGGCGCGCGCTATGTGCAGCGGGTGGGTGGCGGCTTCGATGTCGGCTTTGAAGGTGAGTTCAACCGCTTCACCAACCCCACCGATGCCGTCACGGTGGCCCGGCCCACGGGCAAGCGGGTGCATGCCCTGGGCAGCCTGAGCCGGCCCTTTGCGAGGCCGGGCTGGACGGTCACGCCCAAGCTCGCGTTCAACGCCGCGGCGTATTCGCTCGACGAGCCGCTGGCCGACGGCCGCACCAGCGCCTCGCGCGTGATCCCCACGTTCAGCCTGGACAGCAGTTGGGTGCTGGAGCGCGACACCCGGGTTTTTGGCCGCAGCGTGCGCCAGACGCTTGAGCCGCGCCTGCTTTACGTCAACACGCCGTTTCGCGAGCAGGCCGGTCTGCCGAACTTCGATTCTTCGGCAAAAGACTTCAACTTCGATTCGATCTTCAGCGAGAGCGCGTTTTCTGGTGTCGACCGCGTGTCCGACGCGCACCAGCTCACCGCCGGCGTGACCACGCGCGTGCTCAACCCCGACAGCGGAGCCGAGATGCTGCGTCTGGGCATTGCGCAGCGTTACCTGTTCCGCGACCAGGTCGTCACGCCCAAGGTGGCCGACCCCAGCGACACCACCGCCACCTTCGACCCGTTCTCGGGCGTCGGCCCGCCACTCACGCAGCGGTTTTCAGACGTGCTGCTGCTCGGCTCGACCACGCTCGTGCCCGACTGGGCGCTCGAAGCCTCGCTGCAGTACAGCCCCGACAGCAAGCGCCTGGCGCGCTCGGTCGTGTCGACACGTTATTCGCCCGGCCCGTACCGCACGCTCAGCGCCACCTACCGTTTGACGCGTGGCCTGAGCGAACAGGTGGAACTCGGTTGGCAATGGCCGATCTATGGTCCTTTGCCCTCGGGTGTGGGTGGCCGCGGTGCCGGTGGTGGCGGTGGCGGAAATTGCCAGGGCAGCTGGTACGGGGTGGGGCGCATCAACTACAGCACGCTCGAAAAACGCTTGATCGACTCGGTGGTCGGGGTCGAATACGACGCCGGCTGCTGGATCGGCCGGGTTGTCGCTTCAAGGCTTTCCACCGGGCGCAGCGAAGCCACCACGCGCTTGTCGGTACAGCTCGAACTGGTGGGCTTGTCGCGGCTGAACCTGGGTTCCAACCCGCTGCAGGTCTTGAAGGACAATATTCCAGGGTTCCGACTGCTGCGCGACGACCGCGCTCCGGGCCCCGCATCGAATGCTTATGACTGAAAATTTGCCCCGTCGTCTGGCCCTGGTTCGTGACGCAGGCGCCCGTTGGGCGGCCTGCGCAGCGCTCGTTCTGGCCGCGCCGCTCGCGCTGGCGCAGACCCGCGCGCCGGTCGTCCCCAGCACCGCCGACTACATCGTCGCCGTCGTCAACCAGGAACTCGTCACCAACGCCGAGCTGCAACAGCGCATCGCCCGCATCACGGAAAACGCGGCCAAGGAAAAAGCGGCCCTGCCACCGCCCGACGAACTGCGCAAGCAGGTGCTCGACGTGCTCATCAACGAGCGTGTGCAGGTGACGAATGCGCGCGAGACCGGCCAGCGCCTCGACGAAGCCGAACTCGACCGCGCGGTGCTCAACGTGGCGGTACAGAACCAGATGACGATGCCGCAGCTGCGCTCGCGCCTGCAGCAACAAGGCATCGCCTACCCCACCTTCCGCAACAACCTGCGCGACCAACTGCTGATGGAGCGTGTGCGCGAGCGCGAGGTGAATGCGCGCATCCGCATCAGCAACGAAGAAATCGACACCGCGCTCGAGCGTCGCCAGGCTGCTGCGGCCGGGGGCCTGCAGCTCAACATCGCACAGATTCTGGTGACCGTGCCCGAAGGCGCCAGCCCGGCCGAAGTGAGCCAGCGCCAGGCCCGCGCCGAGGCAGCGATGGCGCGCGTGAAGGCCGGCGAGCCTTTCGACAAAGTCGCGCGCGAGGTCTCGGAAGATGGCAACCGCTCGCAGGGCGGGGTGATCGGCTTGCGGGCGGCCGACCGGCTGCCCGACGTGTTCGTCGACTTCGTCAAGGCGCTCAAGCCGGGCGAGGTCGCACCGACGCTGCTGCACTCGGGTGCCGGCTTCCACGTGCTGAAGCTGGTCGAGCGCACTCAGGGCCTGGGCGCCGGCTTCACGGTGCCGCAGACACACGCGCGGCACATCTTGCTGCGGCCTTCGGCGCAGCTCTCGCAAGAAGCCGCTGGCCGGCGCCTGGCCGAGTTCAAGGCCCGCATCCTCAGCGGCGCCAAGACCTTCGAGCAGATGGCGCAAGAAAACTCCGAAGACGGCTCGGCAGCGCGCGGTGGCGACCTCGGCTGGTCGTCGCCCGGCATGTTGGTCCCGGAGTTCGAGGCGGCGATGAACGCGCTGCCGATCAACGGTATTTCCGACCCCATCATTTCGCGCTTCGGCGTGCACCTGATCCAGGTGCTCGAGCGCCGCGAAGCGGTGCTCGACGCCAAACAACAACGCGAGCAGGTGCGCAACGTGCTGCGCGAGCAGAAATTCGAAGACGCCTACAACGACTGGATTCGCGACCTGCGCGGCCGCGCCTACATCGAGCTGCGCGAGCCACCGCAGTAAGCGCGGCGTGGCCCACCACATTGCCCGCAAGCGTTTCGGCCAGCACTTCCTGACCGACGCCTCGGTGCTCGACGCGATCGTCGACGCCATTCGGCCTGAGCCGGGCGAAGCGCTGGTCGAGATTGGCCCCGGCCTCGGCGCCATGACCAACCCGCTGGTGGCACGCTGCCAGCGACTCACCGTGATCGAGCTCGACCGCGACCTGGCGCGCAGGTTGCGCCAGCGGCCCGAGCTCGAGGTGATCGAAGCCGACGTGCTGCAGGTTGACTTCGCGGCGCTGGCGGCGCGCGCCGGGCAGCGCCTGCGCATCGTCGGCAACCTGCCGTACAACATTTCCACGCCGATCCTGTTTCACCTGCTCGAGGCCGCCTCCCACGTGATCGACCAGCACTTCATGCTGCAGAAGGAAGTGGTCGACCGCATGGCCGCGGCGCCGGGCGGCAAGGAGTACGGTCGGTTGAGCGTGATGCTGCAGTGGCGCTACCAGATCGAGTCGGTGCTCGACGTGCCGCCCGAGGCCTTCGAGCCGCCTCCGAGGGTCGATTCGGCGGTGGTGCGCATGCGGCCCTTGCCGGTGCTGGGGGCGGTTGATGCTGCGCTGCTCGGCGAGCTGGTGCGGGTAGCTTTTTCGCAGCGCCGCAAGCTGCTGCGCCACACGCTCGGCCGCTGGCTCGAAGAACGCCAGTTCGCCGGTGAATTCAACGTTCAGCGTCGCGCTGAAGAAGTGCCGGTGAGCGAGTACCTGGCCCTGGCGGCCACTGTGTCACCGAAGTAAGGCTCGCCGCTCCAGGCGCTGCCCGGAGCGACGGGATCAAAGCCTATGCGGCGTTGAGCCACATGGCAGTGTCAAACGCACTGCTCATCAAAGGCATGTTCATGCCGAAGCTGCTGTTCGCTGCGCTCTTCGCGGCCGGCTTGGCCGGCTTGTCTGCAATGCTGGGGGCCACATCTGTCGCCCGCTCCCATGACCCTAGTTCTTGGGAGCGGGCTACTGAAAAGAATAGAAGCACCTGAATGCGATCTTTCGCTCGGCCCAGTAGTCGGCCGCATCGCGAAACACATCGAGCAGTTGCTCGCGTGCTTCGCGATCGAAGCGCGGGTTGTCGGGCAACTGCTCGAGCACCACCACGAAGCCGGGCTGCG
>JBDTTU010000147.1:0-8248 GCA_039930465.1 Burkholderiales bacterium
GTTCTCGCAGAGTTTCCACTTATCGCTGTGTTCGGTTTTGCGGCGCCACCTCTGTGATTCAAGTTTGACCGCCAGCGTCACTCCACAGTGACACTCTTGGCAAGATTGCGCGGCTTGTCCACGTCCGTTCCACGCGCGCAGGCCGTGTGATATGCCAGCAACTGCAGCGGCACCACGTGCAATATCGGTGACAGCGCGCCGTAGTGTTCCGGCATGCGGATCACGTGCAGCCCGGTGCCCGACTCGATGCGGGTGTCGGCATCGGCGAACACGAACAGTTCACCACCGCGCGCGCGCACTTCCTGCAGGTTGCTCTTCAGCTTTTCCAGCAGCGTGTCGTTCGGCGCCACGGTGACCACGGGCATCTCGGCGGTCACGAGCGCGAGCGGCCCGTGCTTGAGCTCACCGGCCGGGTAGGCCTCGGCATGGATGTAGCTGATCTCTTTCAGCTTCAGCGCGCCTTCCATGGCAATCGGGTAGTGCAGTCCGCGGCCGAGGAAGAGCGCGTTTTCCTTGCGCGCGAATTCTTCGGCCCAGGCGATCACCTGCGGTTCGAGCGCCAGCACCGCCTGCACCGCCACCGGCAGGTGCCGCAATGCTTTCAGGTGCGCGGCTTCCTGTGCTTCGGTGAGGTGGCCGCGCACCTGGGCGAGTGACAGCGTCAGCAGGAACAGGCCGACCAGCTGGGTGCTGAAGGCCTTGGTCGAGGCCACGCCGATCTCGACCCCGGCGCGTGTGATGTACGAAAACTTGCACTCGCGCACCATCGCGCTGGTGGCCACGTTGCACACCGTGAGGGTGTGCGGCATGCCGAGCGAGCGTGCGTGTTTCACCGCGGCGAGCGTGTCGGCGGTTTCGCCGCTCTGCGTGATCGTGACGACGAGGGTGCGCGGGTTCGGCACGCTGTCGCGGTAGCGGTATTCGCTGGCCACTTCCACGTTGGTGGGGATCTTCGCAATGCTCTCTAGCCAGTACTTCGCCACCGAGCCGCTGTAGTAGCTGGTGCCACAGGCGAGGATCAGGACCGAGTCGACTTCCTTGAACACGCTGAAGGCACCGTCGCCGAACAGTTCGGGTGTGATGCCAGGCACGGCGTCGAGCGTGTCGGCAATCGCCTTCGGCTGCTCGAAGATCTCTTTCTGCATGTAGTGGCGATAAGGGCCGAGCTCGGCCGCGCCGCTGTGCGCGTGCACGGTGCGCACTTCGCGCTGCACCGCCTTGTAGCTGCCGTCGGCGTTGCGGTGCGTGACCCAGTGTTTGCCGAGCTGGATGTCGACCACGTCGCCCTCTTCGAGGTAGACGATCTGGTCGGTGACGCCGGCCAGCGCCATCGCGTCGGACGCGAGGAAGTTCTCTCCTTCGCCCACGCCCAGAATCAGCGGCGAGCCTTCGCGTGCGCCGATCACGCGCTGCGGTTCGTCGCGGCAGAACACGGCAATGGCGTAGGCACCGCGCAGGCGTAACGTGGCGCGCTGCACGGCGTCGAACAGGTCACCGTCGTACAGGTGGTCGACGAGGTGGGCGATGACCTCGGTGTCGGTCTGGCTGTCGAACACGTAGCCGCGCGCGATCAGCTCGGCACGCAGTTCGTCGTGGTTTTCGATGATGCCGTTGTGCACGAGTGCGATGCGGCCGACCTGCGTGGTGCCGCCACTCACTGCAACCTGCGCGTCGGAGACGCCCGGCCCCCGGCTGAAGTGCGGGTGCGCGTTGTGCACCAGCGGCGCGCCGTGCGTGGCCCAGCGCGTGTGGGCGATGCCGGTGCCGCCGTTCACGGCGTCGCGCGCCACTTCGGCGTCGAGCTCGGCCACGCGCGAGGTGCTGCGTGCGCGGCGCAGTTCGCCGCCCTGGTGCACCGCCACGCCGCAGGAGTCATAACCCCGGTATTCGAGGCGCTTCAGGCCTTCGATCAGGATCGGAACGATGTTGCGGTTGCTGACGGCGCCGACGATTCCACACATGGGAGCTTCCTTGGGGTCTGGACAGGAAACGAATCCTAGAGATCAGACCAAGAACTTTGTGTGCAAATTTGGCGGTTTCAAGAAATAATCGTTCACAGGTACTCAATCGAGAAATATTCAATCGAAAATGACAACACTATGGAATTATTGGCCGACATAGACGCCACCGATCTGCGCATCCTTGATCAGTTGCAGCGTGATGCTTCCTTGTCGAACCAGGATCTGGCGGCCGCGATCCACACCTCGCCCGCCACCTGCCTGCGGCGCGTGAAGCGCTTGGTCGACAGCGGCGTGATCGAGCGGCGCGTGGCGATCCTGTCGGCGCAGAAGCTCGGCGCCGGCCTGAGCGCCTTCGCAGAAGTCAGCCTCGACAGGCAGGGTGCCGAGCACATCATGGCCTTCGAAGCGCGTGCCGTGGCCGAGCCTGGCGTGCAGCAATGCCACCGGGTGTCGTCGGGCCCCGACCTGATGCTGCTGCTGCAGGTGGAAGACATGGCGGCGTACCACGCGCTGGTGCAGCGCCTGTTCACGCAAGACGCCAACGTGCGCAACGTGAAGACGTTTTTCAGCGTTCACCGCGCGAAGTTCGACCCGTCGATCCGGCTGCCGCTCACTGCTTGATGACGACCAGGCCCTTCAGGTATTCGCCTTCGGGGAAAGTCACCGTCATCGGGTGATCGGGCGCCGCGGCCAGCCGCGCGTAATACAGCCCGTCAGCACCGGCATCGAGCCCGGCACCGGCCACGATCTTGTGGAACAGATCGGCGCTGATGCCGCCCGAGCACGAGAACGTGAACAGCACGCCGCCCGGTTCCAGCAGCTTGAAGGCGAGGCGATTGATGTCCTTGTAGGCGCGCGCCGCACGCTCGGCGTGCGCGGCGGTGGGCGCGAACTTGGGCGGGTCGAGCACGATCGCGTCGAAGCGGCGGCCCTCCTCCAGCAGCGCGCGCAGGGTCTTGTTCACATCGGCGTCGAGTGTGGTGTGGCGCGACATGTCGAAGCCTTCCGCGCCGAAGTTCATCAACACGTGCGCGTTCGCGTGGGCGAGTGCGGGAGCCGATGAATCGACGCTCGTCACCTCCTGCGCGCCACCCGCGAACGCCGCCACGCTGAAGCCGCCGGTGTAGCAATAGCAGTTCAGCACCCGCTGGCACCCGAAGTGCCGAACCGTGTCGGCGAACAGCTTGCGGTTGTCGCGCTGGTCGAGGTAGTAGCCGGTCTTGTGGCCCTCGGCCACATCGACCTTCAGTTGCCAACCGTGCTCGGTGATCGTCACTTCGGTGGCGCCTTCGCCGCGCAGCCAGCCGGTCTGGTTCTCAAGACCTTCGAGCGCGCGCACGTTCGAGTCGCTGCGTTCGTAAAGGCGGGCCAGGCCCGTCGCCTTCAGCAACTGATCGGCGATCGTCGCTTTCCAGCGCTCGGCGCCGACCGAGAGGAATTGCGCGCTCAGCGTATCGGCGTATCGGTCGACGATCAAACCTGGCAGACCATCGGCCTCGCCGTGGATCAAGCGCACACCGTCGCTCGGCACGCCCAGCCGCGCGCGCAGCCTCACGGCGCGCTGAATGCGGTGTTCGAAGAAGGCCGCATCGATGCGTTCGGTCTCGGTGAAGCTCCAGGCTCGCAGCCGGATCATCGAGCTCGGGCTGTACGCGGCCCAGGCTGCGAATGTGCCGTCGGCCGCCTGCACCCGCACCGTTTCGCCTGGGTCGGCCTTGCCGCTGGCGATGCTGCCTTCGAAGACCCAGGGGTGGCGGCGTTGCAGCGAGCGTTCCTTGCCGGGGCGCAGGGTGATGGTTTTCATGCGGTGCTCAAGTCTTGCGTTTCGCGCGCGGGTGCGCCGCGTCGTAAACCTTCGAGAGGTGTCCGAAGTCGAGCTTGGTATAGACCTGCGTGGTCGTGATGTTCGCGTGGCCCAGCAGTTCCTGCACCGCGCGCAAATCGCCGCTGGACTGCAGCAGATGGGTGGCGAACGAGTGCCGCAGCATGTGTGGGTGCACGTGGGTCGGCAGGCCGGCCTGAATCGCCCGGGCCTTCAGGCGCGACCGCACCTGGCTGGCGGTGAGGCGCGTGCCGCGGTTGCTGACGAACAGGGCCGGCTCGTCGGTGCGGGCCATCTGCGCGCGCACGGAGATCCAGTCGTGCAGCGCTTTCAAGGCCGGCGAACCGACCGGCACGCTGCGCCGCTTGCTGCCTTTGCCGAGCACATGCGCGGTGGCGTCGCTGGGGTCGACCCAGCCCGCCGCCTCACCCCCGGCCTGCAGATCGAGCCCGGTCAATTCGCCAACCCGCAAACCGCAGCCATAGAGCAGCTCGACGATGCACTGGTCGCGCGCCAGCAGCACCGCATTGCCGGTTTCATCGTTGGCCGGTGGCGTGGCCAGCGCCATCGCGTGGTCGACCGACAGCGCCTTGGGCAGCGGCTTCGCGCCCTTCGGCGCGCGCACGCCTTCGACCGGGTTCAATGCCACCAGCGCGTCGCGCCCTAGCCAGCGGTACAGACCGCGCCAGGCCGACAGGGCGATCGCAATGCTGCGCGGCGCGAGGCCGCGCGAATGCAACTGTGCGGCCCAGCGCCGCACATGGTGGGTCTGCACTTCGCGCAAGGGAACGGGCAGGCCGGCAGCGAAGGCCTGCAGCCGCACGAACGCTTCGCCGTACATCGCCAGCGTGCGCTCGGCCAGGCGGCGCTCGACGCGCAGGTGCTGCAGGTGGCGCCGGATGTCGTCGTCGAGATCCGGCGCGGCTTGCATGGCGATCAGGCGCGCGGCGGCAGCAGGCGCGAGAGGGCAGCGCTCGCGAGCTCGCCGATGCGCCCGAGAAACTCGGTGCCCATGTCGGCGGTGTAGCGCGTGGCGTCGGGCGAGGCCAGCACCAGCAGGCCAAAAGCGCCGGTGGCGCCTTCCTCGCGCAGCGGGATCAGCGCCATCGACATCGCGCTGCGTGGTTCTTCCAGCCACTGCGCCGCCTCGAAGCCCGAGTTCACGCCGCAATAAGGCACGGTCAGGCTGCTGGCGAAACTCTTCACGTCATCGCCCACGGGCTGAGCGAAAGGCAAGGCAGCGAACGCCTCGGCACCGCCCCACACACGAATGCCGCCCTGCGGAATGAGGAAGTGGTGCAGCAGCTCCCGCACCAGCAGCTCGGGCAGGTCGCCGGGCTGCGGCGTGAGCATCAGCGAACGTGTCCAGCGGTGCAGTTTGTCGGCGATGACGACGTTGTCTTGCCCGTTGCGGATCATCTCGATGATCTTGTGCTCCAGGCCCTTGATCTTCTCGCGCAGCATTTCCATCTGCCGCTCTTGCAGCGACACGGCACGCTGGCCGTGCGGGCTGGTGAGCTGCACCGAACCGAGCAGTTCGGCGTGGCGCTCGAAGAAGCCGGGCGTCTGCGCCAGGTAGTTGGCGATGTCGGCTTCGGTGATGCCCTGGATGCCGGATGCGCTGCTCATGGGTGCTGTCTCTCGGTGTAGTTCACAGTTCTCACAGTTCGATTTCTCCTTCGAAGACGGATGTCGCCGGGCCGGTCATCAGCACGTGCGCGTTGTGGTCGTGCGCGCCGCCCTGCCATTCGATCGTCAGCTTGCCGCCACGCGCTTCGACATCGACACGCGCGTCGAGCAAGCCCAGCCGAATGCCGGCCACGACCGCCGCGCAGGCACCGGTGCCGCAGGCCAGTGTTTCACCCGCGCCGCGCTCGTAGACGCGCAGGCGGATGTGACCGCGGCTCACGATCTGCATGAAGCCGGCGTTCACGCGCCGCGGGAAACGCGGGTGCGCTTCGACCAGCGGGCCGTGTGTGGCGACCGGTGCGGTGTCGACATCGGCCACGATCTGCACCACGTGCGGGTTGCCCATCGACAGCACGGCCACTTCAACAGTCTGGCCGCCCAGATCGAGCGGCCACAGCGAAAAGTCGCCGAGCTGGCGCGGATTCAAGCCGTTCGGATCGAAGGGCACGCGCGCCAGATCGAAAATCGGCGCATTCATGTCCACGGTCACGCGCCCGTCGTCTTGCAGGTGCAGTTCGAGCACATTGTTCATGGTCGCGACGCGCAGCGTGCTCTTGGTCGACAAACGTTTGTCGCGCACATAACGCACGAAGCAGCGCGCGCCGTTGCCACAGTGTTCTACTTCGTCGCCGCTGCCACCGTTGAAGATGCGGTAGCCGAAGTCGATACCCGGCGTGCTGCTGGGTTCGATCATCAGAATCTGGTCGGCGCCCACACCGAAGCGCCGGTCGCCGAGCGCACGCATCTGCGCCTCGCTCAATTCGATGGGCGCGCGCGTGGCGTCGAGCACGACGAAGTCGTTGCCGGCGCCTTGCATCTTGGTGAAGTGCAACTTCATCGGCGAATTATCGCTGCGCAGCAAAGCGCCGCCATGACCATCTCAATACAACGATGGCTCGCCGGCCGGGCGGGTCTTGAATCGTTTGTGCACCCACAGGTACTGCGCCGGGCTGGAGCGGATCTCGGATTCGATCCAGCGGTTCATTGCGGCGGTATCGGTCAGCGCATCGGCGCTCGGAAAGTTTTCCCACGCCGGCAGGAAGCGCACACGGTAACCCTGCCCGCCGGGCAGCGCCTCGGCAACGACGGGCTGCACCACCATGTTGAGCGCACGCGCCAGCCGCGAGGGCGCGAGCAGCGTGGCAGCCGGCACGTTGAAGAAGGGCACGTAGGCAGCGTCGCGCTCGCCGAAGTCCATGTCGGGCAGATTGAAAAAGGCGTCGCCGCGGCGAATCGCGCGCAGCAGCGGCTTGGCCGAATCGGCGCGCGGAAAGATCTCGGCGTTGCCCAGGCGCAGCCGGCCGCGCCGGATCGCGGCGTCTACCTGCGGGTTGCTCTGCTCCTGGTACATCGACACGACCTTGCGGCTCTGGAACAGCAACACCGACACCCCCGCCACGTCGAGCGCCATGAAGTGCGGCACCAGCCACATGACTGGCCGCTCGCTGCGTTCGGCCAGGCCCACGTCGCCTTCGATCTGAATCAGTTGTTTGAGCCGCTCGGCCGGCGCGTACCAGAGCAGGCCACGCTCGAGAATGCTGCGCCCCAGCCACTGGAAATGTTCGCGCACGAGCTGCCTGCGTTCGGCCAGCGGTTTCTCAGGGAAACAAAGCTCGACATTGCGCAGCGCGATGCGCCTGCGCGAGCCGGCCACGGCGTGCAACAGCCGCCCGAGCGCGCGGCCGAGCAGCGCCTGCAACGACAGTGGCAACCAGTGAGACAGCCACAGCGTGGCCAGAAGGATTCGTGCGCCCAACTTCGACCCCGTGATTCGCCGCGCGCGCTCAGTCGACCGAAGCGTTGGCGCGTGGCTGTTTGTAGCGGTGGTAACCCCACAGGTACTGCTGCGGGCGCTGCCGGACCAAACGCTCCATCGCGCGGTTGATGACGGCGGCCGATTCTGCCTGACTGTTTTCGCCGGTCGGCAGCGGCTCACCGAGCGCCGACACGCGCACCGTGTAGCCCGCGCCATGGCGCAGCCGCTCGCCCCAGATCAGCAGCGGCACCGCGCCGGTCTGCTGCACCAGCCGCGCGGCCAGCGTCATCGTGTAGGCCGGTTTGCCGAAATACGGCACCCACACGCCCATGCCGTCGGGCGGCACCTGGTCGGGCAACAGGCCGACCGCTTCGCCGCGGCGCAGGGCTCGGATCATCTGGCGCACACCGGCGAGCGTGGCTGGTGCCGTGGCCACGCCGGGGCGGGCGCGCGAGCCGTCCATGATCGCGCGCAGCCAGGGCTTGCGCGCCGGCCGGTAGAGCACGGTGATGGGCCCGTATTCGGCCGCAAAACTCTGCGCGCAAGCTTGCGCCGTGACTTCGAAGCTGCCCATGTGCGGAGTGAGCAGCACGATGCCCTTGCGCTGCTTGAGCGCCTCGATGAGCAAGGCTTCGCCTTCCCAGTTGAGCGACGGTCGAATCGGCTCGTCTGCCAGCCGCAGCCAGAGAAATGGCGTCTCCATCACGAGCCGCCCGGCCTCGGCAATGGCGGGGCGCGCTTCCTGCGGCGACACGCCGGCCTGCGCCACGTTTTGCTGGAAACGGCGTCGGTAGGTCGGCGATGCCCAGTAGGTGATCCAGCCGAGCGCCCCCCCGAATGAGTGCAAAAGCCACAGGGGGCAACGGGCGAGCCAGCGAAACAGCCTCAACATTTTTCTATAATCGGGTTATCGCCGAGTTAACTGAACTACTTGCGGGCGATGCGCAAACGCTGGGAACAGCGCGTGCGCCGGGTGGCACCGGAGGGTGCGGCTCAACAAATACCGCTAAAGCGTTCGCC
>JBDTTU010000148.1:0-7905 GCA_039930465.1 Burkholderiales bacterium
CAACGCTGCGACCGCGTGCTGGCCTTGCTCGATGGGAGGCTGCAATGAAGTGGCTGGAAATGAAATGGCTTCGGTTCGCGCTTCAGAACACGCTGCGCAACCGGCGACGTTCGCTCGTCACCGTGGCCATCGCCGCGCTCGGCACGGCGGCCATTCTTCTCGCCGGGGGGTTCGCACTGTTCACCTACCAGGCCCTGGCGCAGGCTGCGGCGCGCAGCACCGGCCACCTGATCGTCGGCGTGCCCGAGCAGTTCACGAAAGACGAAGACACACCGCTGCAATACGGCCTGGACAACGCCGCCGAGCTGAGCGCGAAGCTGTTGATCGACCCCGACGTGCGCCAGGTGCTGCCATGCGTGGCTTTCAGTGGCCTGATCAGCAACGGCGACAAGTCGACCGTGATGATCGCCGCCGGCGTCGAGCCCGACAGCGAGTTCGCGGTCAAGGGACCGTTCCTGACCATGTCGGCCGGCGAGGTCTTGGCCTCAAGCGCAAACGGCGCTGAAGTGATGCTCGGTGAAGGCCTGGCCAGAAGCCTGAAAGCGCAACCCGGCACCAGCCTGACCTTGCTCGCCAGCACGACCGACGGCGCGCTGAACGCGCTCGACGTGACCGTGAAAGGCGTGTTCGCGACCGGCGTGCCCGACATCGACAAACGCCTCGTCTACACCGACATCAAGACCGCGCAAAAGCTGCTGAACACGAAGCGTGTGTCCACGCTCGGCGTGTTCCTGAAACGCATGGACCTGACCGAGGCGGCCCGCCAGCGTGTGGCCGATGCGGCGCCGAAGCTCACCGTGCAGACCTGGCGCGACCAGGCGTTCTTCTACAACTCGGTGCGTGGTCTCTACAACCGCATCTTCGGCGCGCTCGGACTGATCATCGGTGTGATCGTGATCTTCGTCGTGACCAACGCGATGGCGATGGCGATCATCGAACGCACCCGCGAGATCGGCACCCTGCGCGCCCTCGGCACGCTGCCCTCGCAGCTGCTGCGCACGCTCGCGCTCGAAGGCATGGTGCTCGGCGGCGTGGGCGCCATCACCGGTGCCCTGCTCGCGCTCGGTGTCTCGCTGCTGCTCTACGTGGTGCCGGTGACGATGCCGCCGCCACCCGGCAGCAGCCGCGGCTACCCGCTCAACATCGACATCGACCCGACGCTCTACGCCGGCACCGTGTTCGCGATGGTGGCGCTCGCGATGCTGGCGTCGAGCTGGATCGCGCGCAAGACGGTGAACCTCGCCGTCGTCGATGCGCTGGCCCACACCTGAACTTGGAGCTTAAGACCATGAAAACGATTCTTCGATCGATCGCCGCTGCGGCCCTGGCGCTGCTCGCCTCGCACAGCTTTGCGCAAGACGTGCCCACGCTGCTGAAAGCCGCCGACCGCTACCGCGTGGGCAGCGAGAACATGCAGGTCGACACCCAGATCAGCGTTTTCAACGCTGACGGTTCGGCCGACAAGGAGCGCAGCTACACGGTCTTTGCTCAAGCGAAACACCAGTCGCTGGTGCTGATGCAGAGCCCGGCCGAAAAAGGCCAGAAGGTGCTGATGCTGGGTGACGATTTCTGGCTGCTGATGCCGAACAGCCAGCGCCCGCTGCGCATCACGCCGATGCAGAAGCTGCTCGGCGATGCGAGCACCGGCGACATCGCGACCATGAGCTGGGCCGAGGACTACACCGGCACCGTCGCAGGTGAAGAAGCCTGTGGCGAGCCGAAGCAGGCCTGCGTTCACCTGAGCCTTGCCGCCAATCGCAAGGGCGTTACCTACCAGCGCATCGAACTCTGGCTCGGCAAGTTGAAACACGAGCCGATCAAGGCCGAGCTCTACGTGCAATCCGACAAGCTCGCGAAGCGCGCGCGTTTCGTCACCGACAAACCGGCAGCGCCGACCATGGTCACCGAGATGCTGTTGCAGGACCAGCTCACGAGCAAGAAGGAAACCCGCGTGCGCTACCTCGCACGCAAGGAACACAGCGTGCCCGAAGCCTGGCTGAACCCGATGTTCCTGGCGCGCAACCCAGCGCTCGAGTGATGGCCGCGCTTGCTGGAGTGAGCGTGAGGTGGCCCGTCTTCATCAAAGCGCTTGGCGTCTTGCTGGCGCTCACGGCGTGCGAAGCGTGCTGTGCCGCCAACGAGTTCAGTGGGCAGGTGCGACCGTCTTGGACCGAACAAGGCGCCAACCCGAACAGCCCGCTGGCGCAGGCCGCGCAACTGAACCCCGACATCGCCGCCCTGCCACGCAGCGGCGCCACGCTCGAGACCGAGCTGCGCGCCAGCGGCCATGGCCTCAGCGGCACCGTCACCTTGCAGCAGCAGCGGTTCGAAGGAACGCCTGCACGCAGCAAGGCCTGGGTCAACGAGCTCTACGCGGCCACCGGCAGCGGCGGCTGGCAATTCAGCGCCGGCAAGCGCATCGTCGCCTGGGACGTGGGCTACGGCTTTCGCCCCAACGACGTGGTTCAGCAGGAAACGCGCCGTAGCTTGCTGTCGACCACGGCCGAAGGCCGGCCATTGCTGATGGCGGAGTACTTCGATGCGAGCACCGCGTGGTCGTTCGTTGCCGTGAACCCGACCAAGCCGCACGCGCAGCGCGGCGCCGAAGAGCCGGCGTTCGCCGCGCGTGTGTACCAGCGCGACGGCGCGATCGACTGGCACGGCTTCGCGCGTTACGGCGCCCACACCGGCGGCAGCATCGGCGCGGCGGCGGCGTGGGTGGCGACCGACGCGCTGGAATTGCACGCTTCGCTGCGCTACCTGAATGCCGCCGACAGCAGCGCGATCGTGCCGGCCACCACGGGCCTTGTGCGCAGCAACCCGTGGTCGGACACGAGCGTGCGCCACGCCGCCCAACTGCTGGTCGGTGGCACCTGGACCAACGCCGCGCAAGTCAGCGTGTTGGCCGAAGCGTGGTGGGACGGCACGGCCTTGTCCGATGCGCAATGGAATGACTGGAATGCACGCAACGCCCAACTCGCCGCACTCGTTGGTTCACCGGCGCCAAGCCGCGCAGTCGCCGGCAATCTTGCGTGGCAGGCCACGGCTTTCGGCGCTTCCAGCAACCTGCGCCGCACCAACCTCTTCATGCGTGTGAGCGTCACACTCGACAAGTGGCAACCGGCGCTCGACCTGCTCTACACACCTGCCGATGCCGGCCGCACGCTCACTGCCTCGCTCGGCTGGCAGGGCGACCGGGTGCGGGTGGACGCCGGGCTGCGCGTGTACGGCGGGCCAGCTGACGCGGTGCTGGCGCAACTGCCGGCGCGGCGCGTGGCTTACGTCGCAGGCTCCTGGGCGTTCTGACGCTGCACGCCGGTCAGGCCGACAAACGCCGCGCCATCTCGGCCGCGACCGCACGAAGCGCAGCGCTGAGCGCCCTGTGTTCGGCGGCGCGCCGCCAGTAGGCGAGCGCCACGCTTCGGGGTGACAGCGCGCCTGCCTCTGCGGTGGGCGCGAGACGCGGCGCTGGTGGCTCGAACGGCGCGTAGTCTTGCAGGCCGTGAAAGCCATCGGTGCGCCAGCGCATCGGCAGCATGTCGTAGAGCGGCGCGAGCTCGAAGCGCGCAGCGGCAGGGTCGTCGGCCCACAGGCTCAGGTTGCCGAAGTGCATGTCGGTGTTGCCGATCAACTGGCCGAACTCGAACAGCGCGCGCACGGCGCGTGCATCGATGGGTTCGAGCCGGCGCTGCAACACCAGCGCGTCGCAGGTCGCAGGCCAGTTCTGGCGTGAGCCCAAGACAAATGCCTCGTGCACAGCATCGAGCGCGATCAGGTGGCGCCGCCCCAGCCCGCCCGGGCCGACGCGGTCGAAGCGCGTCGATTCGAGGTAGGTGCGCTGTGTGCTTTCGATGATTCGGGTTTGGGCCACGCTCACGCCGTGTTCGCCGAGCACTTGCAGAGCGAGCGCCTCGGCGTGCAGCAGGTCGCGCCAGCGCTCGCCGAAGGGTGTGCCGCGCGGCGGCGAGAACTTCACCAGCACCCGCTCGCCCGAGGCCAGGCCGGTGAGGAACTTCGATTGTTCGCCGCCGGCCAATGAGCCGACCGGCAGCAGCGTGGCGGTCACGTCGCCGGCCAGGTTGTCGTAGTGCGCAGCGCGGGCAGCCAGATCGACAGGCGCCTCGGGCACTCGCTCGCCCACCGATTCGCCCATCGAGATGGCGCCCGTCGGGTCGTCGATCTTCAACGCCGCGAAGAGCAGTTGCTCGAGCGGCCAACGCTCCGGGTCGAGGTCGAGGCCGAGGCGCAGCGCCCACGCGCGGCCCAAAAAGCCCTGCGCCTTCAGCGGCGCCAGAAACCAGGGCAGCCGGCCACGCGTGGTGATCTCGATGCCGGGGGCGCTGACGTGCACGGTGTCTGCAGCCAGAAACGTCAGCAGGCCCCATCGCTCGATCGAGCCGCTCTGGTTCGTCCACCACAGCGGCTGCTGCGCTGCCATGCCGCGAATCGGCCGTGCGAGCCCGTAACGGGTGGACTTGCCCTGGCCGAGCGCCACCACCTGCCCGCTCAAGCCGCTCAGCGCGCGCGAGAGCGTGGGCTGGCTCTTGCCGGTGGCGCGCTGCAATTGCACCGAGCTCAGCAACTCGCCGGCAGCGAGGTGCGCGATGATCCCGGCTTCAAGAGCACTTTCGGCGAGATTCATGAATAGAAAGTCTCAGAAGAAATCTTCTATAAATCAATAGCTTATATATCTGTATGAATTGTATATGAATAGAAAACGAATTTTAAACGAGGTTGACTGAAATCAGTGCGCAGGCCCTGCGGATCTGCCCCACCAGCCCGGGGCCTACTGCCGAATGCCTTCGACCTGCACCAGCAAACGCACCTTGTCGGCCACGAACGGCAGGCTGTGCGTGATGCCGAAGCTGCTGCGCACCAACTCGCCTTCGAAGTCGCCGCCACACACCTCGCGGCGGAACAGCGGGTTGAGCCCGCAGTTCCAGCGCAGGGCTTTGAGCGTGAGGCCCTGGCTCACGCCACGCAACGTGAACTCGCCGCGAATCTCGCGTGGCACCTCGCCTTCCCAGCGCGCGCTGCGGGCGGTGAAAAAGGCTTGCGGAAATTCGGTGCTGGACAGGCCGGCCGAACCGCGCAGCATGCTGTCGAGCGGTGCCACGCCGGTGTTGACGGTGGCCGTGTCGATCGTGATGCCGATGTCGATCTGCTGTGCCTTGGCATCGAACTGAACGCTG
The DNA here is from genome assembly GCA_039930465.1 of Burkholderiales bacterium. Taxonomy (GTDB): domain Bacteria; phylum Pseudomonadota; class Gammaproteobacteria; order Burkholderiales; family Burkholderiaceae_C; genus LMDS01. Next base: position 5,193 of record JBDTTU010000148.1, read on the forward strand.
CCGCTGGTGCCGCCGAAACGGCCTCGCAGGGTCGACGTGCCCATGTGCACGACCTCCCAGTGCACAAAGCTGTGGGTCGGGTCGAGCGAGTAGGTTGGTGCGGCGGCGGGCGCTGGCGTTTGAGCGCGCAGCGGTGCCAAGGCAGCGGCTCCCAGCAGCAGCGCTGGAACCAGCGTGCCGAGCGCCCGCCAGAGACTCATGCGGCCTTGCGTTCTGCGCCGCTGCGCCACTGCGTCATCAGCGCAGCCCACTTCGGGCGCGCCGCGTGCAGGTGGCGCTCTTTCACGTGGCCATAACCACGAATGTCTTCCGGGATGCGTGCGATGTCGGTCGCAAGCGCCAGGTTCTGCGCGCTCAGCGATTTCAGCAGCTCGTCGATCGAAGCGCGGTATTCATCGATCAGCGCGCGCTCGGTCTTGCGTTCCTCGGTCTTGCCGAAGATGTCGAACGCGCCGCCGCGCAGCCCTTTCAGCTTGGCCAGAACCTTGAAGCCCGTCAGCATGATCGGCCCGAAACTCTGCTTGATCAGCTCGCCCTTGTCGTTCTTCTTCGCGATCAGCGGCGGCGCGAGGTGGTAGTGCAGCTTGTAGTCACCTTCGAACTGCGATGCGATCTTGTCGAGGAACGATCGGTCGGTGTGCAGCCGCGCGACCTCGTACTCGTCTTTGTACGCCATCAACTTGAACAGGTAACGGGTCACGGCTTCGCTGAGCTTCTTGCTGTTCAGTGGCGCTTCGGCGGAGCGAACCTTTTCGACGAAAGCCTTGTATTGCTGTGCGTAGGCGGCGTCTTGATAACCTGTCAGGAACTCCACACGCTTCACGATCATGTCGTCGAGGTTCGCGCTTTTCTTGACGAACTCGATCACCTGCGCCGGCTTCAGCAAGGCCTGCACCGCGGCCAGATCGTGCGCCGCACGCCGGCCCCATTCAAAGGCGAGCTTGTTGTTCTCGACCTGCACGCCGTTCAGTTCGATCGCGCGCGTCAGCGCGGCATGGCTCAGCGGCACGCGGCCTTTCTGCCAGGCGAAGCCGAGCATCAGCGGGTTGGTGTAGAGCGAGTCGCCCACGAGCTGCACTGCGAGTTGGTCGGCATCGACCGTGCCCACATTCGCGCCGGCCGCAGCGTGCACCGCAGCGTCGCAATTGCCGCCGGGAAATTGCCAATCAGGGTTCTTCACGAACGCCGCGGTGGGCGCGCCGTGCGTGTTCATGGCGATGTAGGTGCGGCCTTCGCGCACCGTGACCAGCGTGGCCTTGTTGGCGCTGACGATCGGGTCGCAGCCGATGATGAGATCGGCCTCGGCCGTGCCGACCTTCGTTGTGTTGATCGCGTCCATGCGGTTGGCGATCTGGATGTGGCTCCAGGTGGCGCCGCCCTTTTGCGCGAGACCGGCAGAGTCTTGCGTGACCACGCCCTTGCCTTCGAGGTGCGCGGCCATGCCGAGCAGCTGGCCGATCGTGATGACGCCGGTGCCGCCGACGCCTGCGACGACGATGCCCCAGGGCGTTTCGGCCAGCGGCAACGAAGGCTCGGGCAGCGGCGCCAGCTTGAACGGGTTCGGGCGCTCGATCGCGGCCTTCTTCGCGCTCTTCATCTGCCCGCCTTCGACCGTGACGAAGCTCGGGCAGAAGCCCTTCACGCAGGAGTAATCCTTGTTGCAGGTGTTCTGGTTGATGCGGCGCTTGCGGCCGAATTCGGTCTCGACCGGTTCCACGCTCAGGCAGTTGCTTTGCACCGAACAGTCGCCGCAGCCTTCGCACACGAGTTCGTTGATGACAACACGCTTCGCCGGCTCGACCATCGTGCCACGCTTGCGGCGGCGGCGCTTCTCGGTCGCGCAGGTCTGGTCGTAGATGATGATGGTGCAACCCTCGATTTCGCGCAGTTGCTTCTGGATGGCGTCGAGTTCGTCGCGGTGGTGCACGGTCACGCCGCCCGCCAGCCGCGCCTTGATGGCGCTGTCTTCATACTTCTCGGGTTCGTCGGTCACGACCACGATCTTGACCGCGCCCTCGGCGTCGAGCTCGCGGCTCATCTCGGGCACTTTCAACGTGCCGTCCACCGGCTGGCCGCCAGTCATCGCGACGGCGTCGTTGAACAAGATCTTGTAGGTGATGTTGACCTTGGCCGCGATGCTCTGGCGCACCGCGAGCAGGCCCGAGTGGTAGTAGGTGCCGTCGCCCAGGTTCGCGAACACGTGCTTGTCGGTCGTGAATGCGGCCTGGCCGACCCACGACACACCTTCGCCGCCCATCTGGCTGAAGGTGACGGTGCTGCGGTCCATCCACACCGCCATGTAGTGGCAGCCGATACCGGCCACCGCGCGCGAGCCTTCGGGCACCTTGGTGCTGGTGTTGTGCGGGCAGCCGCTGCAGAAGAACGGTGTGCGCTCGCCGGCGTCGGTGGCAACGGTCTGTACCGTCATGCTGCGCTCTTTGGCGTCGATCAATGCGATGCGGGCGTCCAGACGCGCGGCGGTGTCGGCATCGACACCGAGCTTCTTCAGGCGCTTGGCGATGGCCCTGGCGATGATTGCGGGCGTCAGGTCGGCCTGCGCGCGCAGCAGCCAGTTCTTGCTCGGGTTCGGCTGGCTCCATTCGCCGCCGCTCTCGTCGCCATCACCTTCGTCGAACTTGCCGAGCACGTTGGGGCGCACGTCGGCGCGCCAGTTGTAGAGCTCTTCCTTCAGCTGGTATTCGATGACCTGGCG
>JBDTTU010000149.1:0-7653 GCA_039930465.1 Burkholderiales bacterium
ACCAGCTCGCCGGTGTGGCTGCCGCGCATGCCGAGCTTGTCGAGCTTTTGCGCGATGCTGAAGCCCTTCATGCCCTTCTCGATCAGGAACGCGGTGACGCCGCGCGCGCCGAGCTCGGGTTCGGTCTTGGCGTAGACGACGAGCGTGTCGGCGTCTGGCCCGTTGGTGATCCACATCTTCGTGCCGTTCAGCAGGTAGTGGTCGCCCCCCGCTCCTCCCTCTACCAGTTGCGCTTTCAGCTTCATGCTGATCACGTCGGAGCCGGCGCCGGGTTCGCTCATCGCGAGCGCGCCCACGTGTTCGCCGCTGATCAGCTTGGGCAGGTATTTCGCGCGTTGACGGTCGTTGCCGTTGCGCTTGATCTGGTTCACGCACAGGTTGGAATGCGCGCCATACGACAGGCCGACCGACGCACTCGCGCGGCTGATCTCTTCCATCGCGATCATGTGCGCCAGGTAGCCCATGCCGGCGCCGCCGTACTCGTCGCTCACCGTGATGCCGAGCACGCCGAGCGAACCCATCTTGCGCCACAGGTCCATCGGGAACTGGTCGCTGCGGTCGATCTCGGCAGCGCGTGGCGCGATCTCGGCCTGCGCGAATTCGCGCACCGCGTCGCGCAGCGCGTCCACATCCTCACCAAGTTGAAAGTTCAGGCCGGGCAGGTTGTTCATGGTCTTGTCTCCTGGAGAGTTCGTTCAGTGCCGCACGTCGTCGCGCCCGGTCACGGTCATTCGGGGCAGGCTAAGCCTGCTCCTTCTTCAGCCCGAGCGCGAGCAGGCGCCGCGCTTCTTTCTCTTGAGCGCGCACCTCATCGAGCGTGGCGTGCAGGTCGGCCATCTGCTGTTCGAGCTGCGCTCGGTGCGTGGCCAGCACAACGAGGAACTTCTTGAGCTGCGGCTGCGTGTCGCGTGGCGACTCGTACATGTCGACCAGCTCCTTCACCTCGGCCAGCGTCAGCCCCAGGCGCTTGCCGCGCAGCGTGAGCTTTAGCCGCGTGCGGTCGCGCAGCGTGTACACGCGGTTGCGGCCGCTGCGCTGCGGCGTGATCAGGCCACAGTCTTCATAGAAGCGGATCGCGCGGGTGGTGAGGTCGAACTCGCGGGCGAGCTCGCCAATGGTGAAGGTGGAAGACATCTGGGTGACAGCGGCAGAAATGGGCGCGGCATACACTGGCCCGGTTGACGTTTACGTCAAGTGTAGTGTGGGCAACCCGGAAGGTCATGCCGATGAACGAGCTCGAACTGCAACTGAACTACCCGTTCGGCGACACGCTGCCCGCCACCGGCAGCACGCTCGAAGTGGCGCCCGGTGTGCGCTGGCTGCGCATGGCGCTGCCGTTCCAGCTCGACCACATCAACCTGTGGCTGCTGCGTGATCAGATCGACAGCGCGAATGGGCCGGTGGAAGGCTGGAGCATCGTCGACTGCGGCATTGCGAACGATGCCACCCGCGCCGCCTGGGAAACGATCTTCGCCAACGAGCTGCAAGGCCTGCCGGTGCTGCGCCTGATCGTCACCCACATGCACCCCGACCACATCGGCCTGGCGCACTGGCTCACCGAACGCTTCGGCGTGCGCCTGTGGGTCAGCGCCACCGACTACAACACCGCGCGCCTGGCGAGCGGTTCCATCACCGGCTTCGGCGGCGAGGCGACCGCTCGTTTCATGGCCAGCCACGGGCTGACCGACCCCGATTCGCAAGCCAAGATCAAGGCCCGCACCAACTACTACGCGAGCATGGTGCCGCAGGTGCCGGCGAGCTTTCGACGGCTGATGGACGGTGACCACATTCAGATCGGCGGCCACAGCTGGGTTTGCCACGCCGGCTACGGCCACGCGCCGGAGCACATCTCGCTGCACAGCGAAGCGCTGGCCACGTTGATCAGCGGCGACATGGTGCTGCCGCGCATTTCCACCAACGTGAGCGTGCACGAGATCGAGCCCGAATCGAACCCGCTGCGGCTTTACCTCGATTCGATCGAGCGCATGAAAGCGCTGCCCGAAGACACGCTGGTTTTGCCCTCGCACGGCCGGCCCTTCACCGGCCTGCACACACGTGTCGATCAGTTGCAGGCGCACCACGAAGAGCGTTTCGCCGACGTGCTGAAGGCTTGCGCCGAAGCACCGCAGCATGCGGCCGATCTGCTGATGGTGCTGTTCCGACGCAAGCTCGACCTGCACCAGACCACCTTCGCGATGGGCGAGTCGCTCGCGCACCTGCACGCGCTGTGGCTGGCCGGCCGGTTGAAGCGCCGGCTCGACGCCGACGGCGTCTACCGCTTCACGCTCGCCTGAGTTGGCGCGGGCTCAGGCCCGCGGTTCGGCGCGGCGCTCGAAGCGCGGCGCAGCGTGCGAGAGTTCGGTGGCCACGAAATCGACCGCCGCCTCGGGCACCATCGCTGCGGTGCGTTCAAAGCTGCGGAATTCGCGCGCCAGGCCCCGCGCTTCGTCGCGCGCGATCTGCTGATCGAGTTCGACGATCCGGCGGGCACAACGCTCGATCCATTCCGAGGTCGACAAGGTGTTCATCGCGGGTCTCCCGGGTGGCTGCGCAATCGCAGCCTCCATGATCGCGCCGATCGCGGCACTTCGCACCACTTCAAACAAGGGAGGCGAGCGGCTACCGAGTTCGCCGCCACGAGGGTGGCGGTACGGTGGCTCAGTCGAAAACCGGCACCACCCCTTCTTTCAAACTACCTCGCACCGCTTCGTAGTCGGGCACCACCGAGCGCACCACGTCCCAGAAGCGCGGGCTGTGGTTCATCTCGCGCAGGTGCGCGAGTTCGTGCGCGACCACGTAGTCGATGGTCGAGAGGCCGAAGTGGATCAACCGCCAGTTCAGGCGGATCGACCCGTCGGCGCTGGCGCTGCCCCAGCGCGTTTGCGCTGACGACAAGGAAAGCCGCGTGTAGCGCACACCGAGCTTCTGCGTGTAGAGCTGGCAGCGCTCTTCGAACACGCGCCGTGCCTGGCGCTGCAGCCAGCTTTGCACCACGTCGCGGATCTGCGCGGCGGTGGCCGTGTGCGGCAGGCCAATGTGCAAGGTGAGGCGCGGCACGCCGGGCAACGACTGCGCATCGGTGTTGAGCACCGCACCCGCCTTGGTGAGCCCGGCACGCGCGTCGAGCACCACGATCACCTGCTCGCCGAGGAAGGGAATGGTCGCGCCGTCGCGCCAGTCGACCTTGGCTTCCTGCAAACGCTGCGCACGTTCTTGCTGTTCGGCGAGCTTGCGCAGGATCCAGCCGGCTTTTTCACGCAAGGCCGATTCGATGTCGCCGATACCCACCCACTTCGGCGCATTGACGCTCAACCCTTCCATGCCGACGATGAAGCCGATGCTGCGCCGGCGTGCGCGCTTGAGCGCGTAGGCCACCACGTGTTCCTGCAGGCGGATCTCGCGGTCGGCTTGCGGGTGGCGGAACACGGCGGGAACGAGCACGCTGGCAAGCGGCACGGCGTCAGGCGCTGGCGGCGTTGCGGCGGGCGCGGCTTGTACCGGTGCGAGGGGTGGTGCCTCGGCCACCGCAGCGACAACCGGCCCCGCCTCATCGAACAGTGACAACTGCGACGGGCCGGTCGCCGGTGCCGCGCGGCTCATGCTTTGCTCACCCCGGCTGCAACCACTGCTTCCGTCGCCGGGTAGGCCTCGGGGTCCAGGCGCCTCATCTCGGCTTCGATCCAGGTTTCGACTTCGCGCATCAACTCGTCGGGCTCGCGGCCGGTCGATTCGATCGGGTGGCCCACCGAAAGGTCGATCACCCCCGGGCGCAGGATGAAGCTCTTGCGCGGCCAGCAGCGCGCCGAAGTCACCGCGACCGGCAGCACCGGCCTGCCCGTGGTGATCGCCAGGCGCGTGCCGCCGGCCTTGTACACCCCACGCCCGCCGCGCGCCGCGCGCGTGCCTTCGGGAAACATGATGACCCAGTGGCCCTTGTCCATGAATTTGCGGCCCTGTTCGGCCACCAGGTTCCAGGCCTGCGCCCGTTTGCTGCGGTCGATGTGGATCATGTCCATGCGCGCCATGGCCCAGCCGAAGAACGGGATGTAGAGCAGCTCGCGCTTGAACACATAACAGAGCGGGTGCGGCATCAGGCCCGGGAACGCGAAGGTCTCCCAGGTCGACTGGTGCTTGGGCAGCAGCACCACCGGGTAGTCGGGCAGGCGGTCCATGCCGTGCAGGCGCGCGTGCACGCCGCAGATGACCTTGGCACCCCAGATCGACAGCGTCAACCAGCCCACGCACAAGCGATACACCGTGTCGCCGCGCGCGAAGATCGACACCACCAGCACGGCCAGAGCCCACGGGATGACCGTGACGGCCATGAACAGCACAAAAAGCGCCGAGCGCAGCGCGTAGAAGAAGGTGGCCATCAGTCGAGCCTCCCGAAACCGGAGTCGGTTTCGCCGCTGGCACCGCGCTCGTGGCGCTCGCGCTGGATCAGGAAGTCGGCAAACGCAGTCAGGTCGTCGTGCACCTGGGTGCCCGCCACTTGCCCGCACAGCTCGGCGAGCTGCGCATCGTCGAGCCGCGCTGCCTTGCCAGTGCGCACGAGGTGCGGGCAGCAGCCCACTGCCACGCCGGCCTGCAGGTCGCGCAGCGTGTCGCCGACCACCGGCACATCGGTGAGGGCGACACCAAAACGCTCGCCGATCTGCTCGAACAGACCCGGCAGCGGCTTGCGGCAGCGGCAGGCATCGCTGGGCGCGTGCGGGCAGAAGAACACCGCGTCGATGCGCCCGCCCTGCTTGGCCAGCATCTGGTTCATCTTGGTGTGCATGGCGTTGAGCGTGGCCATGTCGAAGGTGCCGCGGCCCAGGCCCGACTGATTGGTGGCCACCACCGTGTGCCAGCCGGCGTGGTTGAGACGCGCGATGGCTTCGAGCGCACCGGGAATCGGCACCCATTCGTCAGGCGACTTGACGTAGTCGTCACGGTCTTCGTTGATCGTGCCGTCGCGGTCGAGGATGATGAGTTTGATCGGGGTCATCGGGTCAGCTCGCGAGCTTGGAGAGGTCGGCGACGCGGTTCAGTTCGACGTGCAGGTTCTTCAACAACCACAGCCGATTGTTTCGCAACGCCAGGTCTTCGGCGTTCACCATCACCGACTCGAAAAATCCATCGACCGCCATGCGCAGGCCGGCGAGTTCGCGCAGCGAATCTTCGTAGTCACCGCGTGCGAAATGCCGGCTCGCCAATGCGCCGACGCGTTCCATCGCTCCGAACAATTCTTTCTCGGCCGGTTCGACCAGCGCCCCGGAAGAGAACGCGCCAACGGTCGCGTCCGACTTCTTCAGGATGTTGCCGATGCGCTTGTTGGCCGCCGCCAGCGATGCCGCTTCGGGCAGTGCAGCGAAAGCGCGCACTGCCGCCAGTCGCGCTGTCACGTCGGCGAGCCGGGCCGGGCGCAGCGACAGCACCGCATCCACTTCCTGAGCGCTGTAGCCCTGCTCGCGCAGGCTGCCGGCGAGACGGTCATAGACGAAGTCGAGCAGCGCCGGGGTCGAGTCCGCAATGAGTGGACCGAACGCGGGTATCGAACCGGCGACGAGCGCGTTCAGGTCCACAGGGACCGCGCGTTCGATCAGCATCCGGATCACGCCGAGCGCGTGCCGCCGCAGCGCGAACGGATCCTTGTCGCCGGTCGGCAATTGCCCGATACCGAACAGGCCGACCAGCGTCTCCAGCTTGTCGGCGAGCGCAACGACCAGGCCGACGTCGCCACGTGGCAGCGCGTCGCCGGAAAACCGCGGCTTGTAGTGGTCTTCGATGGCTTCAGCGATCGCGCCGGTCTCGCCGTCGTGGCGCGCGTAGTAGCCGCCCATCACGCCTTGAAGCTCAGGGAACTCGCCGACCATGTCGGTCAGCAAGTCGGCCTTGGCAAGCATCGCAGCGCGGTCGGCCTGAGCGGCGAGGGCTTCACCGCCGAGCTGCGCACCAATCACCTTGGCGATGGCGCGCACACGCTGCACACGTTCGCCCTGCGTGCCCAACTTGCCGTGGTAGACCACCTTGTCGAGACCGGCCACGCGCGATTCGAGCGTGCGCCTGCGGTCCTGATCGAAGAAGAACTTCGCATCCGCCAGCCGCGGGCGCACGACGCGCTCGTTGCCCTGGATCACCTTGCTCGGGTCTTCGGGCTGGATGTTGCTGACGACGAGGAATTTCTCGGTGAGTTTGCCCGCCGCATCGAGCAGCGGAAAGTACTTCTGGTTCGCCTTCATCGTCAGGATCAGGCATTCCTGCGGCACATCGAGAAACTCAGGCTCGAAGCGGCACAGCAGCACGTTCGGCCGCTCCACCAGCGCCGTCACTTCGTCGAGCAGCGCGGCGTCGTCGATCGGCGTCAGGCCCTGCTCGGCAGCCGCCGTGCGCAGCTGTTGCGCAATCTCGGCGTGGCGCGCCGCGAAGCTCGCGATCACGGCGCCCTGCTCTTCGAGCTGGTGCGCGTAGTGGTCGGCGTCTTGCAGCATCACCGGGTCCATCGGTGCTTCGAAACGGTGCCCTCGCGTCTGGCGGCCGGCCTTCAGGCCGAGCGCCTGGATCGGCACCAGGTCGGCGCCGTGCAAAGCGACGAGCCCATGCGCCGGGCGCACGAAGTGCACGCTGGTCCAGCCGTCTTCGAGCTGGTATTGCATGAGCTTCGGGATCGGCAGTTTCGCGAGCGCTTCGAGCAAGGCCTTCTGCAAACCTTCGGCCAAGGTCGCGCCCTTCACGGTGCTGTCGAAAAACAGCGCCTCGGCCTTGCCGTCCGGGCGGCGTTCGAGCCCCGCAACTGCCGACGCGTCGGCGCCAAGGCTGGCCAGCTTCTTCAGCAAAGCCGGCGTGGCCGCGCCTTCGGCTGTGAGGCCGACGCTGACCGGCATCAGCTTCTGCGACACCGCCTTGTCGGCGGCAAACGCGTGCACACCGCTGATGTGCGCGGCCAGGCGGCGCGGCGATGCGAACGGCGTGACGGCCGAATGTTCGGTCGCCAGACCTTGTGCGCGCAGCCCATGCGCCAGGCCGTCGGCAAAGGCGATGCCGAGCGCCTTCAGTGCTTTCGGCGGCAGCTCTTCGACGAACAGTTCGACGAGCAGATTCTTCGTGCTGCTCATGCTCAGGCCGCTTTCTTCAAGGCGATCTGCGCCGTCACTTCATCGACCCAGGCCTTGGGGGCCATCGGGAAGCCCAGCCGGGCGCGGCTCTCAAGGTAACTCTGTGCCACCGCCTTCGCCAGGTTGCGGATGCGGCCGATGTAGGCGGCGCGCTCGGTCACGCTGATCGCGCCACGCGCGTCGAGCAGGTTGAAGCTGTGGCCGGCCTTGAGCAGTTGTTCGTAGGCGGGCAGCGCAAGTTTCTGCTCCATCAAGTGCTTCGATTGTTTTTCGTGCGCGGCGAAAGCAGTGAGCAGGAATTCGACATCGCTGTGTTCGAAGTTGTAGGTGCTCTGCTCGACTTCGTTCTGCTTGTAGACGTCGCCATAGGTCAATCGCGACCCATTCAGCCCTTCGGTCCACGTCAAGTCGTAGACGTTGTCCACGCCCTGCAGGTACATCGCCAGCCGCTCCAGGCCGTAGGTGATCTCGCCGGTGATCGGCTTGCAATCGATGCCGCCCACTTGCTGGAAGTAGGTGAACTGCGTGACTTCCATGCCGTTCAGCCAGACCTCCC
>JBDTTU010000150.1:0-7630 GCA_039930465.1 Burkholderiales bacterium
AGGAGGAAGGCACGATCACGACGCCGTTCGACATGACGGTGCTGAACGACCTCGATCGTTTCCATCTGGTGATGGACACGATCGACCGCTTGCCGCAGACCGGTGACAAGGGGCTGGCACTGAAACGGCGCCTGAAGGAAAAGCTGATCGAACACCGGCAGTACATCCGCCTGCACGGGCAGGACCTGCCGGAGATTCGAAACTGGAAATGGGGAGCCGCGGGTTCGGCTTGACCTGGATCGAACACACCAACGGAGTCCGACATGTCCATTCAATTCAACGAAGAGAACGGCGGCAAGATACTCGTCGTTCACGTCAGCGGAAAACTCGTCAAGGAGGACTATGCGAGCCTCGTACCCGAGGTGGATCGGCTCGCGCGCGAGCGCGGAAAGCTGCGCCTGCTGATCGACATGGCCGACTTCCACGGCTGGGACGCCGCGGCGGCCTGGGAGGACCTCAAACTGGGCGTCAAGCATTTCGCCGATATTGAAAAGATTGCGGTGATCGGGGAGACCCGGTGGCAACACGCCATGGCGAGTTTCTGCAAGCCGTTCGCGCGCGCCGCGGTCCGCTACTTTGATCATGGCGCCGCCGCTGAGGCGCGGCGGTGGTTGGCTGAAGCATAGACACCAGAAGAACAGTCATGGCGACAACGGAACAACTGGAACTGGACGCGCATCGCAATGAGCTGACTGCGGATGTCAAGGGTCTGGTCGAGAAGTACCGCTCGATCTTCGAGTGGGACGTGCCCGAGATCGACGAGGTCGCGTCGGACCATCTGATCCTCGGCGCCATCCGCCAAGCCCTGGACGAGATCGAAAGATCGCTGAACCCATCGGCGCCGCGATGAATACCCGCAACTTGCTTGCGACCGCGCAGGCCTTGGTCGGCAACGACAAGGGCTTGCTGGCGATGGACGAGAGCAATCCGACCTGCAACAAGCGTTTCGCCGCGCTCGGCATTCCCCAGACCGAAGCTGCGCGGCGCACATGGCGCGAACTCATCGTCACGACGCCGGGACTGGCCGACAGCATCAGCGGCGCAATCCTCTACGACGAAACTCTCCACCAGAACCTGCAAGACGGCCGGCCTTTCGCGCAGGCCCTGGCCGACCTGGGCATCGTCGCCGGGATCAAGGTGGACGCCGGCGCGAAGGCGCTGGCCGGGCACCCCGGCGAGTCCGTCACCGAAGGGCTGGACGGCTTGCGTGAACGCCTGGTGGGGTATGCGGCGATGGGGGCACGCTTCGCCAAGTGGCGCGCCGTGATCGCGATCGACGACCGCCTTCCGTCCGCGGCGTGCATTGCGGCCAACGCCCATGCGCTGGCTCGTTATGCAGGCTTGTGCCAGGAGGCCGGGCTCGTGCCCATCGTCGAACCCGAAGTGCTGATGACCGGCAACCACACGCTGCAGCGCTGTGCCGACGTCACCGCGCAGGTGCTGCACGAGGTCTTCAACCAACTGCATGCGCAGCGCGTGCTGCTCGAAGGCCTGCTGCTCAAGCCGAACATGGTTCTGCCGGGGCTGGACTGTGCTCAGCAAGACGGCGTGGACGAGGTGGCCGAAGCCACCGTCGCGTGCCTGCTGCGCGCCGTGCCAGCCGCCGTACCGGGCATCGCGTTTCTGTCGGGTGGCCAGAGCGCCGAGCCGGCGTCTGCGCGGCTGAACGCCATGAACCGGCTCTTCAAGGGTCGCCTGCCCTGGGCGCTGACGTTTTCGTTTTCGCGCGCGATCCAGCAGCCGGCGCTCGACCTCTGGCGTGGCGAGCCCGGCAACGTGCGACAGGCACAGCACGCGCTGCAGCACCGCGCCGCCTGCAACCACGCCGCGCGCCGCGGCGAGTACACGGCGGCGATGGACGCTGCGAACTGAACCCGAGGCAGACTCACCATGACCAGCGCGCTCGACCTGCAATGCATCAACACGCTTCGCTTCCTGTCGGTCGACATGGTGCAGAAGGCCAACAGTGGCCACCCCGGCCTGCCGCTGGGTGCGGCCACGATGGCGTATGCGCTGTGGACCCAGCATCTGAAGCACCACCCCGCTCAACCGCACTGGCCCGACCGTGACCGCTTCGTACTCTCGGCCGGGCATGGATCGGCGCTGCTCTACAGCCTGCTGCACATGACGGGCTACGACCTGTCATTGGACGATCTGAAGCAGTTCCGCCAATGGGGCAGCAAGGCGCCCGGTCACCCGGAGCGTGGCCACACACCCGGCGTCGAGATCACCACCGGCCCGCTGGGCCAGGGCCTGGCCAATGCGGTGGGCATGGCCATCGCCGAAGCCCATTTGGCGGCGCGCTACAACCGCGATGGCCATGTGCCGATCGACCACCGCACCTGGGCCATCGTGAGCGACGGTGACCTGATGGAAGGCGTAGCCGCCGAGGCCGCGTCGCTCGCCGGCCACCTGCAACTGGGCAAGCTCGTGTGCCTGTACGACGACAACCGCGTCACGCTGTCGGCCGGCACCGACATCACGTTCACCGAAGACCGCGCGCTGCGCTTCAAGGCCTGTGGCTGGCAGACCTTGGTCGTGGAAGACGGCAACGACCTGGACGCGGTGAATGCGGCCCTCGTTGCGGCACGCGCCGAGACCGCACGGCCGTCGTTGATTCTGGTGCGAACGCACATCGGCTTCGGCTCGCCGGAACAAGACAGCTTCAAGGCGCACGGCTCGCCGCTGGGTACAGAAGACGTGAAACGCACCAAGCAGGAGTTGGGCTGGCCCATCGAACCGCCCTTCCACGTGCCCACGGCGGCACTCGAACACTTCCGCCAGGCGCTGGCGCGCGGCGAACAGGCGCAGGCCGACTGGACCTCGCGCATGCAAGCCTACGCCGAAGCCTTCCCGGCGTTGTGTGCCGAACTGCAGGGCCGCCTGCGCGGCGACCTGCCGGCCGGCTGGGATGCCGATGTCCCGATTTTTGCCGCTGACGACAAGGGCATGGCCACGCGCGTCGCGGGTGGCCGGGTGATGAACGCCATCTCATCACGCCTGCCAGCGCTCTTCGGCGGCTCGGCCGACCTGGACCCGTCGACCCACACGGTATTGAAGGACTTGGGCACCTTCAACCCGCCGATTCGCGCGGGCGAGGACGCGCAAGGCAGTGACGCCGGCGGCTGGAGCCCAGCCGGCCGCAACCTCCACTTCGGTGTGCGCGAGCACGCGATGGGCGCCATCGTCAACGGGCTGGCGGCGCATGGTGGCTACGTGCCTTTCGGATCCACGTTCTTCATCTTCTCGGACTACATGCGGCCGGCCATCCGCCTGGCCGCGCTGATGGGCCTGCACGTGGTGCATGTGTTCACGCACGACAGCATCGCAGTGGGCGAAGACGGCCCGACCCATCAACCCGTCGAGCAGCTCGCGAGCCTGCGCGCGATGCCGAACCTCACGCTGATCCGCCCGGCCGACTCCAACGAGACCGCCGTGGCGTGGAAGGTGGCGATCGAGACACGCGATCGCCCGGTGCTGCTGGTGCTGACGCGGCAAGACCTGCCCACGCTGGATCGCCACCGATACGCGAGCGCCGAGGGCCTGCGCCGCGGTGCGTATGTCGTGCAAGACCTGTCTGCCGCCGGCGCGAATCGGGGCTGGCTCGACCTGATCCTGTTGGCGAGCGGCTCGGAGCTGGCGCTGATACTGGCCGCCGCCGAACACCTGCAAGCCGAAGGCGTCGCGGTGCGCTGCGTCTCGATTCCCAGCTGGGATCTTTTCGATGCGCAAGCTCTGAGCTACCGCGACGAAGTCCTGCCGCCCGCGGTGCACGCGCGGCTGGCGGTAGAACTCGGGTCCCCGCAAGGCTGGCATCGCTATGTGGGCGACCAGGGCGACGTGCTCGGCGTCGAACGCTTCGGCGCGTCGGCACCTGCCAGCGCACTGATGCGCGAATTCGGGTTCACGATCGGCAACGTGGTCGCGCGCGCCCATCGCTTGCTGGAACGGGGGCTTCTATCAACGCACCGCGCGAATTGAATCCCATGGACTCCGCATCGAGCGCGTTGCGCGAGACGCTGCGCGACGGCACGCCGGTGCTCGTGCGCCCGATCCATGCTGACGATCGCGAACTCGAGCGGTCGTTCATCGAGGGCGTGTCGCCCGCCGCGCGCCGCTCCCGATTTCTCGACACGATGAAGTCGCCGAGCCCGGCCTTGTTGAGTTTGGGCACGCGCCGGCCAGGGCTATCGGCTGCGCTCGTCGGCGATCAAGGAATAAATTCAACCGGGCCCCGGTGCTTCACCTGCTGCTGCGCTACACACAGGCCCGGATCACGCAGATGGCGCAGACCGCCGTGTGCAACCGCCATCATTCGCTGGACCAGCAGCTGTGCCGGTGGCTGCTCCTGAGCCTGGACCGCCTGAACGGCAACGAGCTCGTGATGACGCAGGAACTCATCGCCAACATGCTCGGCGTGCGCCGAGAAGGCGTGACCGAAGGCGCGCTCAAGCTGCAGGCGGCCGGTTGCAGCCGCTACTCGCGCGGACGCATCATCGTGCTCGACCGGCCTGCGCTCGAGAATCGCACTTGCGAGTGCTATTCGGTCGTCAAAAAAAAGAAATCCGACCGTCTTCTCCCGCCCGGCTTGGCCGTCTAGTGCAGTGTTTCGCACTAGCAGGGCCCGGCAGGCGCTCGCTATGTGCGTTGGCAGACGGTGCGTTCGGCGCAGTCCGTGCAGAGCGGTGCACTCACCGCACGGAGACCTACTTGAGCACTGTCCAGAACCACCTGATCGAGCGGCTGCCCCGCAAGGACCGCGCGAGCCTGCTGTCGATCTGCGAGCCAGTTCATCTGGTGCTGGCCCAGGTTCTCTGCGAACCGGCCACGCCCGTTCGTCACGTGTACTTCCCGACCGAAGGCTTCATCTCGCTGGTGGCGATGATCGACGGCACTCCGGGCGTGGAGGTGGGCATGGTCGGGCGTGAAGGCATGCTCGGCGCCGAGCTGGCCCTGGGCGTTGCCACCGCCCCGCTGCACGCGCTCGTGCAGGGCACGGGCGCCGCGTGGCGCGTCGAGGTCGTGGCCTTTCGCCGTGAGCTGGCACGCAGCACCGCCATGCAGCGCAGCTTGCAGCGCTACCTCTACGTGTTGATGGCCCAGTTGGCGACGTCCGCAGCGTGCCTGCGCTTTCATTTGATCGGCCCGCGTCTGGCGCGTTGGTTGTTGATGACCCAGGACCGTGCGCACTCCGACAGCTTTCACGTCACGCAGGAATTTCTGGCCTACATGCTCGGCGTGTGCCGGGTCGGCATCACGGTGGCCGCTGGCGTCCTGCAGCGCAGCGGGCTGATCGAATACCACCGCGGCGATTTCACGGTTCTGGATCGCCAGGGGCTCGAAGCCGCGGCGTGCGGCTGCTATGCGGCGGGGTGCAAGTCGTACGCCGACCTGCTCGACTGAATCCAGCCGCCCGTCTTCTTCAGCGGGTCTGGACCGAAGCGGGGCGCATGGTCTCGTTGGAAGCAAACGCCGTCGTCCGTGCGGCACCGCAGGTGGCCGCAGAACGGCCGCCGATCCGAACGTGCGTTGCCGCGGCGGACGCACGCCACGTTCGCAGATCGAGCGCTTCGCGGAATCTCTCGAGCCGGCCCAGGCCGATCTCTCGGCGCCGTTCGAACGCCCGGCGGTGGCCGACGTTACGGTGCAGCGTTCAGTGCATCAGCGAGGTCACGAACATCATCATCCACATCGCCAGGAAGACCAGCATCACGACGGTCACCGGATGCCGGCCCACAAGGCCGTCCAGCCCGTCGGCGGCGCGCAGCAGCCCGAACAGGCGGCCGCGCGACTGGCCGCACCGATCCATGTGTGTCCGCAGGGCCGATAGCTCCGCCGGCGTCGTGTCAGCGGCGCCGCCGAAGGACGACGTCTTCCACTGCGGTCGGGCGCTTTCTTGGAGGTTCATTGGCTGCCTTCGTGGTGGGTCGCGTCCGGCAAATTGGCGCGATGCAGGCTGTCCGCGGTCGCCACGCCGCTCTGCCCGATCTTTTCTTTGAGCTGCAACTCCAGCGCCTCGGCATCATCGTAGGCCGCGAGGTAGCGCTCGCGATCCTCCGCCAGCTGCCGGGTGTGCGTGTCCGACTGCGCCTTCGCGAGCCGTGCCTTGAGGAGGTGGATCTCGTCCTGGAGCGTCGTCGCTTGGGCGGGTGACATCAGGCCTGCAGCGAGCGAGTGTTCGGCATTGAGGGTGTTGAACGGCGACATGAGGAGCTCCTGCTCGGCGGCTGTGATTTCTCGTAGCTTACGAAGCGACTTCTCGCGTGTCTGTGGGCTGCCGAACACAGCCCGCGCGGTCAGCACACCATCGCTGGCTCGTGGGACGCCGGAGGCAGCAGGCGAAGGAACTCCTTCTTGACCACGCCGTAGCACTCGCAGGCAAAGGTCTGCAGCCCGCCGTGGTCGAGAATCGAGATGTGGCCGCGGCGGTAGCCGATGTGGCCCGCGTCGCGCAGCTTGCTCGCGGCTGCGGTGATGGTCTCGCGCCGCACGCCGAGAACCGCGGCGACGAGTTCCTGTGTCATCGCAAGTTCGCCGGCCGGCCGGCAGGCGGTCGGCCGTCGTCAGCAGCCAGCGGCTGAGCTGCTGTTCGACCGAGTGATGGCGGTAGCAGGCGGCCGTCTGCGTGATCTGGGCGATGAGCGCCTGCGTATAGCGCAGCAGTGCCCGTTGAAAACGGGCCGGCGCGCTCAAAGGCCGAGAGCAGTGCGGCGCGTTCAAGCCGATAGCCATGGCCGCCGGTCTGGACAAGCGCAGAGCTCGGCGCCGAGTCGCCACCCATGAAGAGCGAGATGCCGAGCACGCCTTCGGGCCCGACGCCGGCGCTTTCCGCCGAAGCGCCGCTCGCCGTGACGTAGTGCAGCGACACCAGCGCAGTGGTCGGGAAGCAGGAGTGCCGCAGGCGTTGGCCGGGCTCGTAGAGCACGTCGCCGAGCCGCACCGGGACGAGTTCAAGGTCGGCGCCAAGATGCGCGAACTCGGCGGCCGGCAGCGCCGCGAGCAGATGATTGAGCAGTGGGCTGTGAACCGCGCCTCGCCGTGTTGGAGTCACAGACTACTTCGCGATGTTGACTTCGACGCCGATGCCCCGGTACCCGAGGAAGCGGCAGGACGGATCGAACATCGGCTGACCACTGACGCGGAACTGGCGCCGCGAACCATCCGGGCCAATACGCTGGAAGCCGAAGTCCAGGAACGGTTGCCGCGCGGCAATGCGTGCCTGGATCGCGTCGCGTTCCGCCTCGTCCCAGCCGTCTGCGGCGGCGCTGTGCGTCGCGTCGTCGCCCGCGCCGATGCGAATGCCGAGCATCTCTACCACGGACCCGGACACCTGGGTCAATTCGCCGCGCTCGTCCTGCTCCCAGTACCAGTCGGAGGCCAATTCGGCGAAGCGGTAGCGCTCCTCGCTGACGCGCAACTCCGCAGTACGCTCGAGCACGATGCGCTCGAGTTCGGCGTTGTGCTGATCGAGCTGGCGATACAGCAACCTGACTGGCCTTGCCCCTGATCGACGTAGTCCATAGCCACTCGATTACGCGGCTTGCTTTGGCTGGCCCGCGTGCCAGCTTTCCTCGAACCGCATCGGGCTGACATAGCGCAACGTGGAGTGAAGTCTGCGATGGTTGTAGAA
>JBDTTU010000151.1:0-7570 GCA_039930465.1 Burkholderiales bacterium
AGGATCATCTTGTTCTTGTTGGTGTGCTCCAGCGCGATGAACTCGAACACCTGCGTGTCGTAGCCGCAGGCGTCGAGCATCAGCGCGCGCAGGCCGTCGGTCAGCATCTCGGCTTCCTGCGCCTGGTGGATGCCGTGTTTCAGGATCGGCCGCAGCGGGTGCGGGGTCAAGAGCTGCGGGCGCAGTTCCTTGTGGCAGCATGGCGAGCACATGATGATCGAAGCGCCCGCGCGAATGCCGGTGTGGATCGCGTGGTCGGTGGCGGTGTCGCAGGCGTGCAGCGCGATCATGATGTCGGTCGGCGCGCTCGCGCGGCTGCGCACGTCGCCTTGTTCGAAATGCAAACCTTCGAGGCCGAGGCGTTGCACCGCACCGCTGCACAGCGCGACCATGTCGTCGCGCAGCTCCACGCCGGTCACACGCGCCGGCAGGCCGAGGGTGTGGCGCAGGTAGTCGTGCATTGCGAAGGTGAGGTAACCCTTGCCGCTGCCGAAATCGACCACGTCGATTCGCGCCGCGCCTTTGAGCGCCGACGATTCGAGCGCGTTGTCGAGCACTTCGATGAACCTGTTGATCTGCTTCCACTTTCGCGCCATCGCCGGCACGAGCTGGTGCTGTGCGTTGGTCACGCCGAGCTCGGCGAGGAAGGCGCGGGCCAGGTCGAGGAAGCGGTGTTTTTCCCGGTCGTGCGCGACAGGGGCCGCATTTGCACTCGCCTTGCCACGCATCAGCGTCTGACGACCCTTCTTGCTGATCATCAGCTGCACTTCTTCGCTGGTGGTGAACAGGTGCGCGTGGCTGAACGTGCTGTCGAGCAGCTCGCGCGCCTGCCGCACGGCGTCGGGCGCGGGCAGGTTCTTCGTGATGTCGCGGGTCTTGTGGGTGAAGACGAACGACACCAAGGCCTCATTCTTCAGCAGCACCGGCCGCGCCGACACCCGCACCAGGTCGCCGGCGGCAGCGCGGGGCTTGCCGAGCACGAGCTTGACGAGCGCGCCCGCTGCGAGCGCCTGTTCGAACAGCGCGGTGAAGGTGGTGGTGGGCTCGTCAAGCATGGCCTGCTAGTGTAGGCACCCATGGTCACGCGCAAGTCCACGCCCCGTTCCCACCACTACAACGTCTACGTGATCGAGCTCTCGGACCGGGTCTGGAACGTGGTTCGTTTTCGCGAAGCGAACCCGGGCCACGAACTCGGAAAACCCTTTGTCTACGTTGGTATGACGGGGCTGGACCCCGACCTGCGCTTCGACCGCCACATGGCCGGCATCCAGTCGAACCGCTTCGTTCGCGAGTTCGGCGTGCGCCTGCTTCCGCAGCTCTACGAGGTGTACAACCCGATGCCTTACCGCGGCGCCTGCGAGATGGAAGTGGAGCTCGGTATCGCACTGCGCGAGCGCGGCTTCGGGGTGTGGCAGGCTTGACGCGGCTGAGCGATCATCGGCCATGGCCCGCCCAAGCTTCAGCCTCTTCGACACCGCCCTCGGCCCCTGCGCCTTGGTGTGGGGCGAGCGCGGGCTGGTCGGCGTGTTGCTGCCCGAGGCCCATGCGGCGGCGACACGGGCGCGCGCGCAGCGGCGGATCAATGGCGCGCACGAGGCCGATGCACCGCCTGAAGTCCGGCAAGTGATGGCGCGCATCGTTGGCCTGCTCCGCGGTGAGGCCGACAGCCTGCAGGACATCAAGCTCGACACCTCGGCCGTGCCTCCTTTCAACTTGCGGGTCTATGAACTGGCGCGCGGCATTCTGCCTGGCCAGACCCTCAGCTACGGTGAAGTTGCGGCCCGGCTCGGCGACCCGCTGCTGGCCCGGGCGGTCGGCCAGGCGCTCGGCGCGAACCCGTTCCCGATCATCGTGCCGTGCCACCGTGTGCTGGCGGCGGGCGGCAAGTCGGGTGGATTTTCAGCGCCGGGCGGCGCGCGCACGAAGCTGCGTCTGCTCGAGATCGAAGGCGCAGCGTTGGGCGCCGGGCCGGGCCTGTTCGACCGCGCCTGAAGCGGCGCGAGTGCGGCCGTGTGTCAGGCCGCGAGCGCGACGCCCTGGCGGTCGGCCGTGCCGAACGCACGCAGCAACTGCGCGAGGTCGAGCTTGTCGCTCAACACCAGTGCCATCTTCGGCGTGCACAGCGCGGCCACGCGCGCGAAGCTGAACCAGCCGAAGCCGTCCATCTCGGGCAACTGCTTGCCCGAGTAGCGCTCGGAAAAATGGCTCTCGCAACTCAGTGTGTTGATGTCGAAACGCTCGGTGCAGGTGGCGAAGAGGTGCAGGTCTTTCTTGCTGGTGTACGAATAACGGCCCAGGTCGATCAGTTCATCGGCCGCCAGCCGCAAACCGGTTTCTTCGCGCGTTTCGCGCAGCGCGGCCTGCAGCGGGCTTTCGCCGCTGTCGATGCCGCCCTTGGGCAAATCCCAATGGTTCTGGCCAGTCACGTGACACAGCAGCAACTCGTGCGCGTCGTTGACGATCACGACGCCACAACTCAGGCGCTTGGGGGCGAAGAACTCCATGATGCTCAATGTGCTGGGGGTGGGGTCGGCGCGGAACTATGCAGGAACTGCGCCCAGTCTGACACCACTGCGCATCGGCGGTACCTGCAAATGCGGGGCAAAGTTATCGCTGATCGCAATTGAAGCGCGCGAAGCCGCTGCATGCCGCCCGCTTCAGCGTGCGCTCACATTTGGTTGCAGCGAAGGCACGGCCAACGCTGACTGCCGATTAGGATTGGCAAACATCTTCGACGGGCCCGCGCCATGGCAAGTGCCTCATTGAGTTTCACGCTGCGCGTGGCGCGCTCTGTGCCCGAACTTGAGGGTGCGTGCGAAGCGCGCGCGCTGAGCTACGGGCATCACCTGCCGTCACTGCGGGCCGCCTATTCGTTTCCCGACCTGATCGACCTGAGCCCCGCGACGGCCGTGCTCGTCTGCACCGACAAGCGCCGCGGCCACACGGTCGGCACGGCGCGGGTTCAGGTCAGCACACGCGGGCCCTTGCTGATCGAGCAGGCCATCGTGTTGCCCGACGCCATGGCGGGCCACGCCCGCGCCGAGGTCACGCGCCTGTCGGCCGTGCAGGGCGCCGACCCGCTGGTGAAACTGGCCTTGTGGAAAGCCGCCTACCTGTACTGCCAGGCCTCGCAGGTGCGCTGGATGGTGATCGGTGCACGCAGCGAAGCGCTGGTGCGGCAGTACCGGCGGCTGGGCTTCGAAGATCTGCATGCCGACCGGCGCAGCGTGCCGCTGGCCCATGCCGGCGGGGTGCCACACCGGGTGCTGGTGTTCGACGCCATGACTGCCGAGCGCCACTGGCACGGCGCGAAGAACGGGCTGTACGGCTTCATGATCGAAACGTTGCACCCCGACATCGACCTGTTCGCACCGCCGGCCCAGGCCTGCACCGTGCCGACGGCGCCTGCGCTTTCACTGGTGGCGGCCTGATCGCGCCTGGCGGCTCAGTACTGCTGCAGCAGCAAGCCCATGTCGGCCGGGCATTCGAGCCCGAGCGTGGCGCAGGTCGCCTGAAAGCGCGCCAGGCGTTCCGGCAGCGGCGCGTCGCCGGTGGCGGCCGAGAGTTCGCGAAACAGGCCCACGAGGGCGCGGCGCCGGTGCGTTTCCAGCGAACGCTGCCAGGCGGCGATCACGCTCAGCTGGTTCGCGCTGGGCGCCAGTGCGAAGTCGTCGGGCAGGTTGATGCAGCCCAGGCCGGCGTCGAGGTCGGCGAACAGGCCGTGCACCGGCTGCGCGAAGCCTTCGTCGTCGGTGGGCAAAAGATCGGCAGAACGGGTTATGGGCATTCGGGCTCCTCGCTGCAGCGGGTGGTGGCGTTGACGGCCAGGCTGTGCGCCCATGCTATCGGCCGGCCTGTGGCGCCGGCCGGCGAGCCACGCCGAAGCGTGCAATACATCGCGTGCAGCCTGCGCATGCTGTTGCCGTTCGAACTCAGCGGGTTCGTGCGGCGGCTTTGGTGACCGGCGCTTTCGCCGCCACGGGCCTGGCTGCACGAATCCTGCGAATCGCTTCTTGGCCGCGCTGAAGGGGTTCGCTGACCACGCTTGCCTTGCGCCGGGCGCCCCGCAGCGCCGGGTTGGGCACGAAGCCCGTGGCCAGCACGCCCAGCGCCAGCGCGTAGTATTTCTGCCGGTCGGGCAGGCCGTTGGTGCCGCCGTTGATGCGGCGCGTGATCTTGACGAAGTCGCCCGAGTCGGCCAGCTCGTTCAGGCCGTTCGACTGCCAGTACAAACCGGCCGTGGCGAAAGCGAACTCGGGCGTGGCCGCGAGTTCGGGCTGTGCCGCCAGGTCGACGCCGAGCAGCGTGCCGTACTTCGCGTAGTTGAAACGGCCGGTGATCTGGATCGGGCCACGGCCCTTGAAGCGCTTGCCGTCACCCGGCTGCGTGTTGCCCAGCCGCGCCGCCAGGGTGCCGGGCGGTTCGTAGCGGCGCTGCGGGTCGGTCGGGCCCCAGATTTCTTCCATCCAGCGGAACTCGCCCGATTCGTGTGCGAGCTGCGCGATGAAAGCAGCGGTGCGCTGCATCGTGTCGACACCATAGGTCTGCATCGCCTTGTTCAGGTGCGGCAGGTAGAGCTGCAGTTTTGCTGCGGCGAGCCTGGGGCTGATCTGCCGAAGCTGAAGGTCGGTGAGCATGCGCGCATCCTTCGGCGGCCATCGGGCCGCAGCGCGCCGATCTGACCACAGGCCTCACCGCGCTCGTATCCCTAGGCTGGTTGTCGTCGCAGAGGGTGGCAGATAGACTGACACGACCCCGCTCTGCGAACGAAGGAAACCAACCCATGTTCAAGAACATTGCCATCGTCATCGTCGTGCTGATTGCGGGCGTGCTGGTGTTCGCCGCGACCCGGCCCGACGCTTTCCGGGTCGAGCGCTCGGTGAGCATCAAGGCGCCGCCGGAGAAAATCTACCCGTACTTCGACGACTTCAACCGCTGGTCCGTGTGGTCGCCCTGGGAAAAGCTCGATCCGTCGATGAAGCGAACTTTCAGTGGCGCCGCCAGCGGCAAGGGCGCAGCCTATGCGTGGGAAGGCAACAGCAAGGTCGGCACGGGGCACATGGAGATCATCGATTCCACGCCGTCCAGCAAGCTGCTGATCAAGCTCGACTTCCTCAAGCCGTTCGAAGGCCACAACACCGCCGAATACACGCTCGTGCCGACGGGCGACGGCACCCAGGTCACCTGGGCCATGTACGGCCCGGCGCCCTACATCAGCAAGCTCATGGGCGTGTTCGTCAGCATGGACAGCATGATCGGCAAAGACTTCGAAGCCGGGCTGGCGAACCTGAAAGCCGTGGCCGAAAAGTGAGAGCCTGGGGTCGGGCCACCAGCCCGGGCGCCGTGAACCGGCGCGCCGAGCGCAGGTCTTCGGTCAGCACCGCGCTTGTTGTTTCGCGCCGATGTTGAGGCTCAACGTGGGCATCGGGGAGTGCTCCGTGCGGGATGAAAACTTGCAGTCGGAGCGGCGCGACGGATCGCTTGCCACGCAGCGCGGGCGCTTCGACCCACGCGCGCCCAGAGCGCGTCGATCGCCTCGTTGCGCAGGTCCGCGGCGCGCAGCTTCGCGGCTTCGATCAGCGCGCCAAATTCTTCGGGAGAGCGGCGTGAGTGGAGGTGTTCGGCAGTCATCGTGAGGCCTTTGTTCGTGGTGTGAACCCACTGTAGGCAAGTCCCCGTGAGCTGGAAACGGCGCGGAATACAAAATCGTCTTGCACCCTATGCAAGACGGCCGCCCTACCATCGTGCCCATGAACGACCTCGCCTTCGACGACCTGCAACTGTTCGCCCGGGTGGCTGCGCTGGGCACGCTGTCTGCCGCAGCGCGGGAACGCGACGTGCCGGTGAGCCAGGTGTCGCGCGCGCTCGCGCGCATCGAAAAGGCCTGTGGCGCGCGGCTGATCCACCGTTCCACGCATGCGCTGGCGCTCACGCCGGAAGGCGAGACCTTTCTCGGTTATTGCCGGCGTCTCACCGGCACGCTGGAAGAACTGCAGGGCGAGTTCGCCGCCCAGGCGGGCGAAGCCAGCGGGCTGGTGCGGGTGGCCGCCAGCACCGTGATCGCGCAGTACCTGCTGCTGCCGAGCCTCGCGAGCCTGGGCGAGCGACATCCGCAACTGCGTGTGGAGCTCGAAGTGAGTGACCGGCTCGTCGAGATGGCGCGCGACGGCATCGACATCGCGATCCGCACCTCGGCCGCGCTGCCCGAGACGATGATCGCGCGCCGGATCGGCAGCCTGGGGCGTGGGCTGTACGCCGCACCCGGCTACCTGGCGCGGGCCGGTGTGCCCTTGCATCCCGACGAGTTGCGCCAGCATCGGCTCGTCACCAACAGCGCGGCCACGCACCTGAACGTCTGGCCCTTCGTCGTCGAGGGTGCCCCGCTCGCGGTGGCTGCCGACGGCTTCTGGCGCGCCAACGACACCGGCCTGGCCGCGAGCATGGTGCTGCAAGGGCTGGGCATCGGCCGGCTCGCGACGATGGTCGCCGAGCCGCTGGTGCGGCAGCAACTGCTCGTGCCGGTGCTGGCGGGCTTTGTCGACCCGCAGCCCGTGCCGGTCTACGCCGTGTTCGCGAGCACGCGCCAGCGCCTGCCCAAGATCAAGGCCTGCATCGACCACTGGGCCGAGTGGTTTGGCCGCGCGCAGGCCGGCAGCGCATGACCCGGGCGGCGGCCGCCGCTACCCGCGCAGCGACTCCGGCAGCTCGATCTTCACCTCGAGCACTTCCAGGTTGTCTTGCCGTTCGAAGTGCACCTTGATGTCTTCGGCCTTGATCGAGACGTACTTCGAGATCACTGCGACCAATTCGCGCTGCAGCGCCGGCAGGTAGTCGGGCCGGCTCGTGCCGCGCCCGCTGCGCTCGTGCGCGAGGATGATCTGCAGCCGCTCCTTGGCGACACTGGCGGTTTTCTTCTTTTCACCCAGCAGGAAAGAGAACAAGGACATCGCGCTCACCTCCCGCCACCGAACACACGCTTGAAGAAGCCGGGGCGCTGGGCCTCGGTGAAGCGCATCGGCCGGGTCTCGCCGAGGAAGCGCGCCACCACGTCCTTGTAGGCTTCAGACACGTCGGTGCCCTTCAGGTGCACCGCCGGCACGCCCTGGTTCGAGGCGTCGAGCACGGTTTCCGATTCGGGCACCACGCCGATCAATTCGATGCGCAGAATGTCTTTGATGTCATCGAGCGACAGCATCTGCCCGCCTTGCACGCGGTTCGGGTTGTAGCGGGTGATCAGCAGGTGTTCCTTGATCGGCTCTTTGCCTTCGATCGCACGTTTGGTCTTCGACGCCAGCATGCCGAGGATGCGGTCGGAATCGCGCACCGAAGAGACCTCGGGGTTCGTGACCACCAGTGCTTCGTCGGCGAAGTGCATCGCCATCAGCGCGCCGGTTTCGATGCCGGCCGGCGAGTCGCACACGATGTACTCGAAGCCCATTTCGCCGAGGTCTTTCAACACCTTCTCGACGCCCTCTTGCGACAGCGCGTCCTTGTCGCGCGTTTGCGAAGCGGCCAGCACGAACAGGTTGTCGCA
Source organism: Burkholderiales bacterium (assembly GCA_039930465.1). Taxonomy (GTDB): domain Bacteria; phylum Pseudomonadota; class Gammaproteobacteria; order Burkholderiales; family Burkholderiaceae_C; genus LMDS01. The sequence continues at coordinate 7,535 of JBDTTU010000151.1, forward strand.
CTGCTTGTCCTTGATCAGCGCCTGGTTCAGGTTCGC
>JBDTTU010000152.1:0-7526 GCA_039930465.1 Burkholderiales bacterium
CCGGGTTCACCGAGGTGTTGGTCACCGGAATGCTGATCAGGTGGATCAGCGTCAGCCCCAGGCCGATCGCCAGCGGCGCGAAGCCTTGCGGCGCGCGCTTGTCGGTCGAACCCATGATGATGATCAGGAACATCATCGTCATCACCACTTCGGTGAGCAGCGCGGCGAACATCGTGTACTTGCCCGGCGAGTGTTCACCGTAGCCGTTCGATGCGAACCCGGCCGTCACATCGAACCCGGCCTTGCCGCTGGCGATGAGGTAAAGCACGCCACCCGCGACCACCGCACCCAGCACCTGGGCCACGATGTACGGCAGCAGCTTGCCTGCCTCGAACCGCCCACCGGCCCACAGCCCGATCGACACCGCCGGGTTCAGGTGGCAGCCCGACACGTGGCCAATCGCATACGCCATGGTCACCACGGTCAGGCCGAATGCGAGCGACACGCCCGTCAGGCCGATGCCCACACCCGGAAACGCGGCGGCGAGCACCGCGCTTCCGCATCCCCCAAGGACGAGCCAGAACGTTCCGAAGCACTCTGCGGCGTATGCCTTCATTCCTTATCCCCTCAAGTTGTTTTGGTTGGCCGGGGCACGGCGCCCCGCTCGAAGCCCCGATGGGCCGGCGCACTGTGACATCGGCACGCGAAAGCGTCATCGCCCCCGCGCCGCCGAGATGACATGTTCACAGCTTTGGCGCGCTAACGCCACAGGCACAACGTGGTATCTGGCCCGGTCCAGATCGACTGCGTGGTCGCCGCTGGCGCCGGCGTTGATCGGCATCAAGCCACAAGGCAGGCAAAAGGAGGACGCTCGCCTCACGGCTTCCAGCAGGAGAAGGCTCGATGACACACGCCAGCCTCAGCATCATTCGCCATGAGCACCGTGCGTTGTCGGCGATGCTGCGGTCCATCACCTTGCTGCTGGGCGAGCACCGTCGGCGCGGCACGCTGCCGGATTTCGGCGCGCTGCGAGCGATGCTGTTCTACGTCGACGAATTCCCCGAGAAGTTGCATCACCCCAAAGAGACGCAGCTGCTGTTTCCAAAACTGCGCGGCCTGGATGCGAATGTCGACAGCGTGCTCGATCGGCTCGACCACGACCACTCCTGTGGCGAACACGCCGTGCGCGAACTCGAGCACGCGCTGATCGCGTTCGAGATGATGGCCGACACCGACCAGCGCGAGTCGCGCCGCGAAGTCTTCGAGACCGCTGTGCAGAAGTACGTCGCCTTCTACCTGGAACACATGCACGTCGAAGAAACCGTCGTGCTGCCGCTGGCTGAAAGCGCACTCGGTGCTGCCGACTGGGCCGAACTCGACGCCGCGTTCCGAACCAACCGCGACCCGCTCACCGGCCACGAAGCCGACGAGTCCTACCGCCCACTGTTCAGGAAGATCCTGCGCTTGCTTCCGGGCTCGAACAGCATCGGTTCGGCGCTCGAAGCGCTGGCAGGCACAGCGCTGCCGAAGTACCGTGAGCCGTCATGAACACAGCGTCACGCGGGTGGACCTGCCCGGCGTCGTCGTTGCATGTCGGCAGACATTTGTGCCAGGCGCGCCGCACTCATGCGCGACCGTGCCGCAGGGAACACGATTGATTCTTCGGCCCGCAGGTGCGTGTCGTAGAGCTGTGCGAACTCCCGTACATCTCGGCGCAACTCCGGGTCGACATCACCTGACGCGACGGGCAGGGCCCACACACTGAGGGCCGCGCCCAAGTGCGCCCACAGCGCTTCCATGCGCGCGTGGTCGCCGCGCAACCCATCGACCACCGTTTGCAGTGCGGTATCGCTGGGCAGGTCGAGCATCGGGAAGACGTGCCGCTCTTCGTCCAAGTGATGCTGAGGTGCCGCCAGGTCGAAGTAACGCAGCACATCGGCCGCCGCCGAGCGCGATTGCGCGTCGTGCCCGTGCGCGCCGATGTGACCGATCAGCCGGTCCAGCAATGCGAGACTGCGCCGCACCCGCTGGTGGCAGGCTTCGAGCATCTCGAACGGTTGCTCGAAGCCGACCGCCGGCGAGTCGAACCCCGGCAGGGCCACGGCCGTCACCCGCACTGCCCCACGTCGCCGCAGGCGGTGCAGAAATCGCAGCCGTCCTTGTGGATCACGGTCGCGTTGCCACATTCGAGGCAGACCCGGCCGGCCAGCACGCGGCCACGCTCGGCCTTGTCGCCCGACGACTCCAGCACACCCATGTCGCGCAACGGGTAACCCTCTTCGTTGAGCACGCCCAGCATCGCGTAGCGGTGGATGATCAGACGCGCCAGGTACGCCACTGTCGACGGCCAGGTCTGCTGGCGCCGCTCGCCATGCGGCAGCCCCGGCACGAAGGCCATGAAGTGGCCCAGTGGCTCGGCGTAGTTCAACAGCTTGCGCAGCTTCATGCCGATCCACGCCGGGTCGATCACGCGCATGTCGAGCGACAGCAGGCGCGCCAGGCCGTCGAGCGCGCGCGGGTAGTTGCCTGAAAAGCCGACCGCGCAAGGGCGCGTGACTGTGCTGCGGTCGGGACCGGGCAAGGTCACTTCCTTCAGCGTCAGCGTGAACGCTTCGCCGCTCGCCGGGTTGTCGATGTCGACGGCCCAGGCCAGCGTGCCCGAAGGCCCGGTGTGCGGCTCGTCGACGCTGAACATCGCGTCCATCACCGGCGTCGGCGCGCTGCGCCCGAGCCTCGGCAAGGCCTTCAGCTGCTCGCAACGCCAGCGGATCACCGCCGCGGTGGCGGCCACCACGCCGGGGAACAGGCGGCGCTCGCCGTGGGGCGGGAACGGCATCTCGAACGCACGCTCTTCGGCCACCGTGGCCAGCGCGTCGAGCTTGAGCTGCAGCCAGGCCGGGTCGTTCGCACGCAGGTCCATCGAGAGTGTCTTGGCCAGCGCGCCGAGACCGCGCGGTTGTTCGGCGCCGTTGACCCACACCTCGAAGGGCTGCGCCGGGCCGCCGTCGGCCGCGGCCAATTCACCGACGAAGAGCGCGAAGTCGCCGAACGGGTGGTGCACCATGAAGGTCCAGGCCGGGTTGCCCGAAGGCAGCTCGGGCCGCCCCGGCCAGCGCAGTGACGACAGCACCGGCGCCGGCAGCCGTTCGAGTGCGAGGCGGCGGTTGGCGCCGTCGATCTGCAAAGGCGCGGCCGGGGCCGACGTGCTCGCCGGGGTCACGCTCAGCACCGAGCCGAGCACGCTGTTGGGCCGGTAGGTTGCCAAGCCCTTCAGCCCCGACTGCCAGGCTTCGAGGTACAGGTGCTGGAAGTCGGCATACGGGTAGTCGGCCGGCACGTTCACGGTCTTCGAGATCGACGTGTCGATGCACGGCGCCACCGCGGCGACCATCGCTTCGTGCGCTTGCGCGCTCATCTCGAGCGCCGTCACGAAGGCCGGCGTGAGCGCCGAGCTTTCGCCCTTGAGGTGCCGGTACAGGCGCCACGCGTGGTCTTCGACCACGTACTCCTTGACGCTGCCGTCGGGCATGCGCTTCTTGCGCGTGTAGCTCCAGCTGAAGGCCGGCTCGATGCCGTTGCTCGCGTTGTCGGCGAAAGCCAGGCTGATCGTGCCGGTGGGGGCGATCGACAAGAGGTGCGAGTTGCGCAGACCGTGTGCGCGGATCCGGTCACGCAGCGGTTGCGGCAGGCGCGATGCGAAGGTGCTGCCGGTCAGGTACAGGTCGGCGTTGAAGAGCGGGAAAGCGCCGCGTTCGCGCGCGAGTTCGACCGACGCTTCGTAGGCCGCGTCGCGCATCAGCTCGGAGATGTGGCGCGCCATCGCGCGCGCATCGGCGCTGTCGTAGCGCAGGTTCAGCATCACGAGCGCGTCGCCCAGGCCGGTGAAGCCCAGGCCGATGCGGCGCTTGCTGCGCGCTTCTTCCTGCTGCTGCGGCAGCGGCCACACCGTCACGTCGAGCACGTTGTCGAGCATGCGCGTGGCCACCTGCGCCACCGCGACGAAGCCGGCGTCGTCGAAACGCGCGTCGTCTTCGAACGGGCGGTGCACGAAGCGGGTCAGGTCGATCGAGCCGAGGCAGCAGCAACCGTACGGCGGCAGCGGCTGTTCGGCGCAGGGGTTGGTCGCGGCGATGCGCTCGCAGTACGACAGGTTGTTGTCGTCGTTGATGTGGTCGAGAAACAGCACACCCGGTTCGGCGTGGTCGTAGGTCGACCGCATGATCTGGTCCCAGAGCTCGCGCGCGCGGCGCTTGCGGTAGACCCACGGACCACCGCCACCCGCCTGTGCATGTTGGTACGCGCCTGCGGCCTTTTGCGCGGCACCCGGTTCGGCCCGGTGCACCAGTTCGACCTCGGTGTCGGCCTGCACCGCTTCCATGAAGGCATCGGTCACACCGACCGAGAGGTTGAAGTTCTTCAGGTCACCGGCGTCTTTGGCGTGGATGAATTCTTCGATGTCGGGGTGGTCGCAGCGCAGCACGCCCATCTGCGCGCCGCGCCGCGCGCCGGCCGACTCGACGGTTTCGCATGAGCGGTCGAACACCCGCATGTAGCTCACCGGGCCCGAGGCGCTGCTCTGCGTGCTGCCGACCCACGCGCCGCGCGGGCGAATGCGCGAGAAGTCGTAGCCCACGCCGCCGCCGCGGCGCATCGTCTCGGCCGCTTCGGTCAACGCCGTGTAGATGCCGGGGTGGCCGTCTTCGCTGTGGGCGATCGAGTCGCCCACGGGCTGCACGAAACAGTTGATCAGCGTGGCCGCCAGGCCTGTGCCGGCCGCCGATTGAATGCGCCCGGCCGGCACGAAGCCGGCCCGGAGTGCCTCCGTGAAACGCTGCTCCCACTGGGCGCGCTGTGCTGCGGGTTCGGCTTGCGCGAGTGCGCGCGCCACGCGCTGGTTCACCGCATCGATGCTGCGCTCGTCGCCCTTGGCGTACTTCTCCAGCAGCACCTCGGCGCTGATGCCCTGTGCGGGCAGGTTGAGCTGGGTGTGTGGTACTTTGTTCTCGGCCTGCTGCATGCTGTTCCCCTTGAAGGCGAATGCGCAAGATAAGCCTGCGCCACCTTCAGCACTTTGACCTGCATCAGCGCCCTTGGACTGGGCAGGGCGAAGACCGCAGCTTGATCGATTGCAAGACCCCACTGCCGGCGTGCCGCTAGGCTCTGGCTCATTCACCGACGCCGAAGACCGGCGCCCCGACCAGGAGTCCGCATGGCCCTGCAACACGCCCAACCGCTCGACATCATCGACCTGCGCCCGCTCGGCCCGGCACTGCAGACCGCGGTGACGACGAGCCTGCTGAAGACCCCGAGCCTGCAGCTGATGCGCGTGGTGCTGCGGGCCGGCCAGGGCATGCCCGAGCACCGAGTGCCGGGCTCGATCAGCGTGATGTGCCTCGAAGGTGATGCCATCGTGACCACCCCGTCGCGCACCTGCCAGCTCGGCGCGGGCCGGCTGGTGGTGCTCGATGGCGGCGAGCCACACGCCGTGCGGGCCGTGACCGATGCGTCGCTGCTGGTCACGGTGTTGCTTCATCCCTCACCCAACTCCAACGAAGAACAACCATGACGATCACGAACTTCGACGACATGTTGCACGCGTCGCGCGAACAAGACGAGCCGCAGCGCCTGCTGTTCGTGTTTGCGAGCGCCGGCCTGCCCGACGACGCCTCGCCCGAACAGCGCGCGCGTTTCGACGCCGGAGAGGGCGGCACGCTCGAACCGCTGATGTGCGTCGACAAGGCGCCCGACGAGATCGAGTCGTTCGAGACGCTGGTCGAGCAGGCGCGCGAGTTCGGCCAGGCCTGGGACATCGTGTTCGTCGCCGCGATGTCGGGCCAGGCCGGCGCCAGCCCCACCAGCGCGCAAGCCGAGGAGCCGTTGCAGCGCATGGTCGAGTCGATCAAGGCCGGCCTTGTGGGCGGCTACATCCCGTTCGACGCCCAGGGCCAGCCGGTTCAGTTCAGCTGAAGCCTCAGACCGGAACGAAGCGCCTGCGAAGGTGCGCAGAGCAGGCCTGAGTGTGAGTCGCCTACGGTGCGCAGTTGCACAGGCGACTTCGCTTCGGCGACTCAGGCCAGCCCGAGCGCCGGCGAGCACACCAACGCCACGCCTAGCCTGGCCGGCCGTCCACCCGTGCGCGCAGGAACCAGTTGCCGTAACGCAGGCCCCAGCCCATGGCCGCAGTGGCCCAGGCAAGCACCGCGAGCACGCTGAATGCCGTCGCAGCAGCCGGCCACAGCGCCGCGGCCAGGCGCAGCGCCACGGCGGCCTGCAGCACCCAGTAGAGCGCCCAGGCGGTGTTGTCGGCCGCCAGCGAACGGCCGCTGTGGCCGCTGCTGACACGCGTGGCCATCGCGAACAGCGTGGCACCCAGGTAGCCCATCGTCAACGCGTGGGTCGGTGCCAGTCCGAGCGATTGGCGATCGTCGCTCAGCGCCATCAACGCATGCGACACGGCCGAGAGCGCGAAGGCGATGCCCAGCCACGCAAAGCCTCCGTGCAGCATCGCCAGCATGCGGATCTTCAGGCTCTGCACCAGGCCCCAGCGCACCGCGAGCCACAGCAGCAACGCAGCGGCGGGCAGCTCGGCTGCCACCTGAACCCAGCGTACGACGGCCGGCAACGGCCAGACCCAGAGCTGCGCCACCGCGAACGGCGCTTCGAGCCACAGCGCCCCGACGATCAGCCACAGCAGGGCCATCGGCCGCCAGGCGTCGAGCGCCGGCACCGCGCCGGCGCTGAAGAACGGGATCATGCGGTGCGACACGGCGGCGAACACGGTCGCCACGAAACACCACAGCGCCACCTGCGTCGCCGCCCGCAGCAGCGGCTCGTGGCCCGTGGCGAGCGCGGCCGCGGCCACCCACATGCTTGTCGCACCGACCAAGCAGGCCAGTGCCACCACGCGTGCATGGGTACGGTCAGGTACTTTGCTCGCGCGCAGGATGGTGATGAAGCGCCAGCACAGCGTGCTCCAGCCCGCGGCCACCACGGCCATGCCGGCGCCGGCCAGCGCCTCGTGGACGTGCAAGCCCGGCCACACCACGAACCAGCCGGCCAGCATCGCGAGCACGGGCACGAGCAGGGCGCGCGCCGGCACGTCGGGCTGGCCCAGCCAGCGCGGCCCGGCCGTGAACAGGAAACCGACGATGAACAGCGGCGTGAAGCCCAGGCTCATCAAGAGCGCATGGGCCGCCGGTGGCGACACGAACCAGGCGGGCGAGAGCCCCTGTGCGCGCGCGAGCAGCACCAGAGCCCACCACAGTGCACTGCCCGCCAGCATCACCGCGCCCGCGAAGAACCCGAGCCGGTGCGGCGCGGCGAGCAGCCAGCGCGGGTGCCAGCCGCTTCGTGCCGCGGGCGGCTTCGGCGCAATCGAACCCGGCGTCTCGACCCGGATCGGTATGGCCTTCATGCGACCGCTTCGGCAAGCGGCGTCAGCAGGCGCTGCATCAGCTCGCGCGCGCTGCGGATCTGGTCGCCGAAGGGCAGCGTCCCGACGCCGCGGAAATACAAGCCTTTCTTCAGGTCACCGCGCAAGGCTGCGGCGAGCTGCGTGTCGATGCAGAACTGGCCCCAGCCGGGCA
>JBDTTU010000153.1:0-7467 GCA_039930465.1 Burkholderiales bacterium
CCACGAGCGTCTGGTGGGGCGCATGCTCGACAACGGCTACGAGCCCGAGTTCGCCGAGCGCATCTTCAAGCAGATTCAGGGCTTTGGCGAGTACGGGTTCCCTGAAAGCCACGCCGCTGGTTTTGCGCAACTCGCTTATGCGAGCTGCTGGATCAAGTGCCACCACCCCGACGCCTTTCTGGCCGCGCTGCTCAACAGCCAGCCGATGGGCTTTTACCAACCCGCACAGCTGGTGCGCGATGCGCGCAGCCACGGTGTCGAAGTGCGGACTGTCGACGTGACTGTGAGTGCCTGCGAAAGCACGCTCGAAGCGCCGGCCGTTGTTGCAGGGGCCGCTGCAGGTGCTGCGCTGCACGCCGTACGCCTCGGCCTCGACCGCGTCGGTGGCCTGTCGGCCGATGCCTGCAGGCGCATCGTGGCAGCGCGTGCCCAGGCCCCGTTCACCAACCCCGAAGACCTGGCCCGCTGCGCCCTGCTCGACGCCGGCGACCTGCAGGCGCTGGCGCAGGCCGATGCACTCAAGAGCCTGGCCGGCCACCGTTTCGAAGCGGCCTGGGCCGTGGCCGGCATCGACACGCGCCCGACGCCGATGCTGCGCGAAACCCGGCTGCATGAAGCGCCGATCGTGCTGCCCGCGCCGGCCGAAGCCGAGAGCCTGCTCGCCGACTACCGCGCGCTCGGCCTCACCTTGCAGCGCCACCCGCTGGCCTTGCTGCGCGAGCAGCTGGCCCGCTTCAAGGTGCAGCCGGCCGCCGTGCTCAACGCCTACCCGAACGGGCGGCTGGCGCGCGCCAGCGGTCTGGTCACGCACCGGCAGCGGCCCGGCACGGCCAAGGGCACGATGTTCGTCACGCTCGAAGACGACACCGGCGTCGTCAACGCGATCGTCTGGCCTTCGATGGTTGAATCGCAGCGCAAGCCTTTGCTCGCGGCCCGCTTGCTCACGTTGTTCGGCCGCTGGCAGTGCCAGGGCGAAGGCGACAACGTGGTGAGGCACCTGGTGGTGGTGAAGGCGATCGACCACACCGAACTGCTCGGCGGGCTGGTGAGCCGCAGCCGCGATTTCAGGTAGACCGGTGTGCACAAGGTGTAGGACGAGGCCGACAGCGCTTCGCGAGCGCGTCCGAATGACGCGGTGCGGGCCCGTCCCTAGAGTTCGTTCCAGTGCAGCCGGTATCACGAGCCGCACCCGGAACAACGACAAGTACCCACAACCTTTCAGGAGCAAACCATGTTCACCGCCCGCAATTCGATCTTCGCTTTCGTCGCCGCCTGCTCGCTCGCCATGGCCGCCTGCCAGCCCGCCGAAGGCCCCGCCGAGCGCGCCGGCAAGAGCGTAGACAACGCCGCGAAGAAGGTCGGTGACCAGGTCGACAAGGCGGCCGACAAGGTGAAAGACGCCGTCAACGACGCGAAGAAGTAAGGCCACGCTGAACCGCGACAGGGCGGCCTGCGCACGGCTCGCGATAATCGCGGGCATGCTGTATGTGCTTTCACCCGCCAAGTCGCTCGACTACCAGACCCCCGCCCCAGACCACGCGCTGGCGGCCGCCACCACGCCACCCTTTATGCCACGCTCGGCCGAGCTGATCGGCGTGCTGCGCAAGCACACGCCGGCGCAAATCGCCGAGCTGATGAGCTTGTCGGCGCCGCTCGCCGAACTCAACGTGGCGCGTTACAAGGCTTGGTCGAGCCGGGCCACGCTGCGCAACAGCAAACCCGCCGTGTTGGCCTTCGACGGCGACGTGTACGGTGGTCTGCAAGCGCCCACGCTGAGCCCGGCCGACCTGCGCTGGGCCCAGCAGCATGTGGCGATCCTGAGCGGCCTGTATGGTGTGCTGCGGCCGCTCGACCGCCTGCAACCTTACCGGCTCGAAATGGGTACCCGGCTGCCGAACGCCCACGGCAAAGACCTCTACGCCTACTGGGGCGACACCCTCGCCGAGCACCTGAACGCCCGGGCCGAAGCCGATGCCTCGCCGGTGATCGTGAATCTGGCGTCGCAGGAATACTTTCGCGCGGCAGCGCGCAAGGTCTTGCGGCCACGGGTCGTCGAGTGTGTGTTCGAAGACTGGAAGGGGGGCCGCTACAAGGTCATCAGCTTCTTCGCCAAGCGCGCGCGCGGCCTGATGGCGCGGCACGCGATCACCAAACGCGTTGTCACGCCGGCTGGACTGAAGCGTTTCGACGCTGAAGGTTACCGTTTTGATGCCACTGCGTCAGAGCCGAACCGCTTCGTGTTCCGGCGCCGCCTGGCCGATTGAGTTTGGCAAAATGCGCCCCATGAGCGTGCAACCCGTCACCCCCGAACTGCGCCAGTGGATCATCGAGCAGGCCACCGCCGGTCAGCCGCCCGAGGCTGTTCTGCAGTCGATGCTGACGAGCGGCTGGAACGAAGACGTGGCGGTCCAGGCGCTCGAAGACACCTTGCGCGAGCACCTCGCCGAGCGCGCCCGGGCTGCGGCCCTGCCGGTGCCGGTGCCGGTGCCGGTGCCCGAGCCCCTGCCTGAAGGCGCGCGCACCCGGCTGTGGGCTGGCGACCGCGAGGTCACCGTCGTGACCAGCCTTCAGAACCCGCGCATCGTGGTGTTCGCGAACCTGATTTCTGACGAAGAGTGTGACGAGATCATCGCGCTCGCCCGGGCCCGCCTGGTGCGCTCGGAAACGGTGCAGACCGACACCGGCTCGAGCGAGGTGAACGACGCCCGCACCAGCCAGGGCATGTTCTTCGACCGCGGCGAACACCCGGTGTGCGCCCGCATCGAAGCCCGCATGGCGGCGCTGATGAACTGGCCGCTTGAAAACGGCGAAGGCTTGCAGGTGTTGCGCTACGGGCCGGGCGCCGAATACAAGCCGCACTACGACTACTTCGACCCGGCCCAGCCCGGCACGCCCACCATCCTGAAGCGCGGCGGGCAGCGGGTGGCCTCGCTGGTGTGTTACCTGAACACGCCGGAACGGGGCGGCGCCACCGTGTTCCCCGACGTTCAGCTCGAAGTGGCGCCGGTCAAGGGCAACGCGGTGTTCTTCAGCTACGACCGGGCCCATGCCAGCACCCGTTCGCTGCACGGCGGCGCGCCGGTGACTGAAGGCGAAAAGTGGGTCGCGACCAAATGGGTGCGCGAGGGCCGCTTCGTTTGAAAATTCGGTCGCCGGGGCAGGGAACTTTTTGAAAAGTGGTGTCAACCAGGGGCGGCGTGGCCACGTTGTCACCTCCGAGCATGTGCTCTTTATTCAATTTCCCTGCAGGAATATCACCATGAACAAAATCGTTGCCGCCCTGATCGCTTCCCTGTTCGCCGTTGGCGCGTTTGCCCAAGCCAGTGCTCCGGCTGCTGCTGCGCCGATGGCCAAGCCGGCCCCGGCCGCCGCTGCTGCTGCCCCGATGGCCAAGGAAGCCGCCCCGATGGCCAAGGCGGCTCCGGCCAAGAAGGCCAAGAAGACCGCCAAGGCCAAGAAGGCCAAGATGGAAAAGCCGGCCGCTTGAGCCGACTGGCGCGCTCCGGGGGAACCCGGCACGCACCGCGAAAAACCCGGCCTCGGCCGGGTTTTTTGTTATCGCGCCTGGCCCAGGGACGATGTTGGTATTTTTGTTTCGGCGGGCCGCCTCAGGCCCGCAGCGACGTTTCGTCGTCGGGCGCGAACGGCCGGTTGCGTTCGATGCGCCGCCACTTGCGCTGCTCCCAGGTCTGCGGCCCCTGTGCCGGCCAGCGCTCGACCAGCGCGGCCAGCTCGGCGCGCGGCAGGCGCACGTAGGTCGGTCCGGCAAAACCCATGAACCAGCGACCGCGGCGCAAACGCAGGGGCAGCGCGGCCTGCGCTTCGTTGACCCAGTAAACGCAGGCACGCTCGGTCCAGTAGGCCTGGCGTTCGAAGTTCACGCGGCCGGCGAACCCGGTGTCGGCGGGCAACAGCAGGTAATCGTCGGGCAACTCCACCACAGCCAACACGAGGTCGCCCGGTGAGTCGCCGCTGTCGCGGTGCACGAACATCACACGCTGAATCTGGCCCGCGTCGAAGCGGTCGACTTCTTCGTCTTCGCGGTACACAACGATCTCTTGCCCTTGCCAGGCCGTACGCCACTGGAATTTCATCACCCGTCCCTTTTTCTCGACCTTGAAACTTAGTCGATGTTGGGCAGATCGTTGTGAAAAAAACGCGTCAAGGTGCAAGCACACGTGAGGCCCTTGGGGCGGGCGACGCTACGGGTTGTGAATTTGCAGCGCCACCTTCGGCCCGTCGGGGGCAAAACCTAAGACGTGGCCGTAGAACGCGAGCTCGGCCTCGAGCACGCGGCGGATCGTGTCGGCACGCCTGAAACCGTGCTGTTCGCCTTCGAACATCAGCAGCGCCACCGGCAGGCCCTTGGCGCGCACCGCGTCGAACATGGCCTGCGCCTGGGCGGGAGGCACGGCCTTGTCTTCAAGCCCCTGGAACAGGATCATCGGGCTGTTCAAGCGCTCGGTGTGGTGCACCGGCGAACGTTCGAGGTAGAGCGCGCGGCGCTCGGGGTAAGGCCCGATCAACTGGTCGAGATAGCGTGATTCGAACTTGTGCGTGTCTTTCGCCAAGGCTTCGAGATCGCCGATGCCGTAGTGGCTGGCGCCGGCCTTGAAGAAGCTGCGGAAGGTCAGCGCACACAGCGTGGTGTAGCCGCCGGCACTGCCGCCACGAATGACGACCCGATGGGCATCGACATCACCACGCGCGATCAGAAAGCGCGCCGCGTTGACCGAGTCGTCCACGTCGACCACGCCCCACTGGCCGTTCAGGCGCTCGCGGTAGGCGCGGCCGTAGCCGCTGCTGCCGCCGTAGTTCACGTCGACGATGGCGAAGCCGCGGCTGGTCCAGTACTGCAGCGACCACTTGAACTCCGCACCGCTGGCGCCCGTGGGCCCGCCGTGGTCGATCACGATCAGCGGCGCACGCTCGCCCTCGGGCCCGCCGTGGCCGGCGTTCGTGGGTGGGTAGTAGAACGCGTGCGCGACGAGACCGGCTTCGGTCGGGAAGCTGATGGCTTCGGCGACCGACACGTGCTCGGCCGCGAGCGTGGCGCGGCTCGACTGGCGCAATACGCGCGTTGCGCCGCCGTTCAAGTCGAGCCGCACGACCGCCTCGGCCGCGGTTTCGCTGGCGCCGATGAACACCATGAAGTCGGCACCGACCTGAAGCTCGCGGATCGAACAATACGGAGTGTCGATCGGCTCGAAGCGGCCAGCCTCGGCATCGATCAGCGCAAGCCGCGAACGGCCGCCTTCGACGCAGGTACAGACGATGCGGCCACGCGCGTCGAAGCCATAGGTCGACATGCCGAAAGCCCACTGCGGCACGCCGAACTCGGCCGCCATCGGGTGCAGCGCCTGCACCTGCCCGCCGCGCACGCGGTACAGGTTCCACCAGCCGCTGCGGTCGGAGACAAAATGCAGCTCGCCTTGGGGTGACCAGGCCGGCTGGAAGATCGATTCGGCGCTGCCACCCGCCACCTTGCGCGGCGCGCCGAGCGCGCCGTCGGCCAGCACGTCGGCGAGCCACAGCTCGGTGCCGTTCCAGGGCATGTTCGGGTGGTCCCAGCTCAGCCACGCGAGCTGTTGGCCGCTCGGGCTGAGGCGTGGCGTCGAATAGAAGTCATGGCCGCTGGCGAGCACCGTCGTCACACCGTTCGACAGCTTGACGCCGACGATCGTGGTGGCCGCTTCGCCGCCCGCGCAGTGGTCTTCGCGCACGCAGATCAGGCGCTTGTGGTGTGCGTCGATCACCGCATCGGCGTGGCGTTTCCCGGGCTCGCCGGTGAGCGCCTGCGGGGTTTCGCCGGCGCGAATGCGCCAGAGCTGCTGGTCGGCGTCGTTCGTGAAGAAGCCGGCGCGCCGGCCGACGGTGAAGGCGCCGCCACCGTATTCGTGCACGCGGCTGCGCACGTTCAGGGGGGCGGGGGTCAGGTCTTGCAGTTGGCCATCGGCGCTGCACCAGACGAGCACGTTGCGGCCCTGCTCCTGCGGGCGGCCTTCGGTCCAGAAGATGTCGCCGTCCAGCACAGCAAGCTGGCCGAGGCGGATGGTCTCGCCGACGATCAGCTCGGTCGTGACGGGCGACGCCCAGCTGCCGAAGGGTGCGACGAGTACTTCGCGTGGCGGTTCCGCTTCGAGCTTCGCCGCGCGCGCCTGCTCGCGCCGCATGAACAGATACAGGCTCTCGACCTTCTCGCGTGCCCACGGTGTCTTGCGCAGGAACTTCAGGCTCGACGCGATGCTCGGGTCGGCGTTGAAACACTTGATCTGGATGCGCTGGCCCAGATCGGTCCAGCCGAAGTGCGCGACCAGTTCAGTGACGACAGTCTCCAGCGTCAGGCCGTGCAAGGGGTTGCGCTGCTGCGCTTCGGGGGCTTCTGGGGTTTGGTCTGCGCTCATGCGGCGTGCAGAAAACGCGCATGGTGCGCGATGTGGTCGGCCATGAAGGTCGAGATGAAAAAGTAGCCGTGGTCGTAGCCTTCGTGGCGGCGCAGCGTGAGCGGCTGGCCGGCTTCGAGGCACGCTGCTTCGAACAGATGCGGGTGCAACTGCTCGGCCAGAAACTTGTCGGCCAGGCCTTGGTCGATCAGCAGCGGCGGCACACGCGCGCCGGCCTTCACGAGCTCGGTCGCGTCGTGCCGCGCCCACGCGGCGCGGTCGTCACCGAGGTAGCCCTTGAAGGCCTTCATGCCCCACGGGCACTGCATGGGGGCTGCGATCGGCGCGAAAGCCGAAACACTCTGGTACAGGCCCGGGTTGTTCAATGCGAGCGTCAGCGCGCCGTGCCCGCCCATCGAGTGGCCGAACAGGCCGACGCGGTCGGGGCGTGCGTTGAAGTGCTGCAGCACCAGCGCACGCAGTTCACGGGTGACGTAACTGCCCATGCGCCAGTGTTTGTTCCAGGGCGCGGCGGTCGCGTCGAGGTAGAAGCCGGCGGCGGTGCCGAAGTCCCATGCGGCGTCCGCCCCTTCCACGCCGGTGCTGCGTGGGCTGGTATCGGGCGTGACGAGCATCAGGCCGTGCTTTGCTGCGTGCTGTTGCGCGCCGGCCTTGATCGCGAAGGTTTCTTCGCTGCAGGTGAGGCCCGCCAGGAAAAACAACACCGGCACCGGGCCGGCTTTCGCCTGCGCCGGCACGAACACACCGAACTTCATCGGTGTGCCGGTCTCGTCGGAGTCGTGCTGGTAGTAGCCCTGCACGCCGCCGAAGCAGGCGTGTTCGCTCAGCGTCTTGATGCTGCGTTCGCCCTGCATGTCAGGCGCCGCCGGGCCGCCCCAAGGGGCCAGAGCGCCCCCTCGGGGGGCAGGAACGAAGTGACGTGGGGGTCGTCATCTCAGTACATCACCACCGAGCGGATCGACTCGCCGCTCTTCATCAGATCGAAGCCTTTGTTGATGTCTTCGAGCTTGAGCTTGTGCGTGATCAGGTCGTCGATGTTGATCTTGCCGTCCATGTACCAGTC
>JBDTTU010000154.1:0-7347 GCA_039930465.1 Burkholderiales bacterium
GGCCTTGGCGCGCGCCAGGTTGAACTCGCTCATCTCGCTGCGAAAGGCCGGGTCGTAGCCCCAGGTGCCGGGGCCGATCGGGCCTTGCGCCGGCATGGCCTGGCGCTTGCGCACGAGGCGGATTTCCTTGTCGAGATCAACCGCCAGGCTGATGGCGCGGCGCAGCGCCACCTTCGCGGGCGTGTAGCCGCCGACCATCGGGTCTTCCATGTTGAAAAGCGACAGCGCCACGTCGGCGCGCGCATAACGAACCATCTGGATGCCGCTGCGCTTGAGGTTCGGCGCGAGCTGCCCGCCGGGCATCACGACGTCGGCGAACTCGGCCGGCACTTCTTCGACCATGTCGTATTCCTTGTTCACGAACGACAGCCAGCGCGGCTGGTTTTCTTCGATGATGCCGATCTCGACGCGGTCGATCATCGGCAGGCGCCGGCCCTTGAGTTTGGCCGCGATGGCCTGCGCCACCGGGTTGTCGGCCGGCGCTTCTTCGTCGTAGTAGACCTCGCGGTAGCCGGGGTTGCGATCGAGCACGATGCGCGACGAGCGGCGCCACTCGCCGAGCTTGAACGGGCCGGTGCCGACCGGGTGGTCCATGATCTTGTCGCCATAGGCCTCGACCACTTCGCGCGCCACCGCGCCGGCCACCGAGCCGTCGGTCAGGTCTTCGACGAAGCGCGGGTTCGAATCGGCCAGCTTGATCTGGAAGCGGTAGCGGTCGAGCGCACGCAGGCCTTCGACCTCGCGGTCGTAATCGAAGGGCTTGCCGGCCTTGATGAGTTCTTGCCGCAGCTCGCTCAGGCCCACGATCTTGTCGTTCTCGAACGAGAACAGGCTCGGGCTTTTCAGCTTCGGGTCGTAGTGGCGCTTGATCGAATAGACGTAGTCTTGCGCGACCAGCTCGCGCCGCTGGCCCTTGAAGGCCGGGTCGTCGGCGAAGTAGATGCCGGGCTTGATCGTGAACGTGAAGGTCTTGAAGTCGGCCGAAACCTCGGGCATCGCCGCGGCGGTGTTCGGCCTGGCGCGCACCGGGCGGGCCAGGAATTCGAGCTGCAGCGGCGCGTCGAAGATGTTGGCCGCGATCGTGCGCGAGTACAGGTCGGAGATCTGCGCCGGATCGAAGCCGGTCTCGGCGACGCGGAAAGCGTAGCGCAGCACCTTCTGCGGCGCCGCCGCTGCGGGTACGTCAGCCGCGAGCAGCGCCGGCCCGGCCGGCAGCAGAAGGAAGGCCGCGACGGCGCCAACACGCAGCAGCGACATCGGGCGCAGCGTGGCGCGAATCGGCATGAACAGCGTTCCTTGTGGGATCACGTGAAGACCTCGGCCGCAGCCGGTTGAGCGCGGGGGCTGACGAACTCTATCGAAGGCGCGAGTCTAGGTGGCGCGGCGGGTCTTCGACCCCGGTGCAAGCACCATGGTTCACCCGCAGCGCCGCGCCAAAGGCACGCGAATTGCGTTCCCGCAGGCTTTGCACCGCGCGCACGAAACAGGGCAAATGCGGGGGAGTGGCGGCCCGTTCAGGCCATAGACTCCTCCGCGCTTGCACTTGTTCACCCCGGCCCGCCACGAGCGATGCCGGGTTGTGCGGTGCCCCGACTTGACTGGATGAGGAGTATTTCGAGCCATGGCGGCCTACCTGATTCGACGCCTGTGGCAAATGATCCCGACATTGTTCGGCGTCGTTCTGCTGGTGTTTCTGTTGTTCAAAGGCTTCGGCGGCGACCCCGCTGAAATTCTCGGCGGCTTGAATGCCACCCAGGCGCAGGTCGACGCGATCCGCCAGCAGCTCGGCCTGAATGAGTCGCTCTGGACCCAGTTCTGGATCTTCATCAAGCAGATCGTCACCTTCGACTGGGGCAAGAGCTGGGCCACCAACGAAGCGGTCGGCCACCTCTTTGCCACCCGCCTGCCGGCCACGCTGACGGTGATGGTGCCGATCCTGATTCTCGACACCCTGCTGGCGATTCCGTTCGCCATGGGCGTGGCCTACGTGCGCGGCTCGCTCACCGACCGCAGCATCATGATGTTGACGACCGTGGCGCTGTCGATCTCGTTCCTCGTGTACGTGATCGTCGGCCAGTACGTGTTCGCGTTCCAGCTCGGGCTGTTCCCGGTGCAGGGCTGGAGCGACAGCCTGTGGACGAACCTGCGCGTCTATTCACCGCTGCCGGTGTTGCTCGCGGTGGCCGTTTCGCTGGCGCCGACCACGCGCCTGTACCGCACCTTCTTCCTCGACGAGATCGGCCACGACTACGTGCGCACCGCGCGCGCCAAGGGGCTGACCGAGAACACGATCCTGCTCAAGCATGTGCTGCGCAACGCGATGATCCCGATCCTCACCAACGTGGCGGTGGCGTTGCCGGGCATCTTCGTCGGCTCGTTCCTGATCGAGGTCTTCTTCTCGATCCCCGGGCTGGGGCGTGAACTCTGGCTGTCGGTGAACCGCAGTGACTATCCCGTCATTCAGGCGTTTGCGATCTACACCGCGGTGATCACGATGTTCGTGAACCTGCTGACCGACATTCTCTACAAGCTGGTCGACCCAAGGGTGGTCTTGAAATGAGCGGAACTCTCGTCAGCCCGCAACTCACGGTCAGCCAGAACCGCGCACGCGGTGTGTGGTCGGCCGCGGCCACACGTTTTCGCACCGACCGTGTCGGCATGGTCTCGCTGGTGATCGTGGTCTTGTTCCTGCTGCTCGTGATCGCCTCGGGGCTCGGTCTGGTGGCCAAAGACTGGCAGGCCGAAACCGGCGTGCCCGATGCGCCGCCCACCTTCATGGGCCCGGCGGCAGCCACCGAGAGCACGGCCATCGCCGCGCCCGTCGGCCCGAACATCGACATCTCGGCGATCGACCCGCTCGCACCGCGCTACAAGGAATGGGACGAAGCAGCGAAGAAGTACCAGACCACCGAAGCCGTGCGCGCGCTGACCCTGCCTTTCGGCGCCGACCGCCTGGGGCGCGACGTGCTGGCCAAGGCGACCAAGGGCGCACAGGTGTCGATCCTGGTCGGGGTCTCGGCGGCCTTGCTCGCCACCTTCATCGGCACGCTGCTTGGCGCCATTGCCGGTTTCTTCGGGGGCAGGGCCGGTGACTTTCTCGAGTGGCTCTACAACGTCTTCACGGCGATTCCTGGCATCTTGCTGATCTTCGCTTTTGCCGCGGTGTTCCCGCGCGGCGTGGGCTCGGTGGTGCTGATTCTCGGGCTGGCGGGCTGGACCGGCATCTACAGATTGGTGCGCGCCGAGTTCATCAAACATGCGGTGCGCGACTACGTGCGTTCGGCCGAAGCGATCGGCGCGAGCACGAGCTCGCGCATGTTCCGCCACATCCTGCCCAACGTGAGCCACGTGGTGCTGGTGCAGTTGTCGATTCACGTGGTCGGCTTCATCAAGTCGGAAGTGATCTTGTCGTACCTCGGTCTGGGCGTGGGAGTCGACCAGGTCTCGTGGGGCACGATGCTCGCCGAAGCGCAGAGCCAGCTGATCCTGGGCCAGTGGTGGCAGCTTGCCGCAGCCACGCTGTTCATGGCGGTGTTCGTGACCGCGTTTTCACTGATGACCGATGCGCTGCGCGACGCGCTCGACCCCAAGTTGCGCGGCCTGGAGTGAGCATGTTGTTGAGCATCAAAGACCTGCGGGTCGCCTTCCGCCTCGGCAAGACCAACGGCGTGGTGCAGCGCTTCGAAGCGGTCAAGGGCGTGAGCTTCGACGTGCCCGAGAACACCACCATCGCGCTCGTCGGCGAGTCGGGTTCGGGCAAGAGCGTCACCGCAATGTCGATCCTGAACCTGCTGCCCGACAACGCCGAACGCAGCGGCGCCATCAGCTTCCAGGGCCGCGACATGCTGGCAACAAAGCTGGCGGAACTGCAGAAGCTGCGCGGCAAGGAAATCGCCTGCGTCTTCCAGGACCCGATGACCTCGCTCAACCCGGTGTTCACCGTCGGCCAGCAGATTTGCGAGCCGCTGATGAAACACCTGGGGCTGGGCGCGAAACAGGCGATGGCCCGCGCGGAGGCGCTGCTGAACGAAGTCGGCATGCCCGAGCCGAAGCGGCGCCTGTCGGTCTACCCGCACCAACTCTCGGGCGGCCAGCAGCAGCGCGTGATGATCGCGATGGCGCTGTCTTGCGAACCCAAGCTGCTGATCGCCGACGAGCCGACCACGGCGCTCGACGTGACGATCCAGCGCCAGATCATGGAGCTGCTCGCGGGGCTGAAGGCCAAGTACCGCATGAGCATGCTCTTCATCAGCCACGACCTCGGCGTGGTCGGCGAGATCGCCGACCACGTGGTCGTGATGCGCGAGGGCATGGTGCGCGAGCAGGGCGCCGTGGCCGGCATCTTCAATGCGCCACAAGACGCGTACACCAAGGCGCTGCTGGCCTGCCGGCCGACGCTCGAGCAGCGCGCGCCGCGCCTGATGGTGATCGACGACCACATCGCCGGCCGCGCCGCTGCCATCACGAACAAGGCGAAAGACCCGAACGCCCGCGTCATCATCGAAGCGAGCGCGCTGACCAAGAGCTTCTGGCTGCAAAGCGGCGTATTCGGCCGCAAGGAATTCAAGGCAGTCGGTGGGGCTAAGGGCGTTGGCGCCACGTTCAAGCTGCGCCAGGGCCACACGCTCGGCGTGGTCGGCGAGTCGGGTTCGGGCAAGACGACGATGGGCCTGGCGCTGCTGCGCCTGCACGAACCCAGCGGCGGGCCGGTGGGTGGCAAGGTCTCCTTCGACGGTATCGACCTGCTGGCCTTGAGCAAGGGCGAGATGCTGCCGATGCGCAAGCGCATTCAGGTCGTGTTCCAGAACCCTTACGCGTCGCTGAACCCGCGTTTCACGGTCGGCCAGACGCTGGTCGAGCCGATGACGATCCACGCCATCGGCAAAGACAACGACGAGCGCGAAGCGCTGGCGCGTGCGCTGCTCGCCAAGGTCGGCCTGCCCGAAGAGGCGATGGACAAGTACCCGCACGAGTTCTCCGGCGGCCAGCGCCAGCGCGTGGCGATCGCGCGCTGCCTCACATTGAACCCCGAAGTGCTGGTGCTCGACGAAGCGGTGAGTGCGCTCGATGTGTCGGTGCAGGCGCAAGTTCTCAACCTGCTGAAAGACTTGCAAGATGAGCTAGGGCTCGCTTACATCTTCATCAGCCATGACCTGGCGGTGGTGCGTTTCATGGCCGACGAGGTGCTGGTGATGAAAGACGGCGAAGTCGTCGAGCAGGCCAGCGTGGCGCAGATTCTCGACGCGCCGCAGCAGGAATACACGCGGCGCTTGCTTGGAGCCATTCCACGTGGGTACACGGCGGCGGCGTAGCGGCTGCCCCGACCAAACAAGTCGAGGCTGTAAGCGTTTGCTTACTGTTCGGCCGTTTTTCGACAGGGCGGTATGGCGATTCGCGTCGCAGAACGTGAAATATGCCGCACTTTGATTCGAGCGCCAGCTTGGCACAGAGGTTGCAAAAAGGATGGCACAGAGAGTTCGAGCCGAAGCCCACGAAGGCCGCGCCGAAACCAGCTTACAAGGACGTCGTTGCCATGCCGCTGATCCGCACCCGCACCACTGCCCCCGCGCGCCGCGCGCGCCCCACCGGCCCGAGCTGCCGCAGCGGCGTTTCTTCGCTGTTGCGCCTGACACAACCGGCCGCCTCGCGCTTGCCGACGGCGATGGATCTTTCGGGCTGGGTCGGCCGTGCCGCCAGCGTTTTCCTGCCGGTGACCGGCCCGCTCGCGGCGTTCGCGCCGAGCGAGTTCGGGCACGGCGCAGGCCAATGAGCCGCAAGGAGCACGACACCATGGCACCTCCGCGCGCACTCACCCCGATTCCCGGCGGCAGCCTGAAGACCGCCGCTCTGCGGCGTGCCCCCTTGGCGGCGCTGCCGCCGAGCACGTCGCACATCTTGCAAAGCAGCCGCGCTCCGGCGCAGCTTTCCTTGTTCCAGCGGCCTGGCGCAGCACGCTGAACTGAAGTTTCGTTAGACCACTTTCCGGGGGACGCACACGGTCCACAGGGGAGCGGGCAGGCTGGGGGGAGTCGAGAGCGAGCCCCGGCAACATCTGTCCCGCTCCCCTTATTTTTTTGCCCGCCTGTCGCCTGCGGGCAAGCCCTCAGAACCACCGCCCCGCTGCTGCGTGACACTCGGTGCTCCGCGCGCAGCGCGCTGCGTTCACGAGGGTTCTGACATGCATTCCATTCGCCGCCGCCACCTGATCGCCAGCGCCGGGGCTTCGCTGCTGCCCGGCGCGCTCTTCGCGCAGGCTGCCTGGCCGAACAAGCCCGTGCGCATCGTCGTGCCGTTCGCGCCGGCCGGCACCACCGACATCCTCGCCCGCGCGCTCGCGCCTGAGCTGAGCAAGGCCTTCGGCCAGACCTTCATCATCGACAACAGGCCTGGTGCCGGCGGCAACCTCGGTGCCGATGCGGTCGCGAAGTCGCCGCCCGACGGCTACACCCTGCTGATGGGCACCGTGGGCACACACGCGATCAACGCATCGCTGTACCCGAAGATGCCGTTCGACCCGGTCAAAGACTTTGCGCCGATCGTGCTGGTGGCCGGCGTGCCCAACGTGCTGGTGATGAACCCGGCCAAGGCCGAGGCCTACAAGATCAACAACGTGGCCGACCTGATTCGTTATGCCAAGGCCAACCCCGGCAAGCTGAACATGGCTTCCAGTGGCAACGGCACCTCGATCCACCTTTCCGGCGAGCTGTTCAAGAGCATGACGGGCACCTACATGCTGCACTTCCCGTACCGCGGCTCGGGCCCGGCGCTGCTCGACCTGATGGGCGGCACGATGGACGTGATGTTCGACAACCTGCCGTCGTCGTTGCCGCAGATCAAGGCCGGCAAGCTCAAGGCGCTGGCGGTGACGAGCGCGCAACGCAGCGCGGCCTTGCCCGACCTGCCGACCATCGCCGAAGCCGGCCCGGTGAAAGGCTTCGATGCGAGTTCGTGGTTCGGCCTGCTGGCCCCCGCCGGCACGCCGGCCGAGATCGTCAACCGCATTCAGCAGGAAACGGCCAAGGCCTTCGAGTCGCCGGCATTCAAGGAGCGCCTGGTGGCGCAGGGTGCAATTCCCGGCGGCCAGCCGCCGGCCGAGTTCGCGCGCTTCATCGCCGCCGAGACAAAGAAGTGGGCGCAGGTGGTCAAGGCGTCTGGGGCGAAGGTCGACTGACCACGACTGGCGCTGGCGCGTCAGCCCGGCAGCGTAAAGCCGATCTGGCTGAGCGTGTCGGCCACGAGTTCGAGCCGCAGCACCGGGCTGTCGAGCGCCATGAAGCGGTGTTTCAGCTCGGGCTGCAGCGGCAGCATCTCGCACCAGCGGTTGGCGAGCCAGCCGCAGTCGTCCCA
>JBDTTU010000155.1:0-7339 GCA_039930465.1 Burkholderiales bacterium
AACCAGTGTCACCCATCCGCCCAGACAAAGTGTCACCTATCCGCCCGGTCGCTCAACGCGCAACCCGCCGAGAAGGACATGTTTGGATAGGCAGTGAGCAGTGAAAACGCAGTGCAATCTTAGCGCTGCTTAGGCCGGCGAAGTACGCGTAGGCGACGGAGTGCCAAGAAACACAAGCCACTGACTATTCAAGGAGCGCGAAGCGCCGTTCACTGACTCGACTTGTCTCTTGCCAGGAAGCTGAGCTGACAAGAGAGCGCTTGGACTCACCGAGGATTCGAGGCGAGCTGACCCAACTGAACTGAAAAGCTGGACTTTGCCCTTGAAACGCAGGACAGCGACCAGAATGCTGTGTTGAGAGTATCGCTTTCAACGATACGAAGGCACTGAGAATTCGGTTTCATTGCGGCCTAACGTGTTGTAGACATCAAGCAGTTTGCCACCGGCAACCAGAACTGCCTACCGGTGGCAATTTGGCATAGCCAGATATGGCAACGTTTTCGCGCTGCGTAAGGTTTGAGCCAGGTACGGCTATCACTGATGGAGAGCCGGGCAGCTTGGTTTTGCGACGCATTTGGACTCGTGGAGAGTTCTTGTGACGCCTAACGTTTGACATGAGCGGCTCGCGGAGGCGGCGCGGGCTTGGCCCAGAATGAAATGAAGGCCAAGCCTGCGCCGCCGGAGCGAGTCCGCTCGATGGAAGGGTTAGGCGTCTGCTGCATTTGATGGCAGTACATGCTGGCAGAAGCGCCACTCATGGACCGACTGATCGTCTATATAGGCGTGAGGCTTTGGCAAGTATGCGACGAAGCACTCTTGCAGGCCCAACTCAGATGCGGAATTGCGGGCGTAATCGGCGCCGCCTGAACTCCAGAGGTAAAGCTGGACGCCTTGTGCGTGCAGTTGCCGAACTGCAGCGACTACTCCGGGCATTGGAATGCGCTTTTTGCCTACTGAGCGAATGAGCGTGTCATCGACATCGACAAAGATGATTCTTGAATTCATTGGTACGGATACGCGATCTGCATTCTGGAGCTCACACACAGTGACTGGCATTGAGTGCAACGGGGACTATTGGGACGTGTGCTCTCAAGACGCCTAACGTTTGACATGAGCGGCTCGCGGAGGCAGCGCGGGCTTGGCCCAGAATGAAATGAAGGCCGAGCCCGCGCTGCCGGAGCGAGTCCGCTCGATGGAAGGGTTAGGTCTCACTCGCCACCCTGCTAGTAGTTGTTTCGCAGAACAGCGCCCATTCGCTCGAAGAGCAGAACGGTTTCTGATGCGAGTCGCTGCTGGTTGAGCTCAGCTTGATGTTCGCTCGCTAGAAAACGCCCCTCGGTAGCGAGCCTCGTTATCGCCTTTACCGACGCACGAAGCGAATCATCGGCAATCCGTTCGGCCAAGATGGAGACTTTCCTATTGGCGAGTCGAATCCCCTCGTCAACCTCTGCAGTCAACAAGCCATGACCCCACTCCCCGGCGTTCCGGGATGCCTGATGTATCTCAAGGTGAGCGCGAGCGTTGAGCCTGAGGGCATCGTGAACCGCATCTTGAAGCGCCAGTAGCGTCTCTCTCTGAAACGTCTTGCCGCGCTCAGCGCGCTCTTCGCTCAATTTCGAACTTTGGAGGTTGTAAGAGTTTCTCGTAGACAGCCAGGTAGTGGCGATGCTAGTGAAGGCACCGACGAGCGTGCCAATTAATCCCCAGACGGCGGCTTCCATCGGAACTCCTGGTGATACCTAACGTTTGACATGAGCGGCTCGCGGAGGCGGCGCGGGCTTGGCCCAGAATGAAATGAAGGCCGAGCCTGCGCCGCCGGAGCGAGTCCGCTCGATGGAAGGGTTAGGCGTCACCGTCGGCGCAGCCACTAAAGGAGCCTGCGCCGCACGACCGACAGCCCATCTTCTCGCTCGCGAACGACCGTAAAGCCAGCCGACAGATAAAGTGACAGCGGTCCAAAGTGATTCTCTGCGTCAGTAGAGGCGACGCGCGATGGGTTAGCTTCCGCTAGGGCGAGCCCCTGTTCGCGCAGCATATCGCACGCTGCCTCAAGCAGGCCACGTGCGACTCCGGTGCGTCGATGACTGCGCGCAACAACGAAGCAGGTAATTTGGCCCAGATGGTCAGTATCGGGGTCAGGCTCGTCGACGAATGAGTCCAACAACGATCGCGGCGCTGCGTTGCACCAACCGACCACCTGACCCTCAACGTATGCGAGCAGGCCCTGCATGCGGTTGCACGATATGCGTTCACAGGCGGAAGCACGGTTCTCGTGTGACGTGCGAGCACTCCAAGTGACCTTCGAGTGGTCGACGTAGAGGAACTGGCAGTAGCAAGATTTCCACTTTGGGTTGTCGGCGAAAGCCGAGCCCTCGAAGAACCGAAGGAAGTCATCGCGCAGATTCGGCGCCAGGCGGTGAATTGTCAGGGACGGATGCGACATCGGCAGCGGGTGTTGTGACGCCTAACGTTTGACATGAGCGGCTCGCGGAGGCGGCGCGGGCTTGGCCCAGAATGAAATGAAGGCCAAGCCGGCGCTGCCGGAGCGAGTCCGCTCGATGGAAGGGTTAGGTGCTTCGGTCATAGGGGAGGGGCTCGCCACGGAGCTCTGCGAGAGTTTTTCCGAACGCAGGGTTGTACTTTCTTGCTTCTTCGATCGACACCGAAGGCACTTTGAACTTGGCCGTGTGCTTTTTCCCGAAGACATCTCGGACGCGCACACGAATGCTAACCATGCCGTTGTGACCTCGGGGGAAGCAGCCGCCCCAACTATCAGATTGTTCAAAGTAGACCACACCATTCGTAGAGCGGCCTACTTCGAGATAGGTGACCGCCTTTGCGGATGACAAGTGGTTGATCTGCGTTAGGAACCGGTAAACCTTGATGTTGTCGCCGATGTTGGTTTGGAAGTCTGCAAGCGCTGCCGACTGACAAGTGATCCAAAACCAGCCGATCGTGTATTTCAGCCAGTTGATGCTGAATGGTCTCAAGTGCCAGTGATATCCGACGGCGATGTTCTCGATGCTTGACGCGGCAGAGCCAATATTTGCGACTACAAGATAAAGGGCGACTCCAGTGCGATGAACCTCAAAGGTCTGATGAAGCTTGTCAAGCGGGTATGTGCAGCAGAACGTAGGGCCGTCGATTAGCGATAGCTTGAATTTCGGTCGACGCCGAAGTGCTGAGAAGATTCCACTTGCCCAACCGAAGGCGATTGTCACAGCGAAAACAGCAATGCTGACGACGCCTTGGTTGTCGTTCGACCACTTGCTGGCCACAGCGTAGGTTTCGATCAGCGCGCTAAGCATCTAACGTGTTCTATACATCACCCAAGCCTGCCACAGGTACACACAAATGGGAACCGGTGGCGATAAATTGGCATTGGCGATTGCTTTAGGTGGTCATGTTTTCACGATGCATGCAAGCAGGCCGAGCTTCTTTGCTGTTCTTCGCGGCATGGCCCACAGGCGCTGACGGTTGTCCCATCGGGCACCGTGCGCGCGCACCAACTTTTGGAGCTGGGTGTCGTCGAACGCCACATGCACCATGACCTTCGCGTCGGGGTCGGTGCGCCGCACCACCGGCGCTTCGTCGACGACGAGTTCGACAGTGGTGTAGCGGTAGCTGCCTTCAGGGTCGTGTCGATATCGAACGCACACGAGCGCGTCACCGAAACAGCGCGCCAGCTTCAAGGCGCCGGCCTGCGTTGCCGAAAAGCGCTTGGTGACGTGGGTGGCGGCATAAGCACTTTGAACGTCGCGCGGGCCGGCCGCGGCGGCGGGCGTCTCGAGCAGGCGTTGTCGCCGCACTGGTCGGTTCTTGTTGTCGAAAGACATTTGAGCCTGGCCCGCAGACGGGGTGGTTTTCGTGACCGCTTTGTGGCTCAGTTTACTGTATAAAAGAACAGTATCCAATTGAACCGGAACGTCGCCGTGAAAACCAACGCCCCACTGACCGAGCTTCCACCCTTGCATTCCACACGCCTGCTCGACCAGGTGCGCGAGCGCATCCGCTACTTGCACTACAGCATTCGCACCGAGCACGCGTATGTGCACTGGATTCGCGCCTTCGTGAGGTTCCACGGCCTGCGCCACCCGGTGGACATGGGTGCGGCCGAGGTCGAGGCTTATTTGTCGTGGCTGGCGAGCGAGCGCCAGGTCGCCGTGGCCACCCACAAGCAGGCGCTCTCGGCGCTGGTTTTTCTCTACCAGCGGGTGCTCGGGCTCGACCTGCCGTGGCTGGCCGAGATCGGGCGCCCGAAAAGTCGGGTGCGTTTGCCGGTGGTGCTCACGCACGATGAAGTGGGGCAGGTGCTGATGGCACTCGAGAGCCCGCACCGCCTGTTGGCGCAGTTGCTCTACGGCACGGGCATGCGCATCATGGAAGGCGTGCGCCTGCGCGTGAAAGATGTCGATTTCGACCACCAGGCGCTGGTGGTTCGCGAGGGCAAGGGCTTCAAGGACCGGGTGGTGATGCTGCCGGCCTCGCTCGCGCCCGCCTTGCGTGAGCAGGTGGCGCGTGCGCGGGTGATGTGGTCGGGTGATCGTGCTTCCGGCCAGGCCGGCGTTCACATGCCCGACGCGCTGGCGCGCAAGTACCCGCGGGCCGGGGCGTCGTGGAACTGGTTCTGGGTCTTCCCGCACCCGGCCACCGCCATCGACCCGCGCACCAATGTGCTGCGCCGCCACCACGTGCCCGAGCAGGCATTCCAGCGCTACTTCAAGCAGGCGATCGAACGCACCGGCATCGCCAAGGTGGCCACCCCGCACACACTGCGCCACTCGTTCGCAACCCATCTGCTGCAAAGTGGCTACGACATCCGCACCGTGCAGGAACTGCTCGGCCATTCCGATGTGAGCACCACCATGATCTACACCCATGTGCTCAAGCTCGGCGGGGGTGCCGTGCGCAGCCCGCTCGATGTCTTGCGCGCCGGCCTGCCCGACGAGCAGCGCTGGCAGCTCGACGACGAGGGTGTGCGTGGTATGCCGCCGCTGCCGTCGCATGCGGTGCGCATGCCGGACACGCCGTATGTCGTGAACCGGGCTTGATTGACGAACGAAGAAGCGAACAAGATCGAAGCCGCGCCGTGGCCACTACGCTACCAGGTTACGCCGAGCTGCACTGCCGCAGCAACTTCAGCTTCCTGACCGGCGCCTCGCACCCGGCCGAGCTGGTAGCGCGCGCACACGATCTGCGTTATGCCGCGCTCGCCATCACCGACGAGTGCTCGCTGGCGGGGGTGGTGCGCGCGCATGTCGAAGCGCAGGAGCGCAAGCTGCATCTGATCATCGGCAGCGAGATCCGGCTCACGCTGCCGGTCGACGCCGGCAAGAAACCGAAGCACGACGAGGGCGGGAGGGCCGATGCCTGTGCCACGGCTGCGCCGCAAGCCCACGCCCGCCTCCTGCTGCTGGCCCACGCCCGCCTCCTGCTGCTGGCCCAGACGCGGCGCGGCTACGGCAATCTGTCGCACTGGGTCACGGTGGCCCGGCGGCGCGCGCCCAAGGGGTCGTACATCGCGCACCCTGGCGATGTCGAAGGCAAAGTCCCGAGCGCACCCACGCTCGCCGGCTTGCCGGAATGCATGGCTTTGCTGGTGCCCGATGCATCGCAGCCGTTCGAGACCGTGTTTGCGCATGCGATGTGGCTCAAGACCTGGTTCCAGGACCGCGCCGCGATCGCGCTGTCGCTGCTGTGCCGCCCGGGCGATGAAGAGTTGCTGAGCGTGGTGCGCCGCGTGGCGAAGTTCACCGGTTTGCCCATCGTCGCCACTGGTGACGTGCTGATGCACGTGCGTTCGCGCAAGCCGCTGCAAGACGCACTCAGTGCCACGCGACTGAAGCAGCCGGTTCTGCAGTGCGGGTTGCAGCTCGAATCGAACGCCGAACAGCATCTGCGTGCACGTTCGAGGCTGGCAACCTTGTACGAACCCGAGTGGATGGAGAACACACTGGTACTCGCAGGGCGCTGCAGTTTTTCGCTCGCCGAGCTGAAGTACGAATACCCGCGCGAGGTGGTGCCCGAGGGCGAGACACCGAGTGGCCATTTGCGCCGTCTCGTCTGCGCAGGCTTGGCCAAACGGTTTCCCGACGAAGCGGCGGCGGCCCAGTGGCTGCCCCAGATCGAAACCGAGCTCGCGCTGATCCGGCAGCTCGAGTACGAAGCTTATTTCCTGACCGTGGCCGACATCGTGCGCTGGGCGCGCGCGCAGAACATCTTGTGCCAGGGCCGGGGCAGCGCGGCGAATTCGGTGGTGTGCTACTGCCTTGAAATCACCGAAGTGAACCCGCATGAGGCAAAGCTGCTGTTCGAGCGCTTCATCAGCGCCGAACGCAACGAGCCACCCGACATCGACGTCGACTTCGAGCACCAGCGGCGCGAAGAGGTGATCCAGTACATCTACGCCAGGTACGGCCGGCACCGCACCGCGTTGACGGCGGTGGTCAACTGCTACCGGCCGCGTTCAGCGCTGCGTGATGCGGGTCGTGCCCTGGGCATCGATCTGCAGTGCATCGACATGCTCTCCAAGAGCATGCACTGGTTCGATGCCGACCACATCGACACCGAGCGCCTGCGCGAAGCCGGCCTCGACCCCGAGGCACCGACGACCAGGTTGTGGATCGAACTCACGCGGCAACTGATCGGCTTCCCGCGTCACCTGAGCCAGCACCCGGGCGGTTTCGTGATCGCACGCGACCAGATCGAACAGCTCGTGCCGGTGGAAAACGCGGCCATGAAAGACCGCAGCGTCGTGCAATGGGACAAAGACGACCTCGATGCGCTCGGCCTGATCAAGGTCGACATCCTCGCGCTCGGCATGCTGAGCGCGCTGCGGCGTGGGCTCGAACTCGTCGGCGCCAAACTCGGCCACGCTTTCCGCATGCAAGACATCCCCGGCAAAGACGAAGCCACCTTCGACATGATCTGCAAGGCCGACACGGTGGGCACCTTCCAGATCGAGAGCCGCGCGCAGATGAGCATGTTGCCGCGCCTGCAGCCCCGCACCTACTACGACCTGGTGGTCGAAGTGGCGATCGTGCGGCCCGGGCCGATCGAGGGCGGCATGGTGCACCCGTACCTGAAGAACCGGCTGCTCGACGACGACGCCATCGACTACCCCAAGGCCTTGCGCCCGGCGCTGCAGCGCACGAAAGGGGTGCCGATCTTTCAGGAGCAGGTGATGCAGATCGCGATGATCGCGGCCGACTTCACGCCGGGCGAAGCCGATGGCCTGCGCCGCGCGATGGCGGCCTGGAAACGCAAGGGCGGGCTGGGTCACTACCACGAGCGTCTGGTGGGGCGCATGCTCGACAACGGCTACGAGCCCGAGTTCGCC
>JBDTTU010000156.1:0-7271 GCA_039930465.1 Burkholderiales bacterium
CCGAGGCCATTCTGCTGACCAGCGCCTTGGCGGCCGGCTCCGCCCCGCTGCGCCGCTCGCTCGACCTTCAGGTGCCCGAGTTCGACCGCCAGGCCTGGGCGTCCAATCGGCAGCGGTGGCTGGACCAGTCGCCTGGCGATCCCGCCGCGCGGGGCTGCCTCGACGCCATTGGACTGGCGCCCGTGCTTCCGTTCCGGGAAGGACAGCTGCGCGAGTTCCAGATCCTGATGGCGCTGATAGCCAGCCCGGAGTCACAAGCCCGCCGCCACCTGTTTGCCGCCGAGCGGCGGTTCGCGGCCATGCTGCGCTCAGGAAGCGGGCTGAACAACGATGCACGGCTCGAAGCGGCCCGCGCCCGGCTCCGGTCGGCGGCAGACCGGGCCTCGAGTGTCGGCGATGCCATGTTGCAACGCGCGGCCTTGGCGAACGAAGGGGCGCGGTTGCTGCAGGAAGGCCTGCTCGAGCATGCCGCGCAAGTCGACCTGGTCTGCGTCTGCGACCTCGGCTTCACGCGACTCGAAGGGGGCGCGATGTTCCAGGCCGACCTGGCGCAGTTGCCAGTCGTGGTCCGCTGCCTGCAGCAGCAGGCGCGCAGGGCTCCTGCTGCCGATGCCGCTTTCTGGATGCCGGCCGAGCTGCTGTGCCAGCTGGCAGACGCCGGCGGGTCGCTGGCAGAGCAGGCCGCGCCTCACCGGCCGGCGCCTCCCGCCACGCTTCAGGCGCCCCCGGTAACGTCAAGGGTCACGCCGGTCACGTAGGCTGCGTCCCGCGACGCGAGGAAGCAGATGGCGGCGGCCTGCTCGTCCACCGTCGAGGCCCTTCCCAGCGGAATGCGGCCGATGGCGGCTGCAAGTTGTGCCTGCGGCCAGCGCGCCGCCGCAGCGGCGATGCGCTCGCTCATGGTCAGCCCGGGGGCGGTGGCGTTGACGGTGATGCCCCATGGGGCGAGCTCACGCGCCAGCCTGGCGGTGAAAGCCATCACGGCGCCCTTCGCGGCCGCATAGGCCACCGTCGTCATCCCCGTTTTCCCATGACCGGCCAGTGAAGACAGGTTCACGATGCTGCCCGCGCGCTGCTGCTTCATGACCGGCACCGCAGCCCGCGTGAAGCGGACCATGGGCTGCAGGTTGAAGGCCATCATGCGGTCCCAATCCTTGTCGCTGGTGTGCTCGATGAGCTGGTTCGGGTCCGCGATCACCGTGCTGCCGCCCACGCAGTTGACCAGGACGTCGAGCCGACCAAAGGCCTCCAAGGTTGTGGCGATCACGCGCGGCCCGGTCTCGGGTTCCGTTGCGTCCCCCGCCAGTGTCACGATCGCGCCCGGGCCCGAGGCCGCTTCCCGAAGTGCCGCGAGCTTCAGCGGATTCCTCGCCAAGGCCACGACCTTCGCACCTTCGGACAACAACCTCAGCACGGTCGCCTTGCCGATGCCCTCCGATGCCCCGGCGACCACCGCCACCTGATTTGTGAATCTCATGCGCTCTCCACTGCGGCAACGCCGCTGGAAGCCGAGTGTCGTGGGCCCCGTCAACCGGCGCGCCGGCTATTTTCTGGCCCCACTGTGACTTTTCATGACTTGCCCGCTTCGGCCTGCACGATGGAATATCCGCCATCAGCAGGAGCTTCACCGCCCGCGGACGAGCCGTCAACGGCGGCAAAGCTTTCAACCCACAAGGACAGCCAGTGATCGATTTCGAGATGACCGAGGAACAGGCGATGGCGCGCGATGCAATGCGCGATTTCGCCACTTCCGAACTCCGCCCAGCCGCGCGTGTCAGTGACGACGGCGCCGCCATCGCACCGGAACTGAGGAACAAGCTATGGTCCACCGGAATGGTCCAGTCCATGCTTGATGAAGCCGACAGCGATCAGCCAAGGTCTCGCATCCTCAACGCCATCGTGCTGGAGGAACTGGCAGCCGCCGACGCATCGCTGGCGCTGGCCCTGGCTGCGCCCATGTCCTTCGTACAGGCCATCCTGGACCATGGCGACCCCAGCCAGCGGGCCACCCTGTTGCCGGCCTTCCAGAGCGTCGACTTCAAGGCTGCGGCGGTCGCCGTCATGGAGCCGACCTTCGGCTTCGATGTGTCGGCCACGAGCACCGTGGCGGCGCGCGTCGGCGACAAGTGGAAGCTTGACGGGCGAAAGTGCATGGTGCCGCTGGCCGGCTCGTGCTCGCACTTCATCGTCACGGCGCGCGATGGGCAGCGTCTGCGCGCGTTCGTCGTGGCCTCCAATCAGCCTGGCGTAAAAGTCCTGCCCCCGAAGGGCACCTTGGCGCTGCGCGCACTGGAAATGAGCGAAGTCGTGCTGGACGCGGTCACCCTGGGCGCCGACCAGCAGTTGGGTGGCGAGGGCGGCTGCGATGTCCAGCGCCTCATAGATTCCGGTCGGGCGGCGCTCGCCGCGGTCATGACCGGGATGAGCCGGGGCGTTCTCGAGTACGCCATCCCGTACCTGAAGGACCGTGTGGCACACGGCAGCGCCCTGGCGCGCAAGCAGGTCATAGCATTCCGGCTCGTCGACGCGCACATGGCCATCCAGGCGATGCGGTGGATGGCCTGGCGCGCGGCTTGGTCCATCGAGTCAAACGAAGAGCCAACCCGGCATGCGCAGCTCGCGTTCACCTACGCCAGCGAGCAGACGATGACCATTGCAGACGAAGCGCTGCAGGCGTTTGGCGGCCATGGCTTCGTGCGCGCCCACCCGATTGAGATGTGGTACCGCAATGCGCGTGCGCTTGGCCTGCTCGAAGGCGTGGCCGGCGTTTGACCAGACTCGAGAACCAGGAACACAGATGATTGATTTCAGCCTAACCGCCGGCGACCGCCGCCTGATCGAGGTCACCCGTCTCGAAAACGAGACCATGCGCAAATACGCGCGCTACTACGACCAGAACGAGGACGAACTCGAGCCGGCTAACTTCCCCGAAGCGAATGAACTGCCCGACAAGATGGCGTTGATGCGTGAGATCGAGGATCAGACCAGCGGACTCATCATTGCGGAGTCGCTGATCGACCTGGAGTACGCGGATCCGCGCCTGCGACGCAGCGAGCATGGACTGGGTGACATGATCGTCCGGTACGCGGGCACGCCGGAGCAGCTCGAGCGTTTCGGCCATCTGATCCTGGCGATCGCACTGACCGAGCCGGGTGCAGGCTCCGACCCCATGGCGATCACCGGTTCGGCCCGGTACGACGAAGCCACGGATGAATGGGTCCTCAACGGCGAGAAGATCTATTGCTCGAAGTTCGGGCAGGCGGATGGCGCACTGGTGCTCCTGAGGGGGGTGGCGGAAGGCGGCCATCGCCCCTTCCTGGCATTCATCGTCGAGAAGGGAACGCCTGGGCTGGTTGAGCTGGGGCAGGTCAAGAAGATGGGGATCCGCAACTGGGACACCGAAGACTTCGTCCTGCAGGACTGCCGGGTCCCGGCGATCAAGAAGGTGGACGCCGACTTCAGGAAGACCATGGTGGTCTTCAATGGCACCCGACCCAAAGTGGCGGCCATGGGCCTGGCGATTGCACGCACGCTGCTGGACTTCACGCGCGACAAGATGAAGGAAGCCGGTGTAGGGATCGACTACGCTGCAGGGCGCGCGAAGCGGTCACAGCTGGAAGACCGCCTGCTGCGACTGG
Source organism: Burkholderiales bacterium (assembly GCA_039930465.1). GTDB lineage: Bacteria > Pseudomonadota > Gammaproteobacteria > Burkholderiales > Burkholderiaceae_C > LMDS01. The sequence continues at coordinate 3,639 of JBDTTU010000156.1, forward strand.
AAGCGTTGCACGAAGCGAGCAAGCTGAGCATCCTGAATTGCAAGTGGCGCGAGCAGAACGAAGGCACCAATACCGGCGCCACGAAGGTCGATGCCGCCATCGCCAAGGCCATGGGCGGCGGCGCGGCCCGGCGCATCACGCAGGAGTGCATGGAAATGCTCGGACCCATCGGCCTGTCCGAGGAGTTCCTGGCCGAGAAGTGGTACCGCGACGCGCGCATCTTCGACATCTTCGAAGGCGCCGGTGAGGTCAACCGCTTGATCGTCGCGCGCTGGCTGCTGGACTACTCCTCCAAGGAACTCAACTGAAGGGCTGGGCATGAAGAACATTGAATCGCCGTTGCTGAGGTCGGACGAGGAGGCGGGCAAGTTTCTTGTCAATCGACGTGCCTTCACGGACCCGGGGGTGCTCGACGCCGAGACGCGCGCGCTCTTCGACACCTGCTGGCTGTACGTGGGCCACGGCTCAGAAATCCGCAAACCCGGGAGCTTTGTCACGCGTTCGGTGGGTGGGCGCAACCTGATCTTTAACAAGGATGCGGCAGGGCAAGTGGGGTCGTTCCTGAACAGTTGCCCTCATCGCGGGGCGACCGTCTGCCGTGAGCGCGCCGGCAATGCAAAGAACTTCACCTGCGGCTACCACGGCTGGGTCTTCGGCGCGGACGGCAAGAACCGCAACGTTCCGGGGATCGAAGCCTATGCACCGGGCTTTGGCTCCGATGGCTGCAGCGACCTGGTGTCCGTCCCTCGGCTCGAGTCCTACCGCGATTTCTGGTTTGTCTGTTTTGACCGCAACGCGCAGTCGCTCTCCGACTACCTGGCCGGCGCCAAGGAGTACCTTGACATCGTTGCCGACCAATCCGAGGCGGGCATGGAGATCGTGGGCGGGGCGCACGACTACAGCATCGGCGCGAATTGGAAGCTGCTGGTGGAGAACAGCATCGACGGCTACCACGCACCGGTCACGCACTCGACCTACCTGGACTATCTGCGCAATGCAAACGAAGGTCACAAGGTCGGCATCGGCGTCGGAGCCGCCAAGGACCTGGGCAACGGGCACGCGGTGATCGAGTACCGGGCCCCATGGGGGCGCCCGATCTCGCGCTGGGTTCCCTCGATGGGGGAGGAAGCCAAGGCGGAGATGGAGGCGCAACACGCTCGGCTGGAGCAGCTGTACGGCAAGGAACGCGCAGAGCGTATCGCCGGCATGGACCGCAACCTGCTGATCTTCCCCAACCTTTGCGTGCTGGACATCCTGGCCATCACGGTGCGCACCTTTTATCCCCGGGCACCTGACCGCATGGATGTCACTGGCTGGGCGATGGCCCCCGTCGGGGAGAGTGTGGGGATGCGCCGGAATCGCCTCAACAACTTCCTGGAGTTCCTGGGACCCGGTGGGTTCGCGACGCCCGACGACGTGGAGATGCTGGAACAGTGCCAAAAGGGCTATGCCAATGCCAAGGAGGCCGGCTGGAACGACATCTCCCGCGGCATGCGCCGGGAGCTCGCCGGCAAACCAGGTGGCCAGCAGGACGAACTCCAGATGCGCACCTTCTGGCGGCGCTGGCACGAACTCTTGTCCGCGCGCAGTGCGCTGGCCGTGCGGGTGGAAGCATGAACCGCGCGCAGGTCGAGGATTTCCTGTACGCCGAAGCGGAGCTGCTGGACACCTGGCAACTCGACGCCTGGCTGGCGCTTTTCACGGAAGACGCCACTTACCAGGTGCCGTCTTCGGGCATGGGCGCGAACGCGTCGCCCGACGATCACCTGTTCTACATCGCGGACGACCGCATGAGGCTGACCCAGCGCGTGGCCCGGCTGGCCAAAAAGACGGCGTACGCCGAATGGCCGCGCTCCTCCACCCGCCACTTGGTGCACAACGTCCGTATCGTTGGTGAGGACGACGCCGGTATCGAGGTGCGCGCCGCCTTCGTCGTCCACCGCTTCAAGGATGGCAACAACAGCAGCTACATCGGGGGCGCAACGTACCGGCTGGTGTGTCACGGCGATTCGTTTCAGATCCGCTCCAAGCTCTGCGCTCTTGACTCCGAGGTGCTGCGCCCGCAAGGCCGCATCAGCATCCTGCTATGAGCGCCCGCCGACTTGAAGGGCAAGTTGCAGTCGTCACTGGCGCAGCCGGTGGCATCGGCCTGGCTATCGCCCGGCGCCTGGCAAGCGACGGCGCCAGCATCGTGCTGTCCGACGTATTGGAAGACGAAGCGAACCGTGCCGCTGCCGCACTCGGCGAAGAGTTCGGCTGCCGCGTGGAGGTCGCTATCGGTGACCTGTGCACGGAGGCCGGCGCCGACGCCCTGCGCGACGTCACGCTGGCCCAGTTCAATCGCATCGACATACTCGTGAACAACGCCGGAGGGGGTGTGCTCCTGCCGTTCTTGAGCCATACCGCGGAGACATTGCGGCAGACGATCGATCGCAACCTTTGGACGGCGATCTGGTGCACGCGCGCCCTGTTGCCTGCGATGCTGGAGCGCAAGTACGGCCGGGTGGTGATGCTGGGTGCTGACTCGGTACGCAACGGCCTGTTCAACCATGCCGGCTACAACGCGGCCAAGGGCGGCATGCACGGCCTCACCACCGGACTGGCAAGGGAGTTCGCCCGCGAGGGCATCACCGTGAACACAGTCGCCCCCTGCGCCGTGGGCACCGAGAAATTCCGCGCCAACCAGCGCAACAACCCGGAGCGCTTCCGGAATTTCCTGGATGTGATCCCCATGGGGCGCGCGGCGGAAGAGGAAGAGGTGGCCTCAATGGTGGCCTATATAGCCTCGCCCGAAGCCTCGTTCGTCACCGGACAGGTGATCAGCGTCAACGGCGGCTCGACGATGCTCTGAACTGACAGCCATGCAAACAGAAAACGAACTGCTCGCTCTCTGCTCCGCCGCCGAAGCGGCCGACTTCGGCGCTCTGCGAGTGGAGCCCGAGGGCCTGCCGCCCTTGGCCGTATTCTTCGACGACGGCGACTACTTCGTGACGGACGACACCTGCAGCCACGGAGAGGCGTCGCTGTCCGAAGGCATGGTCGAAGGCGGGAAAGTGGAGTGTCCCTGGCACAGCGGCAAGTTCTGCCTGCGCACGGGCGCTGCCGATTCCTTTCCGGCCGAAACGCCTATCCGGGTCTATCCGGCCATCGTGCGGGATGGCCAGGTTTGCATCCGTCGGCCGGAGTGAACAGCGTGCGTTCGCGCGGCTCCGCGGTGTCGATGCAGCCTCAGAAAAGTTGAGGCTCGCACCAGAAATTGTGCGTTGGAGGTCCGCGCCGTCCGTTCGATAGTTCAGCCTCGCCGTTTTGGCGTGCGGGAGCCGGATATGTCAGAAGACGTTCTGCTGGTGGAGAAGCATCCAGAGGGCTACGCGGTACTGACGCTCAATCGGCCGGAGTCTCTCAACGCCTGGTCCGTGGACCTGTGCACCCGGTTCCGCGAGACGTTTGCGGCGCTCCAGGAAGACGACCAGATCCGCGTCCTGATCCTCACGGGCAGTGGGCCGGCCTTCTGCGCCGGGTTGGACGTGAAGGAGATGCGGGCCGATCCGGATGCGTTCTTCAAGCAGGTACGTGCGAACAGCCCTGGTGCCACCGTGCAGGCCGGGCGCAAACCGCTGATCGGCGCGATCA
>JBDTTU010000157.1:0-7157 GCA_039930465.1 Burkholderiales bacterium
ACTACATGCTCAAGCTCTGGACCGCCATCGACGGCGCGTCCAAGGCCGGCAAGGGCGCGTTCCTGATCTACCAGGAATCGAGCCTCGTGATCCGCGCGATCCGCGACTACTTCACCGCCGACGTCGGCGAGATCCTGATCGACACCGACGACATCTACGACCAGGCCCAGCAGTTCATGGCCCACGTGATGCCGGAGACGGCGCACAAGGTCAAGCGCTACCGCGACGACGCGCCGCTGTTCAGCCGCTTCCAGATCGAGCACCAGATCGAGACCGCGTTCTCGCGCACGGTGAACCTGCCTTCGGGCGGCGCGATCGTGATCGACCACACCGAGGCACTCGTTTCGGTCGACGTGAATTCGGCGCGTTCGACGCGCGGCTCCGACATCGAAGAAACCGCCACCCGCACCAACCTCGAAGCCGCCGACGAGATCGCGCGCCAGATGCGTTTGCGCGACCTGGGCGGCCTGATCGTCGTCGACTTCATCGACATGGAAGAGTCGAAGAACCGCCGCGAGGTCGAGACCCGGCTGCGCGACGCGCTGCGGCAAGACCGTGCGCGCGTGCAGTTCAGCTCGATCAGCAAGTTCGGCCTGCTCGAACTGAGCCGCCAGCGCCTGCGCCCGGCTTTGAGCGAAGGCTCGCACATCACCTGCCCGCGCTGCAACGGCACCGGCCACATCCGCGACACCGAATCGAGCGCGCTGCAGATCCTGCGCATGGTTCAGGAAGAGTCGATGAAGGACAACACCGCCGCCGTGCACGTGCAGGTGCCGGTGGAAGTGACCTCGTTCCTGCTGAACGAGAAGCGCACCGAGATCACCAAGATCGAACTCAAGCAGCGCGTGACCGTGCTGCTGGTGCCGAACAAGAACCTCGACACGCCGAACTACCGTCTGGAGCGCCTGCGCCACGACGACCCGCGCCTGGAAAACCTGCAGGCCAGCTACACGATGATCGACGAGGCCGAAGAAGAAGTCGGCATCACGCGGCGCGAGAAGACCAAGGCCAAGCAGGAACCCGTCATCAAGGGCATCCTGCCCGAGACCCCGGCGCCAGTGGCCGCACCGAAGGCCGAGCCGATCGTGGTGGCACCGCCCGTGGTGGTGGCGCCGGCAGCGGCCGCGGCCGTGGCCGCGGCGCCTGCCGGTGGTGGTTTCTTCAGCTGGGTCAAGAGCCTGTTCGGTGGCGAGCCGGCCAAGCCGGCCGTGGCCGCAACGGCGGCTGCACCGGCGGTGGCCAAGAGCGCCGAGTCGCGCGACGGCCGAGGTGAGCGCGGCGATCGTGGTGAGCGCGGTGGCCGCGGTGGGCGTGGTGGCCGTGACGGCAAACGTGGTGGTGACCGCGGCGACGGCCGCAACGAGGGTCGTGGTGAAGGCCGTGGTGAAGCACGCGGCGAGGGCCGTGGCAAACGCCCCGAGCGCACCGAGCGCCCGGCCGGCGAAGAAGTGGTTCGCACCGAAGCGCTCGAAGCCAGCCGTGGCGAAGAGCGTGGTGGCCGACAAGGCAATCGCGACGAGAACCGCGGTGAAGGCCGAGGCGAAGGCCGTGATGGCCGCCGCGGCCCGAGGCCCGATCGCGAGCCGCGCAAGCCGAATCCGGCACCGGTTGCAGCTTCAGCCTCTGACGAGGCCGCTTCGTCGCAGGCCTTCGTCGACACATTGCCCGGCGCCGATGCGCCCGAGACTGGCGAAGCACAAGGCGAACGCCAGGGCGGGCGCCGACGCAACCGCCGCGGCGGGCGCGGTGGCCGTGACCGTGATGAAGCCAGCGTCGACGGCGCTTCGACGGAACAGGCGCAAGCCGCCACCGGTGAAGACCAGCCGCCCGCGGCAACGGACGCTGTTCGCGACGCTGCCGAGGCCGACAGCGCCGCACCGCGCGCCGAAGGCAGCGGCGAAACCGGCGAAGGCCGTCGTCGTGGCCGTGGCCGCGACCGCAATCGGCGCGAACGCACTGATGAAGCCGGTCTCGAAACCGGCGTCGCCGCCGAGGGCGTGACGACCGCGAGCACCGAACCTGTGGCGGCTTCGTACGAAGCGCCAGAGTCGCTGGCGCCCGCCGCCACCACATCGCCCGTGATGGCGGCCGAGCCGACGCAAACTGCAGCGGCCGTTGCAGAGCCGATCGTCGAGGCAGCGACGTTGGCTGCCGTGATGCCGGCAGCGGCTCCGGCGGCGCCAGTGATCCGGGTCGCGCCGGTGGCACCAGCCATCGTTGCCGCGGCGGCTCCTGTCGCAGCGGCAAGCGCCGAGCCCTTCGTGCTGCCGATGAACTCGCTGCAGGCCGTGGCCGAATCGGCGGGCCTGCAATGGGTGAATTCCGACGCCGACAAGATCCGCGCGGTGCAATCGGCGATGGCTGCCGAGCCCTCGCCGGTGCACGTGCCACGCGAGCGCAAGCCGGTGGAAAACGCCGACACCGGCCCGCTGGTGCTGGTGGAAACACGCAAGGATCTGTCGCAGATCAAGCTGCCGTTCGAGACCGCGCAAGGCTCGCAGCCGCAGAGCTGACGCTCTCTCTGCCGGGCGCCCGACGCGCCGCCGTGACTTCGGTCCGGCGGTGCTTTTTTTTGCGCCTTCTGGTGCTGCGAAGGGACGCTTTCGACCGGCCAGGGCGTATACCGGTCTTCGGGGCAAGATTGGCCGGCACAAGCGGCCTTGTTCCCACGAGCAGGCGACGGCCCCTGCTCTAAAGTCTGCACAGCCTGGAGGTATCTCGATGAAAGTTCTGCGTTCCCTGCTCGTTCTTGCAATCTCGTTTCCCGTTCTCGCCAGCGCGGGCCCACTCGACGAACGCGCCGCCGACGCCCACTTGAAAGCCGTCGCTGCCGGCGATATCGACACGCTGATGTCGGCGTACGGGGACGACCCGTGGATGGACTGGGTCGGCGGAAACCTGGACGGCCGCTACCGCGGCAAGGACGCGATCCGTGAGCTGTGGCAGAAATTCATCGCCAACAACGACGGTCAGCCGCGCGCCCTGGTCCGAACCACGATCTCGCAGAACGCCAACCCCAAGGGTGTCACGCTCACGGCCACCGCCGAATACGGGGGCAAGACCACGGTTCGGGTTCGCCATGTGCTCGTGTACCGCGATACGAAGCTGGCCACCGAGGTCTGGCAGATCGATCCTGCGGCTCAGCTCACCCCTGCCGCGCCGTAAGCTCCAATGCGCGCGGCGGCCGCGGCCCTCTTTCTGGCAGCTCTCGCCGAGACGACAGGTGCCGCGCAACTGTCGGTATCGGTGAACACACCGCGCGGCGCTGCAGTGAGCGATGCCGTCGTCTGGCTCGACGGCAATGGTGCGAAGCCCAACCTGTCGCCTGTCGAGATCGGCCAGCGCGATCGGGAGTTCGAACCCATGGTCACCGTGGTCTCGACCGGCACGCGGGTGCTGTTCCCGAACCGCGACAAGGTCAAGCACCATGTCTATTCATTCTCGGCCGCCAAGACGTTCGCCATTCAGCTCTACAGCGGCACACCGGCCGAACCCATCGTGTTCGACAAGCCCGGTGTGGTCGTGATCGGCTGCAACATCCACGACTGGATGCTGGCCTATGTGGCGGTGGTGGATTCGCCCTGGTTCGCCAAGACGGCAGCCAACGGCCACACCGAGATCGCCAACCTGCCGGCAGGTCGCTACACCGTGAATGTCTGGCACCCTTATCAGAAGCTGCAGCTCGAGACCAAGATCGTGGAGCTGGAGACGATCCAGTCGCGCAGGGAGATGAAGTTCACGCTCGATATCGCCCCGCCCGCACCGAAACAGCGGCAGCCGGTCGGCGACACCTATTGAGCAGCGCTCAGGGCAAACGCTCGAGCGCGCGCTGGTAAACCGGCGAGTGCATCAGTTCGTCCCAGGTGAAAGGCGCGGTCTGCGGCAGCAGCGCGAGCCGGCGCGCTTCGCTGTCGGGGTTGGCTTGCCACAGCCCCTGCGCGTGCGCTTCACCCAGATCGTCGAGCAAGGCATCGACCGCCGCACCGCCATCGATCGACTGGTTGCACAGCAGCACCAGGTCGCAGCCGGCGGTCAGGGCCACGGCGGCGGCCTCGGCATAACTCACCTGACCACCGTTGATGTGGCGCGCGCCTTCCATGCTCAGATCGTCGCTGAAGATCGCGCCGGTGAAACCGAGCTGCATGCGCAGGATGTCCTTGAGCCAGCGCGCCGAAAAACCGGCGGGTAACGCATCGACCTTCGGGTAGACGACATGCGCCGGCATCACGCTGGCGAGACTCGTGCTCAACCACTCGTAGGGTTTGGCGTCATCGGACAGGATCGCCTTGAGGCTGCGCTTGTCGACCGGCACATCCACATGGCTGTCGGCCTTCACGAAGCCGTGGCCGGGGAAGTGCTTGCCGCAGTTGTGCATGCCCGAGAGCAGCAGGCCGTGCATCAGGCTCTTGGCGAGCAGCGTGGCGACCCGCGCGTCGCGGTGAAAGGCGCGGTCGCCGATCACGCTGCTGGCACCAAAGTCGAGGTCGAGCACCGGCGTGAAGCTGAGGTCGACGCCGCAGGCACGCAGCTCGGCACCGAGCACGTGGCCGGTGGCGGTGGCGGCGTCGGTGGCAGTGAGTGCGTCTTTCATCCACAACTCACCCAGCACACGCATTGGCGGCAGGTGGGTGAAGCCGTCGGTGCGAAAGCGTTGCACGCGGCCACCTTCGTGGTCGACGCAGATCAACACGTCGGGGCGGATCGCCTTGATCTCGCAGGTGAGTTCGGTGAGCTGCAAACGGTTGCGCCAGTTGCGCGCGAACAGGATCAGCCCGCCGGTCAGCGGGTGCGCGAGGCGGCGTTTGTCATCTGCGGTGAGCGTGGTGCCGGCCACGTCGAGCACCACGGGAGCATGGGCGTCCATCGTCTTCATTCCTCTGCTTGTTCAACGACGACGAAGCTTGCCGCGTAGTCGGTTTCATCGGTGATGCTCACATGCGCGCGCAGGCGGTTCGCTTCGAACCACGCCGCCAGCTCGCCGTGCAAACGGATCTGCGGCTTGCCGCTCGGCGCCTTCACGACCTCGCAGGCGCGCCAGGTCATCGGCATGTGCATGCCCGTTCCGATCGCCTTGGAGAACGCTTCCTTGGCCGAAAAACGCGTGGCCAGGTAGCTGATGCCACGCGCTTCGACCTTCGCACGCCGGGCGCGAAAAACCTCGATCTCGTGCGGGCCGAGCACACGCTCGGCAAAACGCTCACCGCGCCGCGCCAGCGTCTCGGCAATGCGGCGCACGTCGCAGATGTCAGTGCCCACGCCGTAGATCATGCTGAAGCGGTCAGCGTGGCGCGGTGAATGCAGCGCAGGTAGTCACGCACCGTCTCGGTGTAGCCGAGTTCGAGCGCGTCGGCGATCAAGGCGTGGCCAATCGACACCTCTTGCACACCGGGCACAGCCCGCAGGAAGTGGGTGAGGTTGGCGCGGTTCAAGTCGTGGCCGGCGTTGATGCCGAGCCCTTCCTGCAATGCGGCTTGCGCCGTGGCGGTGAAGGTGGCAAGCACCGCAGCGCCCACCTCGGTGCCATGGGCCCGCGCATAACTTTCAGTGTACAGCTCGACCCGGTCGGCGCGCAGTGCGCGCACCGCGCTCATCACCTGCGGCAGCGGGTCCATGAACAGGCTCACGCGTGCGCCAAGAGCACGGACTTCATCGATCAACGGCGCCAGGCGCTGTGCGTCGTGCGGAAACTGCCAGCCGTGGTCTGAAGTGCTTTGCTCGGCGCTGTCGGGCACGAAGGTCACCTGGTGCAATGGCATGTTCTTCGCCGAGAGTTCCCGCACGAAGTCCATCAGGTTGTGAAAGGGGTTGCCTTCGATGTTGTATTCGGCCTGCGGCCACTGCTGCATCAGCTCGGCGAGCTCGTAGACGTCGTGCTTGCGGATGTGGCGCTCGTCGGGCCGCGGGTGCACCGTGATGCCATGCGCGCCGGCTTCGAGCACCAGCGTGGCGGCGCGCAGCACGCTCGGAATTTCGAGCGTGCGCGTGTTGCGAAGCAAGGCCACCTTGTTGACGTTGACCGACAGCGCGGTCGTGCCGCGGTGGGCATCCAGGCCGGTGGTGAGCAGTGGGTTCATGGGGGTGGATTCTCCGCCATCAAGCCTCGCCCACTCACAGACCCTGCAGTTCCATCATCACGCGGCGCGTTCGCAGCGTCGTCGAGCCCAAGTGGTGCTGGATCACCCCGCGCAGCTGCGTCTTCAGCGCCGCGAGGCCAGTTCGGCAGGCTTGCTGCAACGCCGGCAGGCTGCCGTGTTCGAGCGCCGCCTGCAAGCCAACGAGCGCTTCGCCGCCGAGCGCATCTTCTTCCGCACGCGCCCCCGTCAGGCCGGCTTCGGCGGTGAGCACGTAGCGCTTGCCTGCCTGCACCAGCTCTTGGGTCTGCGTGTCCACGCTGAGGTCGGGCAGCACACCCACCTGCTGCAACAAGGTGAGTTCGAACGCGCGCAGAGCGGCTTCCACCACGACGTCGTGGGTTTCTGCAAGGGTGGGCAGCGTTGCCGCATAGGCGTCGAACAGCGCCGGGTGCGGGTCGTGGCGGGCCAGCAGTTTCATCAGCAGTTCGTTCAGGTAGAAGCCGCTGAACAAGGCCGCGCCGGTGAGCATCGCGGCACCACCAGCCCACTCGGCGCCACGCAAGGTTTGCACGTCGCTCGAGGTTTCGTCGCGGGCCGCCCGGCCCAGGTTCACGTGGATGCGCTGGAACGGCAGCAGCACTGCACGCAGTTGCGAATAGGGCCGCTTCGCGCCCTTGGCAGCGACCGCCAGACGCCCCTGCTCACGCGTGAACAGGTCGAGGATCAGGCTCGATTCGCTCCAGTCGTAGCGGTGCAGTACATAGGCGGCGAGAGGGGCCGAGCCGCGCGAAGCCCGCGTCGTCGCCATCGGCGCCGTCACTCGTAGCCGTAGGAGCGCAGGTGCGCTTCGTCGTCGGCCCAGCCCGAGCGCACCTTGACCCAGAGTTCGATGAACACCTTGGCGTCCATCAGCTTCTCGAGTTCCTGGCGCGCTTCGGAGCCGATGCGCTTCAGGCGCTCGCCACCGCTGCCGATGATCATGCCCTTGTGCGCGTCGCGCTCGACCACGATGCTGGCCGAGATGCGTCGCAGGTTGCCCTCTTCCTCGAACTTGTCGATCACGACGGTCGAGGTGTAGGGCAG
>JBDTTU010000158.1:0-7019 GCA_039930465.1 Burkholderiales bacterium
GGCCAACGCGCCCAAGCTGCTGCTGATGGACGAGCCCACCGCCGGCATGGCGCCGAAAGAGCGCAACGAGTTGATGGCGCTGACCAAAGGGCTCGTCGTTGAACGGGGCATGGCGGTGCTGTTCACCGAGCACAGCATGGACGTGGTGTTCGCGTATGCCGACCGCTTGATCGTGCTGGCCCGCGGCCGGCTCATCGCCGAAGGCAAACCGGCCGAGATTCGCGACCACCCGAAAGTTCAAGAGGTGTACTTCGGCAGCGGCAAGACCTTCGAAAAGAAGGCGATGCCGGCATGAGCAACACCACGCTGCTGGAAGCGAAAGGGCTGAACGCGTGGTACGGCGCGGCGCAGATCCTGTTCGACGTCGACCTGCAGGTCAACCGCGGCGAAGTCGTCGCCCTGATGGGCCGCAACGGGGCGGGCAAGTCCACCACGCTGAAGGCGCTGATGGGCCTGCTCGCCAAGCGCAAGGGCACGACCCGCTTTCTCGGCAAAGACGTGTCCAAGGCCGAACCGCACGACGTCGCCCGCCTCGGCCTGGGCTACGTGCCTGAAGACCGGCGTGTCTTCGCCGACCTCACGGTGTTGGAAAACCTCGAAGTTGGCAAACAGCCCGCGCGCACGTGGCCCGACGGCAGCGCCGCGCCGCTGTGGACACCCGAGCGCCTGTTCAAGCTCTTCCCCAATCTCGGCGAAATGCCCGAGCGCCCCGGCGGCCGCATGAGCGGCGGCGAACAGCAGATGCTGACCGTCGCGCGCACGCTGATGGGCAACCCGTTTGTCGTGCTGCTCGATGAGCCGAGCGAAGGCGTGGCGCCGGTCATCGTCGAGCAGATGGCGCAGATGATTCTCGAACTCAAGGCGCAGGGTGTGAGCATCCTGCTGTCGGAACAGAACATGCATTTCGCGGAGCTGGTGTCTGACCGGGCCTACGTGCTCGAAAAGGGCCAGATCCGCTACCAGGCTTCGATGGCTGAACTCTCGGCCAATGAAGAAGTGCGCCGCGCTTACCTCAGCGTCTAGAGGGTAGAGCGCGTGATGCTTCGCCACCCATCCCAAGGAGTCACCTCATGAGCACCCGCAGAACTCTGTTGAAAGCCCTGGCCGGTACCGGCCTCATGGCCGCAACCGGCCACAGCTTCGCCGCGAAGATCACGCCCGACGCGAAGAGCGCGTTGATCGTCGTCGACGTGCAGAACTGCTTCGTCACCGGCGGCACGCTGCCGGTGAAAGACGGCGAAGCGGTCGTGCCGGTCATCAACAAACTGGCGGCGAGCTTCGGCAACATCGTTGTCACGCAAGACTGGCACACGCCAGGCCACGCGTCGTTCGCCAGCACCTACCCCGGCAAGAAGCCGTTCGAGACCGCCAAGCTCAGCTACGGCACCCAGGTGCTGTGGCCCGACCACTGCGTGCAAGGCACCGAAGACGCCGCCTTGCAAAAAGACCTGAAGTTGCCGACCGCGCAAATCATCATCCGCAAGGGCTTCCACAAAGAGATGGACAGCTACTCGGCTTTCGACGAAGCCGACCACAAGACGGCCACCGGCCTGGCCGGTTACCTGAAAGCGCGTGGCATCAAGACGCTCTACATCACCGGCCTGGCCACCGACTTCTGCGTCGCCTGGACGGCGATGGACGCGCGCAAGGCCGGTTTCACCGTCTACGTGATCGAAGACGCCACACGCGCCATCGACCTGAACGGTTCGCTCGCAGCGGCGTGGAAAGCGATGGCGGCCAAGGGCGTGAAGCGCATCCAGTCGGCCGACCTGGCCTGAGGTTCCCGGCTTGCGGCAAGAGGCGCCCGGCGCAGTGACGGCCAACGTTGAGTTGGTGGTCAACGGCCGCGCCGTGTCGCTCGCAGTGCCGCGTGATGCGCCGCTGCTCACGGTGTTGCGCAACGACCTTGAGCTGAACGCGCCCAAGTTCGGTTGCGGGCTCGGCGAGTGCGGCGCCTGCACGGTGTTCGTCGACGGCGTCGAAGCGCGGGCCTGCGTGATTCCGGTCGGCGGTGTCGAAGGGCGCAGCATCACCACGCTCGAAGGCCTTGGTACGGGCGGTGAACTTCACCCGGTTCAACAAGCCTTCATCGGAGCGCAAGCCGCGCAATGTGGCTACTGCCTGAACGGCATGATCATGAGCACGGTTGCGTTGCTCAAGCGTTACCCGCGCCCCACGGAACAACAAACGCGTGATGCGCTCGCGCACAACCTGTGCCGTTGCGGCGCGCACCTCGAAATCCTGCAGGCCGTGCAACGTGCGGCCGAGTTGATGGAAAAGGCATGACGACACGTCGCGCCGACACGCCGAAGAGCCGCGCCGATCTGCGGGCCGCGATCGGTGTGTTGTTGGTGACCCGCGCGCCACCGCCGCCCGGCCCGCCGGTCGCCGGCCAGCCCGCCGCCGTGCCGGCCAACCCGGCCGAAGGCGACGAAATATTGATCGCGGTGTGGGACGACGGCAGCGTCACCGCGATGCATGGCCACGTCGACCTCGGCACCGGGTTGCGCACCGCGCTCGCGCAGATCGTGGCCGAAGAACTCGAAGTCGAACTGAGCGCAGTCAACATGGTGCTCGGCAGCACCGCGCTCGTTCCGAACCAGGGCGCGACGATCGCCAGCGCGTCGATCCAGATTCACGCGCTGCCGCTGCGCCAGGCGGCCGCGCAGGCGCGGGCGTGGCTGGTGGCGCAGTCCGACACGCAGCCAGTCGATCACGCTGCGTTGCTCGCGGGCCGGCACCTCGAACTGCCACTCTCGTTCGATGCGCCGCTGAAGTCACTGAGCGACTACCGCATCGTCGGCACCGATGCGCCGCGTATCGATTTAAGGGCCAAGGCGACCGGCGTTGAAACCTTCGTGCACGACAAGCGCCTGCCCGGCATGCTGCACGGCCGGGTCGTGCGCCCACCGTATGCCGGTGTCGACGCGGGCGAGTTCATCGGCAACACACTCGAATCGGTCGATGAGAGTTCGATCGCGCACATTCCCGGCATTCGCGCGGTGGTCGTGATCCGCGACTTCGTCGGCATCGTTGCCGAACGCGAAGAGCAGGCCGAAGCGGCGATGCATGCGCTAGAGGTCACCTGGAAACCGTGGCCCGGCATGCAAGCGCTGGGCGACCTGCAGAGCGCGCTGCGCCACAACCCCTCGACACGGCGTGTGTTGGTGGAACAGGGTGACGTGGACGGCGCCATCGCCGCCGCGGCCCAGCCGATGCAGCGCAACTACGTGTGGCCGTACCAGTTGCACGCATCCATCGGCCCGTCGTGTGCGCTGGCCGACTGGCAAGAAGGCACGATGACCGTGTGGGCCGGCACCCAGAACCCACACGTGCTGCGCGCCGACCTGGCGCTTCTCACCGGCCTGGCCGACACCGCCATCGACGTTGTCCGCATGGAAGCCGCCGGTTGTTATGGCCGCAACTGCGCCGACGACGTGGCGGCTGATGCGGCGCTGCTGTCACGCGCCGTGCGCGCCCCTGTGCGGGTGCAGCTCTCGCGCGAGCAGGAACACCTGTGGGAGCCCAAGGGCGCGGCGCAACTGATGCAGGTGAATGGCGGGCTGAACGCCGATGCCAGCGTGGCCGCCTACGACTTTCAAACCTCATACCCGTCGAACGGCGCACCCACACTGGCGCTGCTGCTCACGCGCACGGTCGAGCCGGCGTCGGCCGCCTACGAGATGGGCGACCGCACGGCGGTGCCGCCCTACGACTACAGATGTCTGCGCGTCGTCGCCAACGACATGGCGCCGATCCTGCGGGCTTCGTGGCTGCGCGGTGTGTCGGCCTTGCCGAACTCGTTCGCGCACGAGTCGTATGTGGACGAGCTGGCCACGGCCGCCGGGGCCGACCCGGTCGCGTTCCGCCTGCAGCACCTGAACGACGAACGCGCGAGCGAGCTGGTGAAAGCCACTGCGGCCCGTGCCGGCTGGCTCGCCCACACGCAGCCGCGGCAGCAAGCGGCCGATGGCCATGTGCTCAAAGGCCAGGGCTTCGCCTATGCACGTTATGTGCACAGCAAGTTCCCCGGCTTCGGCGCAGCCTGGGCCGCGTGGGTGGCCGACGTGGAAGTGAACCGCGACACCGGCGAGGTGCACGTCAGCCGCGTCGTCGTGGGCCACGACGCAGGCCTGATGATCAACCCCGCCGGTGTGCAGCACCAGATCCACGGCAACGTGCTGCAGACCACCAGCCGCGCGCTGAAAGAGGCGCTGCCGCTCGATGCGAAGACCCACCTGCCGGTGGCGCGCGAGTGGGGCAGCTACCCGATCCTCAGCTTCCGCGAAGTGCCGGTCGTGGAAGTGATGATGATGCCGCGGCCGGGCGAGCCGCCGCTGGGGGCCGGCGAGTCGTCGTCGGTGCCGGGCACGGCAGCGATCGCGAACGCGATCTTCGACGCGACCGGCGTGCGTTTTCGCGAACCGCCGTTCACACCCGAGGTGGTGAGGGCGGCGTTGAACGTATCGGCCGGTTCGGCCGAGTTGAAAGCGACGAACGCGGCCGGCGCGCCGCCGCTACTCGCCACCGCGCTGCCCGCCCTGCCGCATAACGCCAGGTGGCCACGCCAGCGCGGTTTGTGGGCGAAGGCGGTGGCGCTCGCGGCCGGCACCATCGGCCTCGGCGCCGCATTGCTCGGCTGGCGTTCGGCCATCGCACCGGTGGTGGCGGCGAGCGCGAGCGTCTACACCGCCGCCACGATCGAACGTGGCCGTGTGCTTGCGGCCGCGGGGGACTGCATCGTCTGCCACACCGCGCCCGGCGGCGTGCCGAACGCCGGTGGCCGCGCGATGGAGACGCCGTTCGGCACGGTCGTCACCACCAACCTCACGCCCGACGTGGCCAGCGGCATCGGTGCGTGGTCGTTCAGTGCGTTCCAGCGGGCCATGCGCGAAGGCGTGTCGCGCGACGGCAAACACCTGTACCCCGCGTTCCCGTACACCGCGTTCACGCAGACCAGCGACGACGACCTCACGGCCTTGTACGCGTACCTGATGGCGCAGCCTGCCGTGGCGTCTGTCGTGCCCGAAACCAAGCTCGCATTCCCGTTCAGCGTGCGCCCGCTGATGGCGCTGTGGAACGCGCTCTACCTCACGCCCGGGCCGGTGGCCGCGGGCGTGTCGCAATCGGCCGAATGGAACCGCGGCGCTTACCTCGTCAACGGCCTGGGCCACTGCGGAGGTTGCCACACACCCCGCAACGCGCTTGGTGCCGAGCAGGGCGGCAGCGGGTACCTGGCCGGCGCAGTGGTCGACGGCTGGGAAGCGCCGCCGCTCACGTCGCTGAGCCATGCGCCGCTGCCGTGGACTGAAGCCGAGCTGTTCAGTTACCTGCGCTTCGGCCATTCGGCACAACACGGCGTTGCTGCCGGGCCGATGGCGCCGGTGGTGGAGCAACTCGGCGAGCTGCCCGAGGCCGATGTGCGGGCGATGGCGGTCTACCTCGCGTCGTTCAACACACCGGCTGCCGCGTCGAACGACACTGCTTCGGCGCCTGCGCTCATCGCAGAAAGCGTGGCACAAGAGCGCACGCTTGTTGGCCCGGCCCAGCGCCTCTTCACCGCCGCCTGCGGCGCCTGCCACCACGACGGCGAAGGCCCGGTGCTGCTCGGCCAGAACATCGCGCTCGCACTCAACAGCAACCTGCACAGCGCGCGCCCCGACAACCTGCTGCGCGTGATCCTTGAAGGCATTCGCGAACCGGCCACAAAAGACATCGGCTTCATGCCGGCGTTTCGACACAACCTGGACGATGTGCAAGTGGCGCAGCTCGCGGCGTACATGCGCCAGCGCTTCGCGCCGGGCAAGCCTGCTTGGCGTGAGCTGGAGACGGCCAGTGCGCGAGTACGCGCAGGGTCACACTGAACATGCGCATGTGTGGCTCTCAGAACCGAGGGAGACCGCTCATCTACACCCAGTTTCCGGTCGACAACTCCGCCTGTCGCAATACAAGCTGTGTCGCTCCTTCAGCGAGATCCGGCGGGTAGCCGTACTTGGCCAGCAGCCGGCGGACATTGCGGCGCAGGGTTGCCCGTACCGACTCGCGCTCGGTCCAGTCAAGCTTTGGCATCTTCTTGACCATTTCGGTCAGCTCGCGTGCCATCAATCGCAGCGTGTCGCTCTTGATCACATCTCTGGCTGATCCGTTTTCGGCCAGCGCATCGTAGAACGCGGTTTCTTCGCTGCTCAAGCCGAGCTCTTGTCCGTGGCTTCGCGCGCCGCGCAGATGCTTGGCCAAGTCGATGAGGCGCGAGATCATCTCTGCGGTGCTGATCGCCTTGTTGATGTATCGCAGCATGGCTTCTTCGAGCGCTTCGCGCAGCTTTTTGCTCTGCACGAGGTTCGTGCGCTCGGTGCTGCGGATCTCGTCGCTCAGCAGTTTGCGTAGAGTCTCCAGCGCCAGGTTCTTCTGCTCCAACGCAGCCACTCGCCCAAGGAACTCGTCGCTGAGGATGTCGAGGCGGGCCTCGTCCAGCCCGGCCACGGCGAACAAGTCGATCACTTCGTCGGCATTCACCGCACCGCCGATAACCTGGCGCACGGCGGCGTCGATGTCGCGCTGGCGGGCATGTCCCGCACCTGCACCGTCATCATCGGCCAACCGCTTGCGGATCATCGCCACCACACGCTGAAAGAACGCCAGGTGGGGCGTGATGGCTTCGGTCTCTGGCCGCGGCACCGCCAAGGCAAAAGCCGCTGACAGTTCCTTCACCAGGGTGCGAACCCGGTTCCAGCCATCGTCTTGCCCGAACACATGGTCGATCGCGCGAAGATAAACCGTCAGCACAGACTGTGGCGGGGCATCGAGCGCCAGCTCATAGCTGCAGCCGTGGAAGAAGCTGCGCAGCTTCTCGAAAGCGGCCTGCATCGCGGGCACCGCTTCGTTCTGCACGTTTCTCACCGCCTCGCCCGTGCCTCCGGCCTGCGTGTAGATCGCCAGCGCATCGGCCAATTGATCGGCCAGCCCCAGCAGGTCCACGATCAAGCCGCCCGGCTTGTCGCCATAGACGCGGTTGACGC